>NZ_JH600071.1 GCF_000245015.1 Beggiatoa alba B18LD | reverse complement strand
ACATCGCTACAGGTTTAATGCTTTTGACTGGCAGACGGTCAACAGAGATTTTTAAAAGCGCAAATTTTGATTATGTTGATGAAAGTCATGTTATTTTCACAGGTCAATTAAAAAATACCCGTTGTGGTGTGGCAGTCCATAACGCCCGCGATTCTTTCGTTATCCCTGTTTTAGTGAATGCCAATAGAATCGTAACGGCTTTAAATAAAGTCCGTTCTATGAAGCCGTTAAGTGATAAATCAGAAAATGAAGTTAATTCTTTAACTGGTAGTGCAATCAATAAAGCGGTTAAGCGCAATTTAAACGGACATATTAAACGCGCTATTAATCAGTCTATTGATAGCCTTGTTGATTTTAATCATTTAGAAGCTAAGGCGTT
Source organism: Beggiatoa alba B18LD (assembly GCF_000245015.1). Taxonomy (NCBI): domain Bacteria; kingdom Pseudomonadati; phylum Pseudomonadota; class Gammaproteobacteria; order Thiotrichales; family Thiotrichaceae; genus Beggiatoa; species Beggiatoa alba. The sequence goes on along the minus strand of NZ_JH600071.1, from coordinate 8,627 downwards.
ACGTAGCATTTACGTACATATCGCACAAAGAAAGCACGCGCCCTTATCGGTTTTAAATACTTTTGCAACTGATGTATTAGGACACGCCACAAAGCAAACAGCAGAAAACTATATGCAATATATGCTTAACCCTTTAGAGAAATAATTTTAATCATAGCACTATATTGTTGCTGACAGTAATATAGTGCTACGCTATAATTGTTTCCATAGTAAGCCATTAATCACTTCTTTAGAGGGTTTTATCATGTCAACAAAAGCAATTGATATTTTCAGAGTTTCCACCCGTAACGCAGAAATTGCCGAAAGTTTTAAACAACGCATTGAAAATGCTAAGAAATTAGCGGGCGTTAAAGTAGGCGCAAATATTTCTAGTGATTCAGAATTGCTTGATTTCCTTTTAAGTTCTCTTGAAAAAGAGAACGATACGGAAAAGTTAAGCCGTAATGAGCAAAATACTTTACGTATTCAAGAGCTTGTCAAGAAACAAATGGATTTAAACGCAACTGATAACGCTACCGTTTTACTTGGCAATAAAACCGTATTCGTTAATAAGCGTTATATATCAAGCGCATGGATTCAAAAAGAGTTAGGCTGTTCTTATGTCGCTATCAAATCATGGTTTGATAATCCTGAAAATCAAACCATGTTAGATAAACACCATGTTAAACATGGAATTGACGCGAATCATAACCGCTTAATTGCAAAGATTGAAAAAAATATGTCATTGGGTAAGGGTGCATAAATGGCTACTGAGAAACCGTTAAAAATTGAGACTTCCCCCCATAGGGGGGCGATTGAAGCGAAAATTTTGCAGGGTGATAGTTATCAATCTATTGCTGATTGGTGCAAAGAATCGCTAGATATGGATATATCCCATATGTCAGTAAAACGTTTTGCTGATAAACACGGGTTGGGTGAGAAGCGAGAAACAGGGGTTGTAAGCGGCTTATCTGATGATGATATGCAGGCGATTATCGACGGGCGTGAGGATAACATACAGGTAGAAATACCTATATTTAACAACGATAGCGAGTTAAAAGACTTTAGCCATAGAACAATTAAAGAGATTTATGCTTATCAGTTGGTAGTCATTAAACACAAAATGCTTTCCTATATGCAGGGTAAAGGACGCTATCCAGTAAATGAAATTACGGGATTAAAAACGATTCTTGCTTGTTTAGGGGGATTAACGGACGGTAAAGACGGCGTTATTGATAAGGATAAGTAGTTTTTATAACGTGTTAGATAACGAAAAGCTGATACGTACTTTATACGTATCAGGTCAACAGACATTAATTAGCTATTTTAGCTAAAATAGCTATAATGTTTAAATCTCAATACAGAATTCAATTATGCTAAAAATAAACTTTAAAACAAAAAAAGTTATTGATTCATTTAGAGAATTACCCGCAAAACAATATAAGCAAATAGTAAGTGCTATCTTTGAGTTAGCTTTAAACCCTAATCAACATGACATTAAGCTATTGAAAGGCTATGAAAAATATAAGTTAATGCGTAAAGATGTAGGTGAATATCGCATTGTTTTTAGACATGATGAAAGTGAACTTATGATTGTTGTTATTGGAAAGCGTAATGATGACGAAGTTTACAAAAAGCTAGAAAACTCAAATATTTGAAATTATTGCAAGGGGGTGTATATGCAAATTAACGCAACTGAATTAAAAACACGATTAGGACGTTATCTTACTTTATCGATAAAAGAGCCTGTTTTTATTGAAAAAAGTGGCAATCAACATGCTGTGCTAATTTCATCAGACTTATACAACAAATTAATCGCCCTTGAAGATAAATATTGGGGTGAACTCGCTTTACAAGCTGAAAATGATGAACCTTTTACAGGTGATGCAATGGCAGAATTGCTGAATATCGCCACTGAAAAAGGAATAAACCTTGATAATCACAAGGCTGTTGAAACTTATAAAAATCAGAATTATGCCAAACACCATAAATAAACAAGCAACAGCAATTGAAGATAGATATTGGGGTGAATTGGCTATGCAAGCCAAGAGTGAGGGCGTTTTTAAAGGTGATGCAATGGCAGAATTAATGCGTATTGCCAAAGATAAAGGCGTGTCCCTAGACACTAATGATTAAAAAGCAGTAATATAAAAACGCGGTGCAATAAATTACACCGCGCCCGCGCTTAAGAACGGATTGAGCCCCGTTAATAAGCACTTTGTCCACACTGCGTAAACAGTATGCACACTATGAAAATTATACAGCACATCTACGTCTATAAACAATTGAAATTGTTTATATTTCTATTGCTGTCTGTTTGCTCATTGTGGTTTATTAAACTTCACTTTAGAGCTTACAGATATGTACGCAAATACTAATCAATATCCCGCAATACACGCAAGCCCTAACAATTCCATTGCACCAGCTTTGCACGTTATTGGTGTAGCTATGCTGTTAGTCGGTATTGCTACGGCTATCTATCTATATCAATCTTTTGCAGTCACGCCCTTCGAAAAAGCAATTTATGGTGCATTCGGTTTTTTCTTCTCGCTTCTCAGTGGCGTTTTACCCGTTGCGAGTCATCACTTGAAACAAGCGGGTTATGGTTCTCTTTCTATTGTTGCATGGCTTATTTGGTTGTCTGTTTGCTTCACTATTGGCACACAGACACACTTAGGCTTTATGGCTTACTCACAAGCCCATTTTGAGCAGGAAACCGCAAAAAATAGTATTGCCTCACAAGTTGCTAAGAATGATTTAGAACAGGCTAATAAGCGGATTGATTCGCTTGCGATTGATGAAAGTGTGGTTAATGAGTCTAAAGCAGTGATTGATGATATTGAACAGCGTATCAATGGCATTATTAGCAGTTACAGCGGGTATATGTCTTATAACGACGGGGTATGCACGCCAAAGACTGATAAGAACGGTAATCAATTTAAATCGCGGGCTATTGAAGCATGTAGTCAAATACAGCCCTTGCTTGCTGACTTTAATAAACACAGTGGTGTTGTCTCACAATTCAATCAGTATCAGCTTGCTTTAACCGCTAAAACGCAAGCATTAACCGATATGAAATCGGCTGGTGTGGTGACTGATAGCGATAGCCTTGTACATCCTTTATTTGTCACGCAAGCCCGCTTAGTCTCGTTTAGCCCTTCCTTAATGCAATCGCTATTTCTCGCTTTTTCGGCTGTTGCGTATGAAGTCTTAACCGCGCTTGTTTTGCTGTTTGCTTCTAAGTTATCCACGCGCCCTGTGCATTATGCAATGAATCATGCAACAGGTTATCAGGTCAATACACAACCTAATCATCATCATGCTCAATTGCCAAGTGCAGGCAATCAACAGCTAACCAATGAAGGCAATCAGCATGATGATAGCCCGCGTCTAGCTGATGATAGCCAAAAAAAAAGCACATTGAATAATGCACCCTTGCATGATGCAACCGTGCATAACGCAATGCGTAACGCATTGCATAACGCAAGCCCTGATACGGCTAATAATGAGGCTTGCACCACTGAGAACACACCGCTTGATACGCCCTTGCATGATGCAAGCGGTAAAAAAGTAGTTGGGCAAACTTATCAATGCGTGCAATGTGGCAATGATTATAAAGCCCGTACCGTGTGGCAAAAGTATTGTCCTGATTGTGGCACGGCTAAACGCGATAAGTTTAAACGGGCTAAAGGCTAGGCATTTAACCGCGCCCGCTTACTTGGAGCGGGTGCATTTAAGGGGGATGTATGGTTACAAAAGAAATCGAAGGTTTAATCTTTAATATTCAGCAAAATATTGAAGTTATAAAGATTTCTTGTATCGGTATGGGTTGGGAAATCTTAGGTAGAAGCGTCAGGGAGAAAAAAAACAACGAGTCAGCCGAAGCGGTAGCGAATTTAGCCGATAAAACCAATGAACTTGTTGATAAATTGGTTTTTTCTTTACAAAAAGGGGGTAAAGAATGAGAAAAAAAGCCAGACACACAAAACTCGAATTGAGTACAGAATCTTCGTTTTTTGGCTTGCGTGCAAAGTTGCTACTCATTGAAACAGCTTGCAATAGATTAAACGAATCTAATATTCAGGATTCATCTTGTCTATCTGGTTCAACAGTATTCGCTAGTGACGGTATAGCCCACGTGGTAGCACTCGCACTAAATGACCTAAAAGCAATTGAAAAAATCATTGCTGATTCATTTTAGTAAGTTTGAAAGTGTCCAAACGTTTGGACACTTTTTTGTCATTTTGTGTCACTTTGTGGGACACTTCTATTTTTTTATTACTTTTTAAATAATTAAATTTATAATTATAATCAAACGTTTATTATTTATTTATTTAGTCGCAATAAATAAGCCAAAAAATAACACTGGTTTGTTGCAGAAAAATATAAAATGCGAATTTTATGTTTAAAAAAGTACAGCAAAAATAATCATGTTATACATGTTTATATAAAAAATTTGCGTTTCTATTTTTTCATTTTTCAAAAATTTAATTTTTCTCATTATTATTTAAATTACTGTTTTTTATAATTTTTAAAATTTAAATTTTGCTTTTCTGATTTAACTTTTTTTTACGTATTTTTGCCGTTAAATGTATAAATTAATAATTAAATTTCTTATTTTATAACGTTTTATAGTAGAATAATGGTTGCGTAAATGGTAACAATTCAGGGTGACTATAACTATGAATACGTTTTTAAGACTTGGTAACGAATTTATTAGCTTGAATGACTTGATGCACGTCAAGCCAAACGACGACTTAACTATTGATTTTTACTATAAAAGTGGTTGCGCCCCCGCAGGTATTAACCCCGTAACCATTAAACCCAACGATACAAATGAACACGTTAATTTTCTTAAAGAAATTGAAGAATATTTGTGTTAAGCCGTGAAATGCTGGCTTCCAATAGGCATAAAAAAGCCCTGAATTGCATTTTTTCGAGGAATCAATTCAGGGCATGGACTCTAAAAAATTCGTATTAAGCAAGGGGAATTGCTTTATTAACTAAGTGTTTATTATAACTCAATTTTATACGAAAAAGCAAGGGTTTTACTGGTAATAAAACCCTCGTTTAATAGAATAGAGTAAATGTAAATGTTTTTAAATACTTGTAAATATTTACATAAAGCAATAAATGCTTACTAAGCAATTCCTTACTTGCTCAAATATGAGTTAATTCAGGTAAGGATTTATTATGAATTATCAACAATGGTTAATTGACAACCAACTTTCTATAGAATCAGATATTTGTACTCACGCGCTTAACTGGTTAAATCAACAAGCAAGTGCAGATAATCACGATACAATCAACGCATTATCTTGTAACACTGATGATTTCATAAAGTTATCAGTCAACGGAAAAACCGCAAACAGTAAAGCGGGTTACAAAGCAACAAAAACCATACAGCGCAATAAACCCGTTTTAAACGTGCTTTATAACCATTTTAAAAATGGTAAATCTACATATCAAAGCACTACCCGCGTAAAAGAGTTATGGGAAGCGTTTAAACTCAATAAACAGCCTTTACAGGCTGAGAACCCCATTACACAAACCATTCCTATATCCACATCAAAAACCACTAAATCAACAGTTACCAGCGACTTAACAAAGTTTGATAAATTGCCTGTAACGGGTATTAGTGAGTATCTAAATCGTAAGCAGATAGCCGTTAAATTGCCTATAGAATTACGTTTTAGCAACGATAAGCTAGGCAAGTATATAGCCCTATTAGTAACTGATATTGAGGGTAATAAACGCGGTTTACAGCGTATTTATGACAATGGCGATAAACGCTTTAGTACAGGCTTAAAAAAGCGCGGTGGATTCATTGCCATTGGTGACTACACAACAGCCCCAAATATCGCTATTTGTGAGGGATTCGCAACGGGTGCAAGCATACACCTTGCGACGGGTTACGCTGTTTTGTGTGCTTTAGACGCGGGCAATCTTGGCAATGTTGCGATTAATTTAAAATCTTGGCTTACCACTAGAGGAAAACATGCTGTTAATGTTGTTGTTTGTGCAGACAATGACATTAATAATTCTGAGAATGTGGGATTAAATAAAGCCCTGAATGTCTGCCAAAATACGGGTTTTAAACTTGCCTATCCTAAATCTAATAGTGGTACAGATTTTAATGATTTACATATCGAGTCTGGTTTAGAAGCAATTAAGCCGTACATTGATAATGCAACGGTAGAGAACATTGCAACTAACTTGTTGCTAAACGACGGTGAATTATTGGCTATGGGTAAATCTGCACTGGTAATCCTAGCTAAATCTGGTTTTTCTTTAGGTTACGATAAGGTACTGGAAAAATTTAGAGTTTACAAAAGCGGTAAATGGGAAATAGTAAAAGATATAGCCCATTTATTAATTGACTGGATTAATGCACATACCAATGGGGGCGAATTCAGCAAGTCATGGTTAGACGGTACATTGTCTGTATTATCTAAGAACTGCATTAAAGACTTCTCTACACAACTCAATAATCATTTGATTCCCTTCAAAAATGGCGTTTTTAATATCAACACAAAAACGCTACTTTCTCATTCACCTGATTACTTGCTGACTTGGCAAATACCACATGATTATTCAGCAAGTGCAGATTGTCCAAAATTCAAAAAATTCCTATTTGAATCCGTTAAGCATAACGACGTGGTGCAAGTGCTACGTGCTTATATTAACGCGGTTATTTTTGGACGTTCTTATTTACAGCGTTATCTTGAACTAATTGGTGCGGGCGGTTCTGGAAAGTCGACATTTGGTGATGTGGTTATTGGATTAATTGGGATTGAAAATCATAAATCTACATCGTTTCATACACTTGAAGAAGATAAATTTGAGGTTGCCAAGTTAGTCGACAAGAGACTCGCTTATTTTGCAGACCAAAATTCTTTTGCTAAATCGGTAGAGATGTTTAAGCGTTTAACGGGTAAAGATACCTTACCAATCAGATTGATGCACAAACAGGATAATCCTGATTGCGTGTTTAATGGCATGGTTATCGTAACTGGTAATGAGCCGATTAAAACAACTGATAACTCGAGCGGATTACATCGACGGCGGATACTGATTCGTTTTGATAACCAACCTGTTAGAAATGAACATCTTAGAGACGAATTAATTGCCGAAAGTTCAGGCATTGTTAATTGGGTTATGGAATTAACCAGCGACGAGGTTAAGTATCTAACAAGCCAAAATAACGCAAGTGAAATCATGCAAATGCAAAGCATGGATAATTTAAAAGCAGTTAATCCATTAGCAGAATTTTTTGCTGATAACACACAAAATTGCGTTAATGCTATGGTGCAAGTTGGTGTTCTTAATAAACAAGTTGTTACGACTGAAAATGAACTAGGAGAACGCATCACTTACACCAAATATCTTAACCAAGATATTCATTTATACCCTGCTTACGTAGTGTGGTGTGAATCCACAGGCAGAAAACCCGTTGCACACAATACTTTCACCAATCAAGCTGTTGATGTTCTTAAGAATATTCTTAAGTGGGAAGGTGTCGAAAAACGTAAAACAAACAAGGGCGCACAAATTCATGGGGTTAAATTAGTGATGGCTAGTGACGAACTTTATATAAAAAGTGATGGTCTAGTGACGGATAAAATCGTTGTGGGTGATGAACTTAACGAAAATGACGGACTTTCTAGTAATTACTACACGCGAGATAATGAAAATGTAATCTATCCTGAATTTTCTAACTCTCCTATAGGAGTAATTCCAAAAAGTCCGTCAAGTCCGTCACTTGATAATAATCAACAGGTTAGACCGTCACTGACCATCACTAGCCATCACTTACCCGTCACACGTCCTATTAAACTTTACCCCTCAGATTTAAAATTCTGGGAAAAACAAACAGCTAATTTAAATCATGCTGAAAAAGTCGAGTTAGCCAGTGAGTACGATAAGCAGTATCAATCTGGCTATGACAATGAAGAAAGCGTGCTTAAAAAATCTAATATAGGACGGCAAGTTGCAAATACTTGGTTGCGCGAAAACGTAGGCAAGTATAGAAAAGTGTAAAAAGTCGACGTTTGTCGTTTTGAGCGACAGACAAAAACAGGTAATGTCGCTTTTTTAAGAATTAAAAAATTGATTTTATTGATAAAGGTTTTTGAAAAAGCGACAAGACGACCGACAAATTTTGTGGAAAATCGATAAATTTTCACTGTTTGCACGTCCAAAGACGACCGCTTAAGCAGTGTTGTGAAAGAACCTATAAAGAATTAAATGGCGAAAATTAATAGTGATTTTTCAAAAAAACGAATATTTTTTACAAGAAAAGCGGGTTAAATTCGCGTTTTTTTCAATTTCAATGAGTTACAGAAAACGCTGTAAACCGTTATAAATGCGCTTCTTTAGGTGCTTTTTAATCAGCTTAAGAACTGTTACCCCCCACTATTTCGCCGTTTTATGCGTGTTCTTATCCGCTATAGTGTGGATAAGTACGCGATAGTACGTATAAAAAATAATTAGCGTAGCGAAATCTGATTTTAAAAAACTCATATCTAGTGAAAACTCGCAAGTTTTATAAACCCGCGTTTAATTGGCTAGTAAGAACCTAAGCACAATGGACGCGCCTGTTACGCGCCCACTGAGACATGCCGAATGGACGCGCCTGTTACGCGCCC
>NZ_JH600070.1:3976779-4244785 GCF_000245015.1 Beggiatoa alba B18LD | reverse complement strand
AATTCTGAAAATTCTGATTCAGACAAGCTGTTGTCTTTTTTTTAAACTCGCCAAACTCAGGTTATTTAAAAAACCGCTTTAAACCTGTTTGCTTTAAAATCATCGCAGAAATTTCTTCAATCGAGGTATGTGTCACATTAATATAAGGAACTTGAAGCTGACGGAATAAGGCTTCTATTTTTTGCACTTCTATTTGACACGTGGTTAGCGAGGCATAACTACTGTTGGGATAACGTTGTTGGCGAATGCGTTGCAAGTTTTCAGGTGCGATGGTTAAACCAAATAATTTATGTCGATGAGGGCGCAAAATCGGTGGCAATCCTTCTGTGAGTTCCTCTGCTACCAATGGATAATTTGCCGCTGTAACTGCGAAATTCATCGCTAAATACAAGCAAGTAGGTGTTTTTCCAGAACGCGAAACGCCCAATAAAATAATTTCCGCATCTTCATAGCGTTTAATACTTGCACCGTCGTCATGTTGCAAGGCAAAATTAATAGCTTCAATCCGATTATAATAAGATAGCGTTTCTTCTCCACGACTATAATTATGTGTCCGTCCTATTGCATGGGAAGATTTAAGCCCTAGTTCTAGCTCTAAAGGCTGAATAAATTGCCCAAATATATCAATTACTAAAGCATTTGCTTTGGTTAAAATATGTCGATATTCCAACTCAATCAATGTTGCAACAATGATTGGGCGATATTCTGAAGTTTTCGCATATTCATTAATTTTTTTGACGGCATCTTCAATTTGTTCAATGGATTGAATAAAAGCAATCGTCGTAAACTCAAGCTCGACATTGTCTTCAAACTGGGCTAATAAACTTTTACCTAAGGTGCTAGCGGTAATACCTGTACTATCAGAAACAAAGAATACGTGGCGTTTAGGTTTGCTCATGTTAGAAATTAAAAAGAGAAGAAGTGAATGAATGTGGATAGTAACATATTTGTCATATCCAACAGGGACGGCTCTCACAGGATTTCGGCAGATTTTGTTATTACATAACCCACGAATTTATAAATAAAACAAGAAAAACCCTATAAATAACCACCAATATAGATGGAAATACACTTTCAGTATAAAATTGTCATTTTTTTTCTACATTATTCGCAACGGCTGGTTGCAGAGGGAGTTCAGCAGTGCAAGTGCAAGAGTACGTTATCGGGTTTGAGTCTTTAGGTATGCATGATGTTAATCGAGTCGGCGGTAAAAATGCCTCTCTCGGTGAAATGGTTAAACATCTCGCAAAACTCGGCGTGCGAGTGCCGGGTGGTTTTGCCACAACGGCGGCGGCGTTTGTTGATTTTTTAGAACAAAGCGGCTTGCGTCAACATATTAATGAACGCTTACAAAGTTTAAATATTGATGATGTTGATACACTCGCCAAAGTGGGTGCAGAAATTCGTCAGCAAGTCATAGATACCCCCTTAACCAAACCTTTAGAAGAAGCCATTACTAAGGCTTATCAAGAAATGGTGGCAGAAGCAGGCGGGGAAATTTCTGTTGCAGTGCGTTCCTCCGCAACGGCTGAAGACTTACCTGATGCCTCCTTTGCAGGTCAACAAGAAACCTTTTTAAACGTGCGTGGCTTGGATAACGTCTTATTAGCCGTTAAACACGTTTTCGCCTCTTTATTCAATGACCGCGCCATTGCTTACCGCGTGCATCAAGGTTTTGCACACAGCGATGTTGCCTTATCCGCAGGGATTCAGCGCATGGTGCGTAGCGACATCGGCGCGAGCGGGGTAATGTTCACCCTCGATACAGAATCAGGTTTCCCCGATGTCGTCTTTATCACTGCTGCTTATGGGCTAGGTGAAACCGTCGTACAAGGGGCGGTAAATCCTGATGAATTCTATGTGCATAAAGCCACATTACAAGCCAACAAGCCCGCTATTCTGCGTCGCAATCGTGGCAGTAAATTAATTAAAATGATTTACAGCGATGATAAAAACTATGGCAAAGCCACAAAAACCATTGATGTGCCTGCTGAACAACGTTTAACCTTCTCTTTAACCGATGCTGAAGTAGAAGAATTAGCCCGTCAAGCCTTAATCATTGAAAAACATTATCAGCGTCCTATGGACATTGAATGGGCAAAAGATGGACAAGATGGCAAAGTTTATATTGTTCAAGCCCGTCCCGAAACGGTTAAAAGTCGCCAAACCAAAAGCAATGTTTTAGAACGTTATGAATTAAAACAAAGCGGTAACATTTTAGTCACTGGACGCAGTATTGGGCAAAAAATCGGCGCGGGTAAAGTGCGCGTGATTAAAGATGTTAAGGAAATGTCCCAAGTTCAAACGGGCGATGTCTTAGTCACCGACATGACCGACCCTGATTGGGAACCCGTGATGAAACGCGCCGCCGCTATCGTCACCAATCGCGGGGGGCGGACATGTCACGCCGCTATTATTGCCCGTGAATTAGGGATTCCTGCCGTTGTCGGTTGCGGTGATGCCACACAAATTTTAAAGAGTGGGCAAGAAGTCACAGTTTCTTGTGCGGAAGGCGATACAGGCTTGATTTATGAAGGTATTTTAGCCTTTGAAGTCAAACGTTCCGATACGGCAACCATGCCCCCATTACCTTTCAAAATTATGATGAACGTCGGCAACCCCGACCGCGCTTTCGACTTCGCGCAAATTCCTAACGCTGGCGTTGGTTTAGCCCGTTTAGAATTCATCATCAATAACATGATTGGTATTCACCCCAAAGTCTTGTTAAATTTTGAAGAACAACCTGAAGAGGTTAAAAACAAGGTTAAAGAGCGCATCGGTGGCTATGCAAGCCCTGTCGATTTCTACGTGGAGAAACTAGCTGAAGGGGTTTCTACCTTAGCGGCAGCCTTCTACCCACAACCCGTTATCGTGCGTTTATCCGACTTCAAATCTAACGAATACGCTAACCTCATCGGTGGCGACCGTTATGAACCCCATGAAGAAAATCCCATGATTGGCTTCCGTGGCGCGTCACGTTATATCGCTGAATCTTTCCAAGATTGCTTTGAATTAGAATGTCGAGCCATGAGGAAAGTACGCGATGAAATGGGCTTAACCAACGTAGAACTGATGATTCCCTTTGTTCGTACCGTAGAAGGTGCGCGTAAAGTCGTTAATATTCTGGCGAAAAATGGTTTAGAACGTGGTAAAAATGGCTTACGTTTAATCATGATGTGTGAATTACCTGCTAATGCTTTATTAGCCGATGATTTCTTACAATATTTTGATGGTTTCTCTATTGGTTCAAACGACATGACCCAATTAGCCTTAGGTTTAGACCGTGATTCAGGCTTAATTGCGCATTTATTTGATGAACGTAACCCAGCCGTTAAAGCCCTGTTACACTTAGCAATTCAAGCCTGCCGTAAAGCAGGGAAATACATCGGTATTTGTGGACAAGGCCCTTCAGACCATCCCGATTTAGCCCGTTGGTTAATGGATGAAGGTATTGAGAGTGTGTCGTTAAATCCTGACACTGTTGTTTCTACATGGTTATATTTAGCAGGGCAAAATAGTTAAGCTAAATTCGCTGTGTGATTAAAATAAAAAGACCTGCTAAATATTCAAGACTTAGCAGGTCTTTTTTTGTCTGAATCAGAATTCACAGAATTTTCAGAATTAGCAGAATTAAAAACAATTAAAAACATAATTTTTTATTCTTTTAATTTTCTTATCTTTTTAATTCTGAAAATTCTGTTAATTCTGAAAATTCTGATTCAGACAATCTTTTAATCCTGATTCAGACAAGCTGTTGTCTTTTTAAAAGAATCTCGCCGAACTCAGGTTAAAATGAAAAGACCTGTTAGATTTTCAAAATCTAGCAGGTCTTTATTTTTAAAAGTTAAAAGCGCGTTGAATAAAACGAGTTATTTAGGTGTGGTCGCGCTTAACACATTTTGCAAGGTCAACGTCCCTAAATCTACAATCGCAATTTCAGCCAATTCTTTTAACTTCGCATTGGGTGCGACAAATTCGAATAAGCCTTTCTCGTGTAATTCTCCTGTAGGGTCAACAATTTCATTTTGCGTGCGTCCTGTACCGCGAAAATGTTCAAACAGGCTTAATTTTTGTTCTAATAAACTCCGATAAGCCCAATCTGCACCGCCTGAGGCTTTAATCCCTGCATAAGAAACCGTTTTTAATCGTGCTTTGCCAGCATCAGGATAACCTAAAGCAAAGGCTTTGCTCTCTTCGGTACGGAAGAAGAAGGCAGTGGGAGAATAATCCCCTTCTGTTTTCTTGCTTGCATCAATCGTGGCATCTTTGGCGAAATTTTTAAATAAAGTAAACATATTGTCCCAAGTTGGGATAATCACTTGTTTACGCCAAGTTGCGGATAATTCGCCATTGGTGACTTCAGACAAGCTGATGTCATCAGGATAACGGAAGAGAATGGCGACCATAGGGACATCTTGTTGCCAGTGGATAATGTCTTCAGCTTCATAGCCGATATCTAAATAAATCGTTAATAACGATTTGCCATAAATCCCTTCAGGCGTTGTAATAAAAGCGATGGGTTTCGTGCTTAAAATGGCGGAATCTAATAATTGATTGTTTGCATCTAACACGTATTTACGTGGCGCAATGCGCACGTAATAACGGGTTTTTTGGGATAACTGTTCATAAGCAACAGTTGGGCGGTCAAGTTTTTGCGCTTCGGTGACAATGGCTTGTAATTCTGGAGAGAGTTTATCAGTGGCTGGATAGAGTAATGCACGTTGTTCGGCAAAAGCGACACTTGCGAACAATAGGAAACTTAAGCATAAAACACGTTGAATGAATTGCATATAATCTCCTTAAGTAAAGAGGGGAAGAGGCGACTACAAATGATTGTAGTCGCTTGATTCTACCGACTTGATGGGGCTTGTAAAACAGAAAAATAGCTTTTTTATTAAGTGAATTGTTTAACTTAAGAGGATTTGGGCATTTTTAGCATTTGTAAGCGACGTAAGACTTGTGCCGTCGCATCACGGAACATGTCTTCTTTAATCACTTGTTCTTCTGTATCTTTTGCTAATACGGCTGTTTCATCAAAGCTGTAATCTCTTAAGAGACTAACGACTTGTTTATCTTGTAATACACGTTTATCTTTTGCATTCTGTACTTCTAGCTCAACGCGAAAATTCAGTTCAATTTCTTCTAAACGCCCCGTAATCGCAGAGACAGATAAGACCCGTCTGTCAATAATTTCATTGCGTAAAATAACAATAATTTCGGCATCTTCTGATTTATTAGTGACGGTTACACCGTTATCTTGTAATAAACGGGTTACTTCTGTGGTGATGCGGTTGGCATTTTCCGATTGTAAGTAAGCCGTTTTCATCGGGTAGCCTATCGTGCCACGTAATTGAAACCCGCACGCTGTTAAAACCATGCTTAAACAAAGCAGAGTTAATAAGTTGAATAATTGACGATTTAGAAGAAAAGGCTTTAACATGATGGGTGCTTATTTCAAGATTCTATTGAGGATTTAGGGTGCATTATACCATTCAACAAACCTTACAGCAGGCCGTCCCTGTTTTACAACAAGCAGGCATAGAAAGCCCCCGTTTAGAAGCGGATATTTTATTAACGCAAGTGTTAGGTGTGCAACGCAGTTATTTAATTGCGTGGTCAAATCGGCTGTTATCTGATACTGAGTATCAGTATTTTCAGGTACTTATTACACGTCGTTGCGCAGGAGAACCCATTGCTTATTTGACAGGACATCGTGAGTTTTGGAGTTTAGATTTATTAGTTTCACCTGCTGTCTTAATTCCTCGCCCCGCAACTGAAACGTTAGTTGAACAAGCGATTGAGCATTTAAATCATCTTTCTAACCCTGTGCTGGCTGATTTAGGAACGGGGAGCGGTGCAATTGCTATTGCCTTAGCAAAGGAATGCCCTGCTGCGTTGATTGTTGCCATAGACTGTCAACTAGATGCAATTTGTATTGCACAAGCGAATGTACAGCGGTTAAAAATCAATAATGTTAAATTACTCTGTGCTTCATGGCTAAACGCAATAGTCCCAAAAAGCATGGATATGTTGGTTTCTAATCCGCCATATATCGCAGAAACAGACCCACATTTAACACAAGGGGATGTTCGTTTTGAACCTAGAACGGCATTAACGTCAGGCAATGAGGGACTTGATGATATTCGCCAACTGATACAACAAGCACCGTTGTATTTAAAAAATGCAGGTTGGCTATTGCTAGAACACGGTTATACCCAAGGTGAAGCGGTAAGAATATTAATGCAACAACAAGGGTTTAAACATGTATCAACAATTCACGATTTAGAAGGACAGGAACGAGTGACTATCGGGCAATGGTTTAACGATTAAGGGTTAATGGCACTTTACCCGTCCGTTCAAATGGCAAAATCGGCATCCAATCAGATAAACGAATCCCACCGAACAAACGATAATCTAAGGTTTTCGACAAGCCCTGATTCCAATCTTTAATTTGCGCCAGAATTTGATTGAGATTACTCACAACTTCCACTGTCATGGCTTTATTGCCTAAGGCTGGAATTAAGGTGCTTGCACTACTATTACCCGTCGCAAACTGTTTACCATTAACCTCTAAAGTGTATTGCAAGCCGACGATAGGTAAAGGAAAGTTATTAGGATTTTTAACCTGCAATTGTAATGCAAAAGATTGTTCAAAAAAGCCTAATTGACCCACTTCAATATTAGTTAAGTTAATTTCGGGCGTTAAAGGCTCTAATGACAAGGTTGCGCACCCATTTAACCAAGCGATTACCCCAATTAACAAATAGAAAAAATGACGGCGTTTTTTCATAATGTGCTCTTTTCACGCTGACAGACAACCAGCACTTGTGGGCGATTAGGCATATCTAACAAGGTTTGTTTGTCTGTTTGATAAGGCAGTTGTGTAGCCAGACCGCCCACAATTTCCATTAAGATATTTTTTGCCCATGTGGGAAGTTGCTCATGCAATTTATAATGTATCCACACACCTGCTCGTCTATCCTGCAAGACCTTTGCCGACTTTAAAATAGCCAAATGTCGAGAAATTTTCGGCTGTGCCAATCCTAATGCACAAGTTAGTTCACACACACATAATTCCCCTTGTTGTGCAAGTAATACAACACAACGCAGTCGTGTTTCATCAGATAAGGCGTGAAAAAAACTATCAGGCGCGAAATGAAACATTATCTAAGCCTCTACATAATGGCTATAAAGTAGGTAAGCGGCTAAAGGGAAAGGGTTTTTCATCTGCATTTAATGTGATATAACTGAGAATTTGATACACATAGGCACATACCATTTTCGCAACTTGAATCAACGCATCATTAACGCTTGCAATCAGTAACATAGAGCCAAACTGGAAAAAAATAATGCCGTATAACACGTATTCCAATATGAAAAAGTGAATTAAGGCAAATAACACAATAAAACATCCACGTAGCCAAAAACGATAATTACGGATAAATTGCTGTGTTTGGCTAAAATCTGGCGTTCCTACCAAGGGCGTGCTTGCCATCGGCTCTAATTGTGGAAAACTAGAAAAAGGAAAAGGACGGCTTTCTGTTCCGTAAATTAAATAAGTTAATATCTGGTAAATATAAGCATTTAGACGCTGGCTAAACCCTAATAACATAGGATGTGGTGCTCCCGCCAGCAATAAAAAAACAAATTGAATCATTGCAAATAAAACAACAAGAAAACTAGCAATTTCATACACAATGATAAATAACAGCATCCACGCACCACGCATCCACGTGTTCGCATTCTGCAAATTTTCTTTTAATGCTGAACGATTAATCGGTATGTCATTCATAGGAAAATAACTCCGTACAAGCAGAAAAATAAAAAACGATTTTTTGATTATAAAATCATAGATAAATTGCGCACTGTACTGTATCACATCCAATAAATGCTTAATGCTTACTTCAACAAGTTAGTGAAAAAACAAATATGGTAACGTATTTAAAATAGACAAATAAATACAGTTTTTCTAAATTTTAGAACGACTGATTTAAAAATTAATGACAAAATGCTTAAATACAGGGAAAAAAGAGAGTTAAAAAAGGAGAAGGGAAACAGCTAAGATGGTGTAAATAAGTGGTGCCGACAGAGGGATTTGAACCCCCGACCTACTGATTACAAATCAGTTGCACTACCACTGTGCTATGTCGGCACTTTTTAAGAACTGCTTGAAGCTAGGCATTATACTAAGCTTTTTTTATCTTGAAAAGAGTCTTGCTAGTCATTAAGCATAATCAATTAATTTTCAAATGAATATTCCTCAGAAATGACTAATTCACGTAATACAGTTGTCGCATATGAACCCGCAGGCAAATGAAAACGCAGTTGTAGGGTTGTTGCATCTAACCATGTCCACTGTAAATCATTAACGACTAACCTTAAGTTACGCCATTCTAATGTTAAATCCTCTCGAATTAACCCATCACACCAACCACTATAAGGGGCTAAAACAGTTTGCATCAACGCTAAAGCGTCAGCGGTCGCTAAGTTTTCTCCTTTACCCCATAACGGCGCGGCAGGATGAAGATCGAACATCTGTAACCGCTGAATAATATCTGCTTCAATTTCCTTGATTGGAAAAACAGAATGTGAACCTGCTAATTGCATGACATCGCCTATCATGGCTTGATTCCACAAGCGACGACTCACCCGTTCCGATAAAATACAGTTAAATAAAAATGAACGTGCTGCGGACAAATAAAGCCCGCGTTGGTGACGGTCTGCAACGGAAGCATGTTCCAACAAAATAGTGCCAGCCTGTTGCAAATTATGATGATTATGCCCGAAACGCTGTTCGCCGAAATAATTGGGGACACCTTGCGCAGCCAGTTGGGTTAAACGATTTTCTAAATCCTGATGGTCGCCTGTTACATCTCGCAAACATAAAATAAACTGGTTATCACGCAATGCACCACGACGCAATTTGCGCTCATGCCGTGTCTGCTGGAGAACTTGCACCGTTTCATTATTTAATGTTTGCCAGTTTAATTTATCACCAGCTTGCCCCGCTAAATGAATGCTAAACCATTGAGTTGTCACCGCATGACGGTCTTTTAAGCCTGCATAGCTCACCGCCAATGATTTGACATTCGCAAATTGTGCAAGTTGGCGTGCCAGCCAATCGGTATTGGTATTGCGTTTACGTATTTGTAAAAAAACATGTTCTCCTGTGCCACTGGGTTCAAAACTTAAAGTTTCAATCACTTGAAAATCTTCAGGAATAACACGTAAACGCGCTGTTGCAGTTGGAACACCAAGCAGATAAGCAAAATCAGGGAGTGTAATTAACATATTGTATTTTATAAAGGAGTATGTAAATGGCTTTACAACGGGTAAGTTTATGGGCGTTTTTATTAGTCTTGTTTTTCTATTTGATTACGGTGGGAGAGGCAATTTTAATTCCTTTACTGATTGCTATCGTTGTTTGGTATCTGATTGATATTTTAGCAGATGGATATCATTGGTTACATTTTAAACAATGGCGATTACCGTTTTTTCTTTGCTTTATTCTGTCTATTTTAACGTTTTTAGGGTTTTCATGGCTATTTATCCACCTGATTAATAGCAATATCGGAAAAGTCATTGCGGTTGCACCCACTTATCAAGCAAATTTTGAAAAATTATTAATTCAAATTTTCTCTTGGGTTGGTATCGACGAATTACCTAACTTTGGAAATTTAAAAGATAATATTAATATTCCTCAAGTTATTTCTACGATAGCAATTTCTTTAACCAATATTGCAGGCAATGCGGGGATTATCTTTTTATATGTCTTATTTCTTTTTTTAGAAGAAAAAACATTTCATAGAAAATTAAAGCGGTTACTTGCACATAATCCCGAGAAAGAAAAAGCGGTTGAACAGATTTTATGCCAGATTGATGAAGACATTAAAATTTATATCGGGGTTAAAACCTTACTGAGTATTTTAACTGCGGTGATTAGTTTCTTTATTATGTGGATGGTTGGCGTTGATTTCGCCGCTTTTTGGGCAATTTTAATCTTTTTCCTCAATTTTATTCCCAATATTGGGTCGATTATTGCCACTATTTTTCCGTCTCTATTGGCACTTGTGCAATTTGACACAATTTATCCCTTTCTCATCATTGTCAGTGCATTAAGTGTTGTTCAATTCTTAATTGGTAATTTTCTTGAACCCAAAATGATGGGCAGTTCTTTAAATCTAAGTCCTTTAGTTATCTTACTTTCCTTAGCCATTTGGGGGAGTTTATGGGGTGTTGTTGGCATGTTTTTATGCGTGCCGATTATGGTCATTATGATGATTGTTTTTACCTATTTTCCGAAAACAAGACCATTTGCTATTTTATTATCAGAAAATGGTTATATCCGCTTGCGTTATAAAGAGAAAATTGCGGATGATTAGTTTAAAAAGTCCGCTTTTAATTCATTCGTATTTCATATTGATGAATGTTCGCTAAATAACGCGAGCCGTTATTCAACAAGCGAGTGGAGATTTATCATGTTGCGCATTATCACTTTACTATTTTTTTATCTTTATAACACAGGGTTACATGCAGAATGGTCTTGTACCTGCCCGCAAGGGGAACAAGTAGCAACAGACCAACGCTGTGTTAATCCTCAGACAATAGAACAAGCCTTAGCGGAATTAAATCAACTAATACCGAGTTATAGCGCGGGAAGTCTTGCAGGTACTTTTTTTAATGCAGAACAACAGCGGATACAAAATGGCGTACTGCAACGTTTGAGTTGTGGGGAATTAACCTTGCGTCGACAATTGTTGCCCGACATTGGCGGAAAAAATCGCAATCGCGCACAGGTTGCAATTAAGTCCCTCGAGTCCCTATATCAGAGTCACCATGCCTTAAGCGAAAGTGCGAAAGAAACCTATTTTCGACAATACGCGCCTAGAGTCATGGTGATTGACCGTGATGATGCTTATTATCGCGGTTTTTATAATGATGATTGGCGGTACTCCCCGCATTATTATGACCGTTATTATGCACCTTATGACTATTATTACCGTCCCCGTGCGTATTATCGCCACTGGTAGCGAATAGCGTATTAATCAGTTTAACTAATTAAAATGAGAGGATTTTCTGATGGCAAAGTTTTTACACACGATGATTCGCGTGTTAGATTTAGACCGTTCTATTGCCTTTTATCGACAAGCATTAGGATTTGAAGTGAGCACTCGCAAAGAATTCAGTGATTTTACACTGGTCTATTTAGGAAATGCAGAAAGTCCTGTTGAACTTGAATTAACCCTCAATCATGGGCGGACTGAACCTTATACGCATGGGAGCGGTTACGGGCATATCGCGGTAACGGTGATGGATGTTGCAACAGAACATTCTCGCTTTAAAGCCTTAGGCTATGAACCGCGTGATATTGTGGAATTTAAAGAAGGGGATACTTTACTGGCGAAATTCTTTTTTGTGAAAGACCCTGATGGGTATGAAATTGAAGTATTAGAACGTTTAGGACGTTATCAATAATCTGAGTTCGGCGAGTTTCTTTTAAAAAAGACAATAGCTTGTCTGAATCAGGATTTTCAGAATTAACAGGATTTAAACCCCTTAAACCAAGAAATTAATGCAAATCACGCTTTTTAATCCTGCTAATCCTGAAAATCCTGTGAATCCTGATTCAGACAAAAAAAGACCTGTTCGATTTTGAAAACCTAGCAGGTCTTTGTTTTATTTATTTTGACCGCTCCACCGTAAATAAATCCCGCACCCGACAATCTTCACACATTTCTAAACGTTTTAATGCCACTTCGTCTTGAAACATCTTATGCCCTTTGAGTTTATCGATAATACGTCGGATAACACTTTGTGTTGCAAACGGTTTTCCACAGCTAATGCAACAAAACGGGGGTTCTTCATAAAGTAAGCGCGTTTGTTCGCGTTGTTGGAATAAATAACGCGCTTGTAATTGAATCGCAGATTCTGGACAGGTGCGCTCGCACAGATGACATTGCACGCATAAAGATTCGTTAAAATGCAATTGCGGTAAGTTTTGCCCATCACTCAAGGCATTACTAGGGCAAACGACAACACAGGACATGCACAGCGTACAGGCTTCTGAATTAACATGAATTTCCCCAAATGGTGCGCCTTCAGGTAAAGCGATAAGCTCAGGTTGTTGAGGGGCATGTTGATAAAGATGTTCAATCGCTAATTTTAACGTTGTGCGTTTTTCGTCTAATCCTGCAAAACTGGCAAATTTAAAGGCTTGGGGGCTAAATTTAGAAATTTGTGCATTTTTTTCTAATAAATAGGCTTCGTCTGCGGTAAATAGTAAAGCATCGTCTGCATAACCTAATGCGGTTATTAAGGCAATTGCATAACTTAACTGTGTTTCTACTGCTGTTTTAACCATCGGGGCTGTTGTGGATTTGGTGAATAAAACAATTTTATCCGCACCATAGGCAAAACAGGCTAACCAGATTTCTATCCCAACAGACCCCACTTCTTCAACCGAAAAGGGTAAAACGCTTTCAGGGAGTTGTAGCAATAATTCGTCTAAACGTGCTTGTAATATTTCGTCGTAAAACAAAATACAAGCGTGTGTTCCGCCAGCTTCGTGATAGGTTTTTAATAATTTACGTAATTTAGTCAGTGTATCGCTGGGTTTAGGATAAAGATAATGAATTGCCCCTGTTGGGCAAACCGTCGCGCAACTGCCTGCCCCTTGGCATAAATTTGGATTCACCGCGATTTTATCGCCAATGGAGATAATTGCCTCTGTCGGGCAAGCATTTATACAGTTAGTACAGCCCACTTTCCCACTGTTGCCATGAGCGCAGATATTTTGTAAATAATTAAAAAATTTAGGTTTATCGAAAGTGCCTACTGCTTCTTGCAAATCTAAAATGGCTTTTTCTAAAGCCTCAGAGTCATTTTTTGGGGCAAAATAGCCTAAAGGTGGAATTTCACGGCTAAATAAAGAATTTTCAGAAAAATCTAAAATTAAATCAATATATTGTGCTGGCTGTTTATAATAAGTTGCTGGATTAAAAAGTGTGTTTGCCTGTTTAACGCTTAACTCAAACTGTCCTAAAAATCCTGTACAGCTTTGTATTTTGCCTGCTAAAACAATAAATGCGTGCGTGTCTGGGATAACAATCTCTCCCGAAGTAATCAGCACTAGACAGGATAGTGAGGTACTTAAACGTTGTGCGATGGGTAACGTTTGCGCCGCCGTGCCCACAATGAGCAACCGCCCAGCGGAATTAAACTCGACAAGCGTGGTAGGCATATAAGCGATTTGTTCAGCAACCGTTAGGGCTTGCAATCTGGCTTTGCCGTGTTGTGTTGTTTGTAATAAATCAAAAGATAAATTATTCATGCTCAATCAGTAAGGCAAAAATATGGGAAAAGTGTCCTCAATGAGGACACGAGAAAAAAGCAGTATAAAGAGGCGGGCGAAAATTGGGAAATGTCAGCGGGCAAAAAACGGGCTTGCTGTTTATTTAGTCGTTTTTATCTTCTCGCTTAAATTGTCCTTCAAGAACAGCGGGTTTTTGTCGTTGATAAGTGTCGTTATCGTTTGTATGTACGGTATAACTCGTGGTGACATAATTTGCTTGGGTAAAATAACGAGTTAAGTAACGAATCAGGGCGCGACGGGTAAATGGCACTAAGCAGAATAGGGCAAAAAAATCAGTTAAAAATCCAGGGGTGAGTAGTAAAACACCACCCAATAAAATTAATAATCCATTTAATAATGGTTCGGTTGGCTCTTCGCCCCGTGTCAGGCTGTTACGCAGGTTCTGCACGGTTGCTAATCCTTGCACTCGTAACAAATACACGCCTGTTGCAGCCATGCCAATCACTAAGAAAATTGTCGGAAAAATCCCGATAAGATTGCCAACCGTGATTAAGAGATAAATCTCTATCATGGGAACAATGATAAACAGTAAAAAAATAAGGTTTGGTTTTAGCATCTGCGTGTTCTTTGTCAGTTTTGTAGTAATGAATGGGGATAACAAGGCTATTAACTTGTCTTTAATCTAGGTATGCAAGTGTCAGGCTTCAAGTTTTTTCCGCTATGTTGGTATTGTCTCCTGAGACCTGCAAGGGATACAAGTGCGATGAATCCTCGCGCCCTATGTTAAAATGCCTAGAATTTCCCGTTGCTCACTGATTTAAAAACATGATGTCAATCACTTCATTAAGCACTTTTTTTAAAAAAATTTTTCCCCGCCATTCTGGACAATCTAAGCCGACAACGGCTAACACGTCCGCAATCCCCCTGATTTACAGTTTAGAATCTCCAAAATATCAGTTGTTTGATTTAAACGGCGAAAATACGTTTAGCGGTTGGGTATTTTATTTCGGCGAAAAGGTGATTGCCCAATTAGCGGTTTCTACTGAAAATACACCGATTAATCATTTTCCCGTCAATATTCCCCGCCCTGATATTGCCACTTATGTTTCCTCAATTCCCGCCGCGCAAACTTGTGGTTTTTCCTTCACCTTGCCTGTGTTACCTGTCAGCACGGAGAATATTCAGGTTGATGTGATTTTTACTGATGGCACAAATGCGCCGTTTTTTACCTACGATTTAAATTATTTACGGGTACAAAAACCAAATTTCATCCGTTATCAAGAAAAAATGCAACAAATCCCTATGCCCAGTGGTGAATTAGTTTATTTAACCCAAGGACATACTTTTGTTGAAGAATATCAAAATACGATTATTCCTGCCGTGCTCAACATGCAGCATTATTTAGAAAAATCAGGCGTGGAAATTAAAAAACTTCAGACTTTATTAGATTTTGGGTGCGGTTCTGCGCGTTTATTAGTTGGTTGGCATATTATTAGCCCTCATGTGCGTTTATATGGCTGTGATTTAAATACGCAATTAATTGAATGGGCGCAAAATAATCTGCCTGAAGCGATTCATTGTCAATTAAACGGGTTACATCCGCCCTTGCCTTATCATGACCGACAATTTGATTGTTTGTATCTGATTTCGGTGTTTACTCATTTATCGTTAGGTACACAAAAACAATGGATTGAGGAATTTAAACGTATTTTGCGCATTGGTGGACATATTCTTATCACCTTACATGGTGAACTTTATGTACAAAATACTTTTCATCAACAACCAGAGAAAATCCAAGAGTTTGCAACGACAGGTTTTGTAAAAATAGGGCAACCGACTGAAGAAGGGGCGAATCAATACGGGGCTTATCACAGCTTTGCTTTTGTTAAAAAACTCTTTGCGGGGTTTAACATTGTCGGTTATTTCCCTAAAGGTAATGAAACGGCTCACAATACCCTGTTTCAAATTGCGCAATCACAAGATGTTTATGTCCTGCAATATGTGGGCGAATAATCATTTTTTATAAAGGATAATGAATCAGATGGAAAAAACCTTAACCGACTGGCAACAATTAGCAAGCCGTGTGCAATTACCGACACAAGCGTTTATCGATGGGCGTTATGTCAATGCCTTATCGGGGCAAACTTTTGCAACGGTTAATCCTGCAACAGGTCAAGTGCTTGCGCAAGTTGCCGCTTGTGATGTTGAAGATGCTGAACTTGCTGTACAAAGTGCACGTCGTGCGTTTAATAAAGGCGTATGGGCGAAAGCAGCACCGATAAAACGTAAAAAAGTGTTGATTAAAT
Source organism: Beggiatoa alba B18LD (assembly GCF_000245015.1). Classification (NCBI taxonomy): domain Bacteria; kingdom Pseudomonadati; phylum Pseudomonadota; class Gammaproteobacteria; order Thiotrichales; family Thiotrichaceae; genus Beggiatoa; species Beggiatoa alba. The sequence continues at coordinate 4,229,167 of NZ_JH600070.1, read as the reverse complement.
TTGCTGAATTAATCGAGCAACACTTAGAGGAATTAGCCTTATTAGAAACCTTAGATGTAGGCAAGCCAATTTCTGATAGTTGCGCGGTGGATGTACGTGGTGCGGCGCGTTGTATTGCGTGGTATGGCGAGGCGATTGATAAACGTCACGACGAATTATTACCTACGGAAAGTGGTTCTTTAGCCATGGTGACGCGCGAACCTGTCGGCGTGGTTGCTGCCATTGTGCCTTGGAATTTTCCGTTATTAATGACCGCGTGGAAAATTGCGCCCGCCTTGGCTGCTGGTAATAGTGTGATTTTAAAACCTTCGGAAAAATCGCCCTTAACTGCATTACGAATCGCTGAGTTAGCCCTACAAGCGGGCATTCCCGAAGGGGTTTTGAATGTCCTATCAGGTTATGGACATACCGTCGGTAAAGCCCTTGCGTTACATATGGATGTTGATTGCGCCGCGTTTACAGGCTCTACCCGTACAGGTCGGCAAATTTTGCAATATTCTGGACAATCGAATTTAAAACGGGTGTGGTTAGAGTGTGGCGGTAAAAGCCCGAATATTATTTTCGCCGATTGTCCTGATTTAGATAAAGCCGCTTCCGCCTCTGCGTTTGCAATTTTTTACAATCAGGGGGAAATGTGTTCCGCAGGTTCACGTTTATTAGTAGAAGCGTCGATTAAAGATGAGTTACTGGAAAAAATTCAGCAGATTGGCAAGGACATGTTTCCGCGCAATCCATTAGACCCGAGCGCGAAAATGGGCGCGATTGTTGACGATGTGCAGTTAAAAACCGTTTTAGGCTATATCGACGCAGGGAAAGCAGCAGGTGCGCAGATTTATATGGGTGGTCAGCAAGTTTTAACAGAAACAGGGGGTTATTTTGTCGAGCCGACGATTTTTGACGGTGTACAGCAAAGCATGAAGATTGCCCAAGAAGAAATTTTCGGCCCTGTTTTGTCTGTATTAACCTTTGAAAATGCAGAGGAAGCAATTAGTATCGCTAATGATACGATTTATGGATTAGCGGCGGGTTTGTGGACACGCGACATTAACAAGGCTCATAACACGGCAAGAGCGATTCGCGCAGGCACAGTTTGGGTGAATTGTTACGACGAAGGCGATTTAACCTCACCATTTGGCGGTTATAAGCAATCGGGCAATGGGCGCGATAAATCTATTCATGCTTTGGAAAAGTATGAAGAGTTGAAAACGACGTGGATTAAACTGGGCTAAGTTTAATGGCTTGGTTTAGGTGTGGTAGTCCTCAGAGGACTGCCACTCCCCCTTGATTTTTATTTGTTAATATAACCTGAGTTCGGCGATATTTATAAAATAAAACAGATACCTGCTAGGTTTTTAAAACCTAGCAGGTCTTTTTTTGTCTGAATCAGAATTCACAGAATTAAAAACAATTAAAAACATAATTTTTTATTCTTTTAATTTTCTTGTCTTTTTAATTCTGAAAATTCTGATTCAGACAATCTTTTAATCCTGAAAATTCTGATTCAGACAAACTGTTGTCTTTTTTAAAAAAACTCGCCGAACTCAGGTTAATATATTTATTTTAAAAAGTTTTTTGTGTTTTATATTTCACATTTATGTCAATTTAAGTGCGTAGAATATCTCGCTCGATTTCCTCACTTTAAACATGGAATGAGTTATGAGATTACGCACCCTTTCTACCCTTGCGGTCAGCACCATGCTAGCTTTAGGTTGTCATTCTGCATTAGCAGTGAATGCTAGTTTTGACAGTAACAATAATGTATTAAAAATTCCTGAAATACAGGGCATATCCGCGTTAGGGTCTTTTTCTGCGGATTTACGCTTTACAGACTTATCTAATTCTTTATTTTCACTAGAATCTATTGCTTTAGTTCCTGCGGGTAATAGCGAAAATCCCGCGTATTATGATTTTATTAAAAACAGCTTGTTTGTTCCTGAGGTAGATTTCTCGCCGTTTGTTTTAGATGCCTATCTGCAACTAACTGATATGATGCAGTTTAAGTTGACTGATTATCGTATTTATCCTTATGCAACTGTGGAAACTGAGCCTAGTAGTCAAGGTGGCGCGGATACGCCTGCAATTTGGGTGCATCCTGACAATCCTGCTGATAGTTTAGTGCTTGGTACGGATAGTGATGGCGGTCTTGAAATTTTTGATTTAAAAGGTAATCGTTTGCAAGTTCTATTACCTGAACAAGAAATTAAATATGTCGATGTGCGTTATCAATTTCCACTCAATGGCGTAAATGTGGATATTGTTGTAGTTACCAACGAGAAAGATAATCAGTTGGAAATATTCGCTGTTGACCCTGAAACACGTACTTTAATGGCTGTGACTGATGCTAATGCACCGATTAAACCTAGTATTTCCTTGGATGGTATGTGTTTATATCGCAGCCCACTGACTAATAGGTATTATAGTTATGTGATGGATGGTGATGGCGCGATTGAACAATGGGAACTTTTAGACAATGGCGCGGGTAAAATAGTTGCAAGTTTGATTCGTCACTTTGATATTGGTGGTGGAACAGCAGGTTGTGTGGCAGATGATGAATTTGCCGCGTTGTATATCTCTGATGAAGATACGGCATTGTGGCGTTATGGGGCTGAACCTGAAGACGGTATTGCACGTACTGCGGTAGATTTAGCCAAGCCGTTTGGCAACGTGACTGAGTTAGAAGGATTAAGTATTGTATATGGGCGCGATGGTGATGGCTACCTTATCGCGGCTAATCAAGGAAGTAGCAATTTTTTAGTTTATAAACGTACTACAGGTAATGTCTTTGTCGGTAGTTTTAAACTGGTTGCTTCTGCGGTTAATGGTGTTGGTGCTGTGGAAGAAACTAATGGCATCGCAGTTAGTAATGTCGCTTTTAACTCTGATTTTCCAACGGGTCTATTCGTGGCGCAAGACGATAGCAACGGCAATACCCCGTTAAATTTCAAATTAGTTTCTTGGCAAAGTGTTGCTAATTATTTGAGTTTACAAGTTGATAGTAGTTTTGATCCACGCACGATTGGCTTTGCCGATACGAATACTAAGCCTGTGTTGCCTCAAGTGGAAACCGATCCCGTGCCTGCTAGTGGTGATTCTGCGGACGATCCTGCCATTTGGGTACATCCGACTGATCCATCATTGAGTACTATTATTGGTACACAAAAGCAGGGCGGTTTTGTCGTTTATGACTTGAATGGTAAAGAGTTGCAATATGTCGCTGATGGTGACATGAATAATGTCGATATTCGCTATAACTTTCCTTTAGGCGGTACAAATATCGCGCTGGTGGCGTTCACGAATCGTAGCGATGACAGTATTGTTTTGTACAAAGTTGATAATGAGACGCGCCAATTAGCAAGTGTCACCGCACGTAAAATTTTACCTGCTAACTTGCAAGGTGAAATTTATGGTTTGTGTATGTACCGTAGCCGTGTTAATAATCAATACTATGTCTTTATCAACTCCACCGCTGGTATCGTGCAACAATGGCGAGTGTTTGATAATGGTCGTGGTTTAGTTGATGCAGAAATGTCGCGTGAATTTGCTGTTGGTTCACAAACAGAAGGGTGCGTGGCGGATGATTTCTCTGCGAAGTTCTACGTTGGTGAAGAAGATGTAGGCATTTGGCAATATGGTGCAGAACCCAGTGACGGTAATGCTCGCGTGTCTATTGATAGTACGGTTACAACAGGTGGACATATCACGGCGGATGTGGAAGGTATGAGTATTTACTACAGCGGTGAACAAAGTGGTTATTTAATCGCATCTAGCCAAGGTAATAATGTTTTTAATGTGTATGATCGGGCAGGCAATCATGCATATATTGGTAGTTTCCAAGTGGTTGCTGATGATGTTTCAGGTATTGATGGCGTATCAGAAACGGATGGTTTAGATGTGTTAAACCTGCCATTAGGGAGCAAATTCCCCAGTGGTGTGTTTATTGCGCAAGATGGGCGGAATATTGTTCCTAACGAAAACCAAAACTTTAAGTTGGTGTCTTGGGAAAATATTGCGAATGCCTTAAATTTAAGTATTGTGACAGGGTTTGATCCCCGTTAAGATTTTAATGTAAAGAAAAGGCTTCAAGATTTTTAGGCTAAAACAGGGACCTGCTAGGGTTTAAAACCAGCAGGTCTTTTTTTGTCTGCATCAAGATTTTCAGGATTATTGTAACCTGAGTTCGGCGAGTTTCTTTTAAAAAGACAACAGCTTGTCTGAATCAGGATTAAAAGATTGTCTGAATCAGAATTTTCAGAATTAAAAAGACAAGAAAATTAAAAGAATAAAAAATTATGTTTTTAATTCTGCTAATTCTGCTAATTCTGAAAATTCTGTGAATTCTGATTCAGACAAAAAAAGACCTGCTAAGTTTTGAAAACCTAGCAGGTCTCTGTTTTGTTTTATAAAACTCGCCGAACTCAAGTTATTGTACTCACGTTAAATATCTTTCTCTTTATTTTGTTTAGATAAATCTAACGCATGGTCAATAGCAGAGAGAAATTTTTTAATATCTAGCGGTTTGACAATAAAGCTGAGAAATCCTACTTGACGGCTACGTTCTAAATTGTGCGCAGTGTCATTTGCACTGAGGGCTAAGACAGGCGTGTCTTGTGTATCTGTTGCTTGGCGTAAATGTTCTAACACTTCAAAGCCATCCATACCTGGTAAGTTGATATCGAGCAGGATAATATCAGGGTGGTGCAGATGGGCGAGTTCTAAGCCCATTTCGCCTGTTTGGGCAGACATTAAGGCGATATCTGGACGTGCTTTTAAGATTTGTGCAACAAGGCTGACATTGGTTCGACTGTCTTCTACATAAAGCAATAGGTGTTTGCGGTGTGTTTGTGCAGGGTCTAAATGTGTGCTGCTAATTTGTCCTGTGGGCAATTCTAATTGAAAGTGGCTGCCGACATTGGGTTCACTTTCTACCGTGATGCGTGCATCCATCATTTCTAATAATCGTTTGGTGATGGTTAAGCCGATGCCTGTCCCTTCTATCAGATTTAGCCCACTAACACGGGTAAATGGTTCAAAAATCTTATCTTTTTGGTCTGTGGTTAATCCTATCCCTGTGTCAATAATGGATAGGTGTATGTACTCGACTTGTGGTTGCGTTAAACGTACCGTGATGTTACCGTTTTCTTTGTTATATTTCACCGCATTAGAAAGTAAATTGATGATAACTTGTTTTAAACGCCCACGGTCAACAAGGGCAAAATGTGGTGGTAGTGAGATGGTTTCATTGATGATTTTTATATGTCGTTTTTCTGCTAAAGGCAGAATTAAATCGACGCATTCTTTAATCAAATCTAATAATTCGATTTCTTGAATAGAAATTTCTAGTTTTCCTGCTTCTATTCGTGTTAAGTCTAGGACTTTATTGATTAATTCGAGTAAGTGCCAACCTGCTTGTAATATATTGCTGACATATTGGCGCATATCAACAACGTAATCATCATCTAACTCAGTGAGTGGTGTGCCTAAGTCGTCTTTGAGCAATTCGCCATAGCCTAAAATTGCGTTCATTGGGGTACGTAATTCATGGCTCATGCTGGATAAAAATTGTGATTTCGCTTGACTGGCTTTTTCTGCGGATTCTTTTGCGGTGATTAATTCCGTTTCTATATTTTTTAAGTCGCTAATATCTTCAAAAAGCAGTACAAATTGTTTGATTTCTTGCTGAGGTTCAGCAGCAGAAAAGATGGGGTCAAACACACAGGAAACGGGTAACTTGTGAGTGTTTTGTTGTAAGTAAGCATTATGGTCATAAAACGCCCGCCCTTTGCTAAGACGTTTTAATAAATCGTCTAGGGACAGGTGTTTATTCAGACTGTGACTATCATGTAATTCAAAGCGTTCTAAAATGGCTTGGCTGGTTGGTGGCGTTTCTTGTATTTCTAAATAATGTTGTGCCGCAGGATTGATGAAAAGGGCTTGTCCTGTAATATCAAAAATGCAAACGCCACTGCTAAGAGCAAGCACCATGTCTTGTAATAGGGGAGATTGTTGCGTTGTATTGTTTGTCAGCGCAAGTGTGTCACTGTGATGCACGGGCATTGCGGGTGGCAATGGTTCGGTGTTACCTGATTGATGTTTAAGTAGTTCGCGCTCATGGTCAGCATTGGTGTAAGAACGCTCAATTCGACTGAGGAATTCGCGCCATACAATAGGGTCGGTGGGTAAGTTATCAGGGCTGAATCCTGCTCTGCGTAATTGACGTTCTAACAGTGAATGCATAGTGACTTAATCCATATCAAAACACTTGTTTTTTATTGTAATAAGTAGGCAAATGCTGTACCTAAACAGGGTCAGAAACTTGTCTGATGATATTTAAGTAAAACGACTCTTTATTTTAACGAATCGATAAACGAAAGCGTTTTTGTTGGTAGTTAATCACCACATCATTTGGACGAATAGCTTCTACAGTCATTCCCTCTTGAATCGACATCCCTTCGCGGTAGCGTCTTCCATTAATTAAAACAAAGCGTTGTTTTGCCTCGGTTGCATAAACATGCGCATTTATCGTGAGTTCAGGTAGCTTTTGTTGCAAGTATTGAGGCACTTCTGCAATGCTTGGTACGGGGGCTGTTTCAACCACTGGACTTGCTGGTATGGAAACAGGGCGGGTCGGTGGTGTTGATACGGCTGGCATGGATGGCGGAGCGGTATCATGCACCGTTTCGGATACGCGAGACACTTGGGCTTGATGCGCAAGTGGACTGGGTGTACCAACCGACGGGCGAGCAATGGGCGTAGCAGGTATCGTGTTTGAATTGTCCGTGGGTAAGACGGTCATATCATTTGACAATTTATTAGGCTGCCAAAAAAATGCCACGCTTATAAATCCAATCAGACCAATCACTGTAAGCAGAATTAGCCAACGCGAATAGTGGTTAGTTTCTGTAAACAGTGGGGGATAGGTGCTATCAATGCTTGGGATTTTTCCCAATTCCCGCTCACGTTCTGCTTTTTTTAACGCATCCAGTATGTACGACATTGCTCAACGTAATTTGTAAAACTGTCTATTATAAACTTGCTTGTAGCAATTGTTGGGTGTAAGGATGTTGTGGATTGTTAAATAGGGTTTCGGTTTTCCCTTGTTCCACAAATTGTCCTTGTTTCATCACAATAACACGGTGTGCCATTGCACGAATGACTTTTAAATCATGGCTGATAAAAAGGTAGCTGATATTATGCTTTTTTTGTAAGTCACGAAGTAGTGTGAGCACTTGTTTTTGTACAGAAACATCTAACGCGCTGGTCGGTTCGTCTAATAAAATTAAGCGGGGTTCTAAAATAACCGCTCGTGCAATAGCGATGCGTTGCCGTTGTCCGCCAGAAAATTCATGCGGATATCGTCGTAGCATGTCTGTACTTAAACCAACTTCTTGTAGAATCTGAATAATTTTTTCGCGTCTTTCTTGACGGCGTAATTGTGGGTAGTGAATTTCTAGACCTTCTCCGATAATTTGTTCCACAGTCATGCGTGGGGAAAGTGAGGAATAAGGGTCTTGAAAAACAACTTGAAAATGGCGACGTAAGGGGCGCAGTTTAGATTGGGATAATCCATCTAAGCGTTGTTTATTAAATTTAATCACGCCTTCCGCCGTTTGTAACCGTAACATGCATAGTCCCAATGTGGTTTTGCCTGAACCTGACTCGCCCACAATGCCCAGTGTTTCTCCTGAGTATAAGTGTAAATCAACTTTATCAACAGCGGTAAACTTTTGTTTAGGACGGAATAGCCCTTCTCTATTCAAAATAAAGTGACAGCTCATTGATTCGCAATCTAATAAAGGTTCTGAGTTGTGCACATAGTCGAAAGGGTTTTGTAAGGCTTCTGGCTGGCTATTGAGTAGATGTTGTGTGTATTCGTGTTGCGGCTGTGTGAACAAATCTGTTGTATTTGCTTGTTCAACTAGTCTGCCTGTTTGCATGACACAAATACGGTCAGCAAAACGTTTAACCATATTTAAATCATGGGTAATTAATAAAACTGCCATACCAAAGGTTTTTTGCATGGTATTCAACAATTCGATAATTTGTAATTGAATCGTCACGTCTAATGCGGTTGTTGGTTCATCAGCAATTAATAATTTAGGTTGACAGGCAAGTGCCATTGCAATCATGACCCTCTGACGTTGTCCGCCAGAAAGTTGATGGGGATAGGCGTTAAAACAGCGTTTAGGGTCGGTAATTCCTGTGAGTGCTAAGAGTTCTAACATCCGCTGTTTTGCATCAGATTTTTTAGCCGCTTGATGGATAATTAGCGGTTCTATGAGTTGTTTACCGATGGGATAGACAGGATTTAAAGCTGTCATTGGCTCTTGAAAAATCATGGAAATTTCTTTGCCACGAATTTGGCGCATTTGCGCATCATTGAATTTGAGTAAATTTCTGCCTTGGAAGTCGATTTTTCCTGATGGGTAAGCGACTTGTTGATGGTCTAACAGTCGTAAAATTGACATTGCTGTGACGGATTTACCCGAACCCGATTCCCCCACGAGGGCTAATTTTTCACCTGCATGAATGTTGAAACTCACATCGTGCACAACGGTTGTTTGTGTGTGTGTGAATGTCAAACTCAGGTGTTCAATAGCAAGTAGCGGAAATGTATTCATAAATCCATCATGATGCAGATGATTAGCGATGTGTTTTAAACCGTCGCGTTTCTATTCCAAAGGAATTAAATTGTGATATTACTTATATATTAAGTATCAGATTGAAATTATTAAATATTTTCTGAATTATGTGTTTTGCAAAAAGACGGAGTTTAATCAAGGTTTAATTATATAAAAACCTAGTAGATTTAGGTATCTACTAGGTTTATAAATTGAATAAATGTATTAAAACGGCTTATTCAATTCGTTTAGCAACATAGCGACCAGGAGCAGGCTCGACAACAGCATGGTCTTTACTGCCAAGCTCTTTTGGTGCTGGGACTTGTTCGCCACCTTGGGCTTTTAGCCATTGACTCCAGTGATTCCACCAGCTGCCCTTTTGTGATTGTGCGGTTTCTAACCAGTGCGCACTGCCTTTGCCTTTTTCGCCCCCCGTCCAATAGTTACGTTTGTTTTTACTCGCGGGGTTAATAACGCCTGCAATATGTCCACTTGCCCCTAAGACGAATTCTAAAGGTCCTGAGAATAATTCAGTCGCGGTAAATGTGGTTGTCCACGGTGCGATATGGTCGTCTATGGTTGAAAGGAAGTAGCTAGGCGTTTTGATGTTGCGTAAGTTAATAGGCACATCGCATAAGGTTAATGCATCGGGTTGTACTAACTTATTATCTAAGTACATATTACGTAGATAGAAGGTGTACATTTTAGCGGGTAAGTTGGTGGGGTCGCTATTCCAATAAAGAATATCAAAGGGGGCTGGAGTTTGTCCTTTGAGATAGTTATTGACGACATATGACCAAATGAGGTCATTAGCGCGTAACATGGAGAATGCTGTGGCTAAATCTTTACCTGATAACACGCCTGTGTGTTTCAGTTGGGATTCTCGTTGCATGAATTGAACTTCGTCAATAAATACGCCTAACTCACCAGGATCAGAAAAATCTAACATAGTGGTGAAGAAGGTTGCAGAGTTGACAAGTGCTTGTTTTTTACGGGCATGTAAGACAGCTAAGGCGGTGGCTAAAATAGTACCGCCAACGCACCAAGAAACGGCGTTGACTTTTTTCGCGCCAGTGATTTCTTTTGCAATTTCAAAAGCTTTAATCACACCTTTATCGATGTAGTCATCCCATGCCAGTTGGCTGAGTTTTTCATCGGGGTTAATCCAAGAAATCACGAAAACGGTATTGCCTTGGTCAACGGCGTATTTGACGAAAGAATTATCGGGTTGTAGGTCTAATATATAGAATTTATTGATGCAAGGAGGAACAATAACAACAGGTTTATCTAAAACGGTTTCTGTGGTGGGTTTGTATTGAACCACTTGCATGATGTCGCTTTCGTAAACAACTGCTCCAGCGGTGACAGCGATATTTTTGCCCAATTTAAAAGCAGATTCATCGGTCATACTGATGCGACCTTTTTCTAAATCGGCTAATAAGTTTTTAAGCCCATCTAATAAACTTTGTCCCTTAGTTTCAACAGCTTGTTTAATCACTTCAGGATTAGTCGTTACAAAGTTGCTGGGAGACATTGCATCGATAAAATACTTGGTATAAAAGCGTAATTTGCGCTTATTATCATCATTTAACTGCGCTTGTTCTGCGGATTGCATCAATAAATTGGATGCTAGTAAATAGGATTGTTTAAGGTAATCAAAAACGGGATGCTCTTCCCAGTCTTTTGCCGCAAAGCGTCGGTCAGTTGGGTCAGGGGTAGCAATGGTTTTATGTTCGCCCCCAATCGGCGCGCCCATAACGTTCATCCATAATTGCATTTGTGCTTGCTGATATTGCGTGATAATTTCCACCCATTTTTGAGGGTCTTGAGCGGATTGAGTCGCAATCGCATTCCACGCATTAGTAAACTGTTTTAACATTTCTTGGGATTGGTTTGCACCAAATCCTTCCATCCATTCAGTTGTCAACTTATTGAACTTTTCCAACAATTCCTTCGGTGTTTGATAGGCTTGCTGAGTTGCCATTTGATAGTACCTTCCTGATAAGATTGATGCAGACCATAGTGTATTACACTGTTATATAAAAGGGGTAAAAAAACCTTTTCTGATGTTTTACACCATAGACAAATGTAAAGCCTTCCTGTTGCCTTTATCGTTCTCTCTCTATATCTGAGTATCGATAAACAGATATAATTAAATGAACTGTATTGAGAACTCAAGTCATTCATTAGGTAAAGCATGAAAATAATGTCGTGAAAATGCCGATAATCAGCGCATTTAATCACAACAGTGCAAGCAGTTTATGTTAAGCTAATCAAGATAATCAGTTCGTTGTTTTTGAGGTTTTCATGGCTACCGCAGCGGAAGCATTAGCGCAAATTAAACAAGGCGTTCACGAGTTATTATTAGAATCGGAATTAGTCACTAAATTAGCCAGAGGGAAACCCTTGCGGGTTAAAGCAGGTTTCGACCCAACAGCTCCCGATTTGCATTTAGGACACACGGTTTTAATCAATAAACTCCGCCACTTTCAACTATTAGGGCATCAAGTCATTTTCTTAATTGGCGATTTTACGGGAATGATAGGCGACCCCACGGGAAAAAATGTTACCCGTCAGCCTTTAACCCGTGAGCAAGTGTTAGAAAATGCGAAAACCTATCAAGCGCAAATTTTTAAGATTTTAGACCCTGAAAAAACTGAAATTCGGTTTAATGCCGAGTGGATGAATGAATTGGGGACTGTGGGTATGATTCAACTTGCCGCGAAATATAATGTTGCGCGGATGTTGGAACGCGATGATTTTCATAAACGCTACACGACAGGGCAATCAATTGCGATTCATGAGTTTTTATATCCACTAGTACAAGGTTATGATTCTGTTGCTTTAAAGTCAGACATTGAGTTAGGCGGAACAGACCAAAAATTTAACTTGCTAGTTGGTCGGGAATTGCAAAAACATTACGGTCAAGAACCGCAAGTCGTTTTAACCATGCCGATTTTAGAAGGATTAGACGGCGTACAAAAAATGTCTAAATCATTGGGGAATTATATTGGTATTCATGAAGCCCCCAGTGAAATGTTTGGCAAATTAATGTCTGTTTCTGATGATTTAATGTGGCGGTATATTGAGCTGTTGAGCTTTAAAACACTGGCAGAAATTAACGCATGGAAAACGCAAGTTGCACAAGGTGGCAATCCACGGGATGTAAAAGTCGAATTTGCACAAGAAATTGTCGCCCGCTTCCACAATACCCAAGCGGCTGAACAAGCTTATGTGGATTTTGTTGCCCGTTTTAAACAGAAAGAAATTCCCGACGATTTACCTGAAATCACCTTGCATTTAGACGGAAAAGCAGGTTATCCGATTGCTAATTTGTTAAAAGAAGCAGGTTTAACCCCTAGCACATCAGATGCCTTAAGAATGATACAACAAGGGGCTGTCAAAATTGACGGGGAAAAAATTAGCGATAAAACGCTACAAATTGCGGTAAATACCCAACACGTTTACCAAGTTGGCAAACGCAATTTTGCCAAAGTCAGCATCGTTGCCTAAGGCAATAAAAGGATTTAGTTGGTATAGGGTCAGCCTTTTTGGCTAATCCTGTCGTTTTTAGTCGTTATTCACTTGTTAGACATATTATTATGCAAGCATTTACAACACTTGATGGTTTAGTTGCCCCTTTGGATCGTGTCAATGTTGATACCGATGCCATTATCCCAAAACAATTTTTAAAATCGATTCACCGCACGGGTTTTGGCCCTTATTTATTTGATGAGTGGCGGTATTTAGACCACGGTGAACCAGGGCAAGATTGCACTAACCGCCCATTGAATCAAGAATTCATCTTAAATCAACCGCGCTATGCGGGTGCGCAAGTGCTTTTAACACGGCAAAATTTCGGCTGTGGTTCTAGCCGTGAACACGCACCATGGGCATTGTTAGATTATGGTTTCCGTACTTTAATTGCCCCCAGTTATGCCGATATTTTTTACAATAACTGCTTTAAAAACGGTATTTTGCCGATTATTCTGGACGATGCAACCATCGACCAACTATTTAAAGAAGTTACTGCAACGACAGGCTATCGCTTAACTGTTGATTTAACTGCACAAACAATTACAACTCCTAGCAAGCAAGTGATTCCCTTTAATGTGGATGAGTTCAGAAAATATTGCTTGTTAAATGGGTTAGATGACATCGGTTTAACCCTACAACATGCGTCAGAAATCAGCACATTTGAAAACCAACGCAAACAAAAAGCAGCTTGGTTATTCTAAGTAGCTAACAGGGCTAATATTCAATAAATATGAGCCATTATTACTACATAAAATTTACCAAACACATAACGAAATTAATAAATTGAGAGAGTTGGAATGACACAAACCATTGCAGTTTTAGCAGGTGACGGTATTGGCCCTGAAATCATGGCAGAAGCCGTAAAAGTCCTTAACGTCTTAAAAACCTCTGATGGTTTAGATATTGCATTAGAAGAAGGATTAGTCGGTGGCATTGCTTATGATGTTAAAGGGCATCCTTTACCCCCTGAAACCTTAGCATTAGCGAAACGTGCCGATGCCGTTATGCTGGGCGCAGTTGGTGGTGCAAAATGGGAACCTTTAGATATTTCTTTACGCCCTGAAAAAGGCTTATTAGGGTTACGTTCTGCCTTAAATTTATTCGCAAATTTACGTCCTGCGTCCATTTATCCTGAATTAGCCGATGCGTCCCCTTTAAAACCTGAAATTGTCTCGGGTTTAGACATTCTCATTGTGCGTGAATTGACAGGCGATATTTATTTTGGACAACCACGCGGGATTCGCACTTTAGAAAATGGTGAAAAACAAGGGTTTAACACCATGGTTTACAGCGAGAGCGAAATCGAGCGCATTGCACATGTTGGTTTCCAAAGTGCGCAAAAACGTCAAAAGAAATTATGCTCTATTGATAAAGCCAATGTTTTGGAATGTACAGAATTCTGGCGCGAAGTCGTTACCCGTGTCGGCAAACAATATCCTGATGTGGAATTAACCCACATGTATGTTGATAACGCTGCCATGCAACTAGTGCGCTATCCGAAACAATTCGATGTCATTGTGACAACTAATATTTTCGGTGATATTTTATCCGATTTAGCTTCACAATTAACGGGTTCTATTGGCATGTTACCCTCTGCCTCTTTAGACGCTAACAACAAAGGGATGTATGAACCCATTCATGGTTCAGCCCCTGACATCGCAGGTAAAGGCATTGCTAACCCCTTAGCCACCATTTTATCTGTCGCCATGATGTTACGTTTCAGCTTAGGTCGTGCGGATTTAGCTGATAAAGTTGAAAGTGCTGTTAAAAAAGTTTTAGCACAAGGCTTCCGCACCCGTGACATTTTAGGCAATGCCAGCACAAGTCAATATAAACTGGTGAACACCCAAGAAATGGGCCAAGCCGTTTTAAATGCCTTAAAAGGCTAATAAGTTGTAAAGATGCGACTCATCTCGCATCTTTAATTTAATGACTGATTTCTGCTTAATTTCAAGCGCAACTAAACACGCTAAATATAAATTGTTTTTTTGGAGAATATTGTTAAATGAGTCGTCGTTTGTTTGATGTTGCCGTTGTCGGTGCAACGGGTGCGGTGGGCGAAACCATGATGTCCATTTTAGAAGAACGGGATTTCCCAGTCGGAAATTTATATCCCGTTGCCAGCAGTCGCTCGGCGGGGACTCGTTTGCAATTCAAAGGCAAAAGTGTAATGGTTGAGGATTTAGAACAATTTGACTTTAGTAAAGTTCAAATTGGCTTATTCTCTCCTGGTGCTTCTGTTTCTAAAATCTACGCGCCTAAAGCAGGGGCAGCAGGCTGTATTGTGGTTGATAATACCTCACAATTCCGCCAAGATGCTGATATTCCGTTGATTGTTCCTGAAGTCAACGCACACGCCATCGCACAATATAAAAACCGCAATATCATTGCTAATCCTAACTGTTCTACCATTCAAATGCTGGTTGCTTTAAAACCCATTTATGATGCAGTCGGAATTGAACGCATTAATGTTGCAACTTATCAATCTGTTTCTGGTACAGGTAAAGAAGCTATTGAAGAGCTTGCCAATCAAACTGCAGCCCTTTTGAACGGCAAACCAATTACTGCTGAAGTTTATCCGAAGCAGATTGCTTTCAACGTATTGCCACATATCGATGTTTTCATGGATAACGGCTACACCAAAGAAGAAATGAAAATGGTGTGGGAAACCCAAAAAATCATGGAAGATGAGAAAATTCTCGTTAACCCGACTGCTGTACGTGTTCCTGTTTTCTATGGACATTCCGAAGCAATCCATATTGAAACCCGCGACAAAATTACAGCGGAACAAGCACGTGCCTTACTCAGTAAAGCCGCTGGTGTTGTTGTGTTAGATGAACGGGAAGCAGGTGGATACCCGACCGCAGTGACTGAAGCCGCAGGCAAAGACCCCGTTTATGTTGGACGTATTCGCGAAGACCTTTCCCACCCTCGTGGTTTAAATCTGTGGGTTGTTTCTGACAATATTCGTAAGGGTGCAGCCTTAAATAGCATCCAAATTGCAGAAATTTTAATAAAAGACTATATATAATTTATAGTTAGTGGTAAATTATAAAGTATATTCGAGATATGGCTTAGAACTTGGTATATTGACATACAATTTTTAATCTGTAGTCTTTTAGCAGGTTTATTTTGAACTACAGTTATTCATTAATCGTTCATATATCCAAGTTCTAAATACCAACGTTGAGAGAGGTATGTCGTGCTGTTCTACCAAGGCTTACCGGGATTGCTGCATAGCCCCAATTCCCATCGTGCATTCGGCGAACACGACCCAGTAAAAAAGACTGCCTCCCGCTACCTGCACGGGCATACTCACCGGTATAGGTAAAAGAAGGAGATCGTGATGACGCGCAAACTACCGTTAGCCTTAGCTTTATCAAGCATACTATTCAGCACTAACGCCAACGCATTGGGATTGAGTAATATTGATGTTACTTCCCATCTCAATGAACCGTTTAAAGCCAAGATTAACGTATTATCTATTCCAAAATTAGATAATAACAAAGATAGTCTTGTAGCTACTTTAGCTTCTGCGGAAGCCTTCCGTCGGGCAGGTATTGAACGCCCCTACGTATTGAATGAATTACGGTTTGAAATAGAACCAACGGATGCGACGCAAGCCGTTATTCACATCAGGACGAATCAACCCGTTAAAGAGCCATTTCTAAACTTTTTAGTTGAAGTTAAATGGCCTAGTGGGCGTATTCTTCGTGAATATACCGCCTTATTAGACCCGCCTTTATACGAACCTAAAATTGCCAGTGCACAACCACCAGCAACGGTTGGAGCCATGAGTGCCAATAAGACAACCTTATTGCGTCCAACTGGTAAAGCCAGTAACAGCTCCAGTAGTAGCAAACGTGGCACTGTGACAGGGGGGGAGTACCGTACAACAAGCGGTGATACGCTCTCATCGATTGCTAGCCGTACCTTGCCAAGTAACACCTCGTTACGACAACACATGAATAGCATTTATGACGCAAACCCTGATGCTTTTATCGCGGGCAATATGAACCGTTTAAAAGCAGGGCAAGTCTTACGTGTTCCTGATTTTGATGGCACTTTAAAACCTGCGGAGGTCAATCGGGCTGTTGCATCTGCTGCAAGCACATCACGTCCAGCTGCTACACAAAAAAAGCCTGAAAAAGCCCCCGAGTCTGCTTTAAAAGCAGCGGCTGCACAGACGGGACCAAAATTAACGGATGAACCATCTGTTCGCATTGCAGGTTTAGAACAAGGTAATAACGCACAAGCTGGTAATCCCAGCAAAAGTGCTGAATTAGAGACGCTCAGAACCTCTCTTGCAAGAGTAGAAGAAGAAAATTTGCGTTTAAGCAATGAAAATAAGACGCTAAAAGAAGATTTACAAAAAAATAATGACTTAATTGTTACGATGAAAAAGCAATTAGATGAGTTAAACACCCTCATTAAATTGCAAAATGAACAGCTAGCAACATTACAAACCCAACTGAGTCAACCTGTTAAACCTGTGGACTCTGCTGCTGCAACAACATCAGCAGGAACATTGCCAACAGTAAAAACGACAACGACAGCAACAACAACTGTTGAACCTACGAATACTACGGCAACTACAAGCCCAACAGAAGTAAACCCCACAACGCCAACCAGTAATTTACCAGTAGAAACAACAGTGAATAAACCAACTGTTGCAACCCCTGTTGATAGCTCAACCTTACAAGCAGGGACACAACCCACTGGAACATTACCAACAGAAACAACGGTTACAGCCAAGCCAACAGAAACAACGACTATCGTACCGAACGATACAACGGCAACCACCGCTACACCTGATAATACCGCCACAACAACACCAACGACTGAACCAGTAACAAATACACCCACCGCAGAAGCAGGGGCAGACGCTAACAAAACAGCAGAGACAACCTCAACAGCTGAAACAGCAACAACACCTAGCACTGCGACAGATGAAGCGGTTGAGCCTACAGGCATATTAGATATTGTAGAAGAAACAATACCTGGCGGTTTAATGACTTTAGGTGGGATTGGTGGCGGATTATTGTTATTAGGTGGTGGCGCGTTCTTATTATCTCGTCGTCGGAAAGCCAAAGAACAAGAAGAAGAGGATATTCGCCAAGAGTTAGAGCGTCTCAAAGCGGAAGAGCAAGATAATACAGATGATACTGAAACGCTTACAACCGCAAAAGCGGCTGATGATGCTGTTGAGGAAGATATCTCTGCATTAATGCAACAAATCTCCAATGAAGATAGTACATCAGGCGTTTTAAATGATGAACTATTTGAAGAAGTTGATGTCTATATCGCTTATGAACGCTACGATCAAGCAGAAGACTTATTACGTAATGCCCTAGCTGAAGACCCCACTCAGCAAGAATACCGCATGAAATTATTAGAAGTCTTAACCGCAGCGAAGAAAGTCGATGCCTTTGAGACCGAAGCAAGAATATTGCATGATGCGACTGGTGGTAAAGGGGTTTTATGGGAAAGAACCCAAGCATTGTGGCAAGATTTGGATACAAACCGTGAGCTTTTTGCGGATAGTCCTGCTTCTACAAGTAAAGCTGGCGTTGCCGCCGCTGCAATTGGTGGTGCTGCGCTAGGCGCGGGATTAATGGCGACATCAGGAAACGATGACGACCTCGATTTCGATTTAGACATGGGTGCAGACGACACAGCCAGTTTAGACACAGGCAGTGACGACCTCGATTTAGACATGGGTAACGATGACCTTAGTTTAGACATGGGCGCAGACGATACCGCCAGTTTAGATATGGGTAACGATGACCTTAGCCTAGACATGAGTGGTGATGAGCTTAACAGTTTATCACTAGATGATGATACTCAACTGTCTCTTGGCAATGATGATTTAGAAATGGATGCAGGAAATTTCTCTTTAGATAACGATTTAGGACTGGACAGTACAGATTTAAACAGTGATTTAGGCGATTTAGATCTAGAGTCTGATGATATTGGAGATAAATTTAACCTCGCACAAATGTATCGAGATATGGAAGACAATGATACTGCACGTAATATCCTCTCTGAAATTCTTGCGGAAGGTAATGCCGAGCAGAAACAAAAAGCACAAACAATGATGGAAGAAATCAGTTAGTATATCATTGAACGTTACAGTGTTATATAAAAAAGCCTTCACATAATGAAGGCTTTTTTTATTGTTACTGAGTTCGATGAGTTTTCTAAAATAACGCGAGTACGGCGAGATTCTTTTAAAAAGACAACAGCTTGAATGTTGTAGGGTGGAATAGCGAAGCGTATTCCACCTTGAAATTCTGCAAAAACTGAGCAAAAACAGATTATAAATCGTATGGTGGAATATGCTTTGCTATTCCACCCTACATTTTTTAGTTGAAAAATTCTAAACGGTTTTCGCCACTCGCCGAACTAGCGTTAATTTAAATTTAGGACTGCCAGTCCTTCGCGTCGTTTTATAGTGCGTTTACTTAGTTTAACCTGAGTTCGGCGAGTTTTTTAAAAAAGACAACAGCTTGTCTGAATCTTGTCGGGTGAATCTCGATGAAAAACAAGAGAGTAATCTCTGCCAGTCCTTCAAACCTTTTCGCGTGTTCCTACAGACCTGCTAGGTTTTAAAAACCTAGCAGGTCTCTGTTTTATTTTATAAATATTGCCGAACTCAGGTTATCCCTACGTCAAAATTTACTGATTCTTTAGACAATACATTGAATTATCTAGGCATATCCCCCTATGCGGTTTTAAGAGTGAATCCTTTATAGTTCGTCACTTTATTTGCCAAAGCTGCACCGTGTTACCGCCAATGATTAACCCCCTCCTTTTTGATTGACGAAATACTGATAAAAACGTCAAAAATTTGACACTTTTATCGTTTTGTTATGGTATTTAGCCTTACCTCGCTTTAGGATTATTTCAAATAAAAACAAAATATTATTTTAATGGCGCAATATTTGCGATATCTATCCATAATTCAGACGATAAGTCTTTTGTAAGAAAATCGTAACAATTTATTATCTTGTTTTAATTTAAAAAATTTTAAAAGCAGGCTTAAAGTAAACTGTGATCATTACTCATCGTTTTCTGCTTGCATAAACAAGATTTCTTCTGACGCTAGGAGAAGGTAAAATGCAAAGAACCCGTTTTTATATATTGATGTTATTCGGATTATTATTAATGCAGGTAGGATATGCAGAGGAAGCCGTTTCAGCCACTACAACAAAGTCAGTCAACCTGAATAATGCGGCAAACTCAGAAATTCAGCAGATAGGGACAGTAAAATGGTTTGATAAACAAAGCGGTTTTGGTTTTATCATTCCTGATGCAGGGGGAGAAGAAATTTTCGTACACTTTAGCAATATTATTCCCTCAGAACCAAATGGTCGTCGTTCTTTATCACAAGGACAACGTGTCGCTTACACGACAACAATTGTGAATAATGAACAGCATTTAGTGAGCGTAACTCCTTTAGCACAATAAAGTTGGGTTTAATAACTTTTTAATACTAAGTTAATTGGTTATTACCCCCTTTGAGTGCAGGGGGTAATGTTGTTATAACGATTAGCGAGTCAAGACTGACCATCTTGACCGCATTAAATATCTCTCAACGCATTAAAGAATATACTGACTTAAATCTTCATTTTTTACGAGTTCACCCAATTGTTTATCCACATATTGCGCATCAATAACGACTCGCGCCTGATTCGCATCCGCTGCTTCAAACGATAAATCTTCTAATAAACATTCCATGACAGTATGCAAGCGACGTGCACCAATATTTTCCGTGCGTTCATTCACTTGCCACGCCATTTCAGCAATACGCTGAATAGCATCATCCGTAAAATTCAGCGTTACCCCTTCTGTTTTTAACAACTCAATATATTGCTCCGTTAAGGACGCATTTGGCTCGGTTAAAATACGGGTAAAATCGCTGACGCTTAACGCATTTAACTCAACGCGAATAGGTAAACGCCCTTGTAATTCTGGAATTAAATCAGAAGGTTTAGAGAGATGAAACGCACCTGAAGCGATAAATAAAATATGGTCTGTTTTCACCATGCCGTATTTGGTGGAAACGGTGCAACCTTCTACTAAGGGCAATAAATCCCGTTGCACGCCTTCGCGTGAAACATCTGCCCCGCTGACTTCTCCACGGCGCGTGATTTTGTCAATTTCGTCTAAAAAAACAATGCCACTTTGTTCTACACGCTCAATGGCTTGTAATTTTAAATCATCCTCATTAATTAACTTATTGGCTTCTTCTTCTTGCAACAGTTTCAGTG
This sequence comes from Beggiatoa alba B18LD, assembly GCF_000245015.1. Taxonomy (NCBI): domain Bacteria; kingdom Pseudomonadati; phylum Pseudomonadota; class Gammaproteobacteria; order Thiotrichales; family Thiotrichaceae; genus Beggiatoa; species Beggiatoa alba. Next base: position 4,208,739 of record NZ_JH600070.1, on the reverse strand, counting down.
CATCTTTAACGCGCAATTTACGGCTACGAGTGCGACCACCTGACAAATTTTGAAACATACTTTGCAATTGATTGCTCATCTCTTCCATACCTGGTGGTGCCATAATTTCTACACCGATACGGGATTCGCTCACCTCAATTTCAACATCTTTATCGTTTAACTTACCCTCACGCAACATTTTGCGAAACTTTTGCCGTGTTGAAGACTCCTCGGTGTTGTCTTCCTGTGTGTGACGTGCAGGCGGTAATAACACATCTAAAATACGCTCTTCAGCAGCGTCCATTGCTTGCGGGCGAATTTTCTGCACAGCTTCTTCACGCGCCATTTTTATCGAAATATCGACTAAATCACGAATCATCGATTCAACATCACGCCCAACATAGCCGACTTCGGTAAACTTAGTTGCTTCTATCTTAATAAAAGGAGCTTTTGCTAACTTCGCTAAACGTCGAGCAATTTCTGTTTTTCCAACCCCTGTTGGCCCTATCATCAAAATATTTTTAGGGGTGATTTCTGCCCGTAAATGTTCACTGACCTGCATCCGCCGCCAACGGTTACGCAAAGCAATCGCAACAGCTCGCTTTGCGGCATCCTGCCCAATGATATGTTTGTCCAACTCGCTCACAATCTGTCTTGGCGTTAATTCACTCATAATATTATTTAGTTATCCCTAATTTACTTAGCCTATCGTTTTAAGCACTACAGCGGATTTTATAGCAATTTCAGAAAAAGTGGGAAAATCTCCGCTTAAATCCTGATAAATCTTTAAGCTGCCACACATTGACGCAACAATTGAATTTTGCCTTGCGCTTGGTTCAATAAATTCGCCCGTATTGCCATCATCTCTGCCAAAATCGCAATGGCAATTTCAGGCGGGGTGCGACTGCCAATCGGTAAACCAACAGGCGCGTGCAATTTCTCAAGGGCTTGGGGAGTAATCCCTAATTCTTGTAAACGACTGCGTCGGGCTTCTGTGCTTTGCTTAGACCCTAACGCACCGACATAAAAAGCGGGTGAGTTTAACGCTTCTAACAGTGCCATATCGTCTAATTTAGGGTCATGTGTCAACGCTACCACTGCACTACGAGCATCTTTAATATAGTGCAGTACTGCATCATCAGGCATTTGCTGGGTGAATTCTGTTCCTTCTACTTGCCAACTGCTTGCATACTCAACCCGTGGGTCACAGATAATAACGTGATAGCCCAACGGTAGCGCGAATGAGGCTAAATAATGCGAAGCCTGCGCCGCGCCAATAATTAATAATTGCCAAGTCGCGCCGTAAACTTGGCTAAAATGCGTTTCATCATAACTTAAAGCACTGTCTTTTTGCGGGATTTTCCACGTTATTTGCCCTGTGCGTAAATCAACATTGCGTTGAATTAACTGTCGATTTTTTAAAGCCTGCACGGCGGGCGCAACTTGTTCAACATGCTGTAACGGCTCTAATAATAGTTCTAAAATGCCCCCACAGGGTAAGCCAAATCGTTCGCTTTGTTCTTTCGTCACGCCATAGCGTAAACGGCTGACTTGTTTAAATTCTCCCTGTAAAACCCGTTCTAAAATATCACCTTCTACGCATCCGCCCGAAACTGAGCCGATTAATTCCCCCTGTGCATTAATCGCCAGTAACGACCCTACAGGACGAGGTGCAGAACCCCATGTTTTTAAAACTGTTATTAAATACACGGGTTGCTGTGTGGATAACCAATGATGCACTTGTGATAAAACGGATAATTCTGTGGTTTGCATAGTCACATTCCTAAAGAAAAAAATCATTTAAGGATTAAAATAGGGGTAGGTGTACAGAAAAAAATGGCAGATGCTGAATAAAAAACAGTATTCCGCTAAGCGACAGCACAATGCTTTGTGTTGACTGTTGTTTATCTGTTGATGCGCAAAAATATGTTTGACCAATAAGCGCAGTCAATCATCGTTCTGTGTCTGTCAACTTTTATTAAAACAGCATGATAAAGATAAAAAAATGCGTAATAAAATCATGACCGCACTCGAGGCGGTAAAACTCATCAAGGATGGAGACACATTGGCAACAAGCGGTTTTGTCGGTACTGGATTTGCCGAAGAGCTTGCAATTGCGTTGGAAAAACGTTTTTTAGAAACAGCTGAACCGAAACAGCTAACCCTTGTCTATGCCGCAGGGCAAGGCGACGGACAAAGTCGTGGTTTAAATCATTTAGGACATGAAGGATTGATTAAACGGGTTATTGGCGGACATTGGGGCTTAGTGCCTGCGTTGGGTACATTAGCTCGTCAAAATCGAATTGAAGCGTATAACCTGCCACAAGGTGTCATTACTCACTTATATCGAGATATTGCTGCCCATAAACCAGGCACGATTACCCATGTTGGACTACATACGTTTGTCGACCCACGTGTTGAGGGCGGGAAAATTAACAGTAAAACCACAGAAGATATTATCGAAGTCGTTAATTTAGCAGGGAAAGAATATCTTTTTTATAAAGCCTTTCCGATACATGTCGCCTTTTTACGGGGTACGACAGCGGATGAACAAGGCAATATTTCTATGGAGCATGAAGCCCTTGTCTTGGAAAGTTTAGCGATTGCGCAGGCGGTTAAAAACTCAGGTGGTGTCGTTATTGTCCAAGTTAAACGGCTCACTGCACGTCATATGTTAAGCCCACAACTGATTAAAATTCCAAGTATTTTGGTTGATTGTGTGGTCGTTGCTCAAGCAGAAAACCATCCGCAAACGTTTGGCGAGTATTACAACCCAAACTATACGGGAGAAACTCGTACTATTGCGGATGGGTTGCCCATTTTACACTTAGATGCACGTAAAGTGATGGCACGTCGTGCGGCGTTTGAGTTACAAGAAAATGCTATCGTTAATTTAGGCATTGGAACACCTGAAGGGATTGCATCGGTTGCTTATGAAGAAGCGATTTTGCACTCTTTCACCATGACCATAGAACCTGGAGGCATTGGGGGCATTCCAGCGGCGGGCTTGAGTTTTGGCGCGGTTGCAGATGCAGATGCGATTATCGACCAACCTGCACAATTTGATTTTTATGACGGTGGGGGCTTAGACCAAGCTTTTTTAGGCATGGCACAAGCGGATAAATTTGGCAACGTCAACGTTAGCCGATTTGCCTCACGCATGACAGGCGCGGGTGGTTTTATTAATATCAGTCAAAACGCGAAACAAGTCTTTTTTATGGGAACATTTACCTCAGGCGACCAAGAATTTTTTATTGAAAATGGACACATCCAAATTTTTTGCGAAGGGACACAGCGAAAATTTGTCGAGCATGTGCATCATCTGACATTTAACGGACAATATGCCCTGCGTAAAGGGCAGAAAGTGTTATATATCACCGAACGTGCTGTTTTTCAGCTAACGACAGAAGGGATGTTATTAATAGAAATCGCGCCCGATATCGACCTTAGTAAAGATATTCTTGCCAATATGGATTTTGTCCCGTTAATTTCTCCCAATTTACGCCGTATGGATGAGTGCCTTTTTAAAGCAATACCAATGGGGTTAAAACAACGGTTGTTGAATTAGGGGTTTTTTAATCTGAATTCTGCGAGATTTATAAAATAAAATAGAGACCTGCTAGGTTTTGAAAACCTAGCAGGTCTGTCAGAACGCGCGAAAATGTCTGCCAGTCCTTCAAGCTGGTTTTTCATCAGGATTCAACAGACAAGATTAAAACATTGTCTGAATCAGGATTTTCAGGATTAACAGAATTTAAACCCCTTAGAATCACGCTTTTTAATCCTGCGATAGCAAACGCACTATAAAACGATGCGGAAGACTGCCAGTCTTAAATTTAAATAATTTTATGATACGTTTACTATATCTTCCCAAGCATGAGGACGCATCAACATGACCGACAAATCCCTAGGCACATTCATCAACCCCTTCACCGATTTTGGCTTTAAAAAAATCTTCGGTAGTGAAGAAAGTAAACCCCTACTCATCAGCTTTCTTAATGATTTATTACCGATAAAACACAAAATTGTCAGCTTAGAGTTTAAAAATATCGAAAAGCTCGGCATGTTAGAAGAAGACCGACGTGCCATCTTTGATATTTATTGTCGGGATGAAAAAAATCAGGAATTCATTGTTGAATTACAACGTGCAAAACAAGAACACTTTCAAGACCGCGCCACTTACTACGCCAGTTTCTTAATTCAAGACCAAGCCAAAAAAGGCAAATGGGACTTTGAATTAACCCCGATTTATTTCATTGGGATTTTAGACTTCTCCTTAGCCAGCTTTCCCGATGAGCGTTACTTACATTTCGGACAAATTACCGATATTTACAGCAAAGAAGTGATGTTTAAGAAATTGAACTTCATTTACATAGAAATGGCGAAATTCAAAAAGCAAGAATCCGAATTAGCGAACCATTTAGAATGGTGGTTATATTTCCTGCGTGAATTAGTAACGTTTGACGATATGCCGAGAGAATTTCAAGGAGATATTATTGAAGAAGCCTTTGCGTTAGCCAAATTAGCCAACATGAGTTATGAAGACCGCCATGCGTATGAATTGAGTTTGAAATACTACCGCGATTTCATCAATGTGCTTGATACGGCTAAACAGGAAGGAATTGAGATAGGTCTGGAGAAGGGCATTGAGATTGGGATTGAGCAAGGTGTTAAAAAAGGGATTGAGCAAGGGGTTAAGCAAGGCATCGAACAAGGGATTGAACAAGAAAGAATGAAAGTCGCACAAGAAAGAATAAAAGTCGCAATCGCATTGAAGAAAAACAATGTGCCTCTTGAGCTTATTATGGTTGCAACGGGATTAACACACGAAGAAATTGAGCGATTAGAGTAAACGCACTATAGAACCGATTTGAAATGTTTAAAAAGAAGCGATTCGTTTAATCATGAGTCTGATAAAACACAGTTTCAGTTTAGCGTTAGCATTCTCAAGAGTCCGTTCAAAGTTCTTAACTAAGGACTTACATCGCTCAACCCAAGCATTAGAACGTTCTACTACCCATCTTGCTTTAACAGGTACAAAGCCTGTCTTACCTTGTGCTAACTTTTCTTGCTTATTGGGCTTGGGAGATAACTCAAACTGGATTTTACTCAGAATATCAGGATAAATTTTTTCTAACGCTTCCTGAATACGCACAGGATGATAGCCATTATCCAAGAGAATTGTCGTTTTAGGCATCTCTAAAGGTTTGTTCCTGAAGTAATCGATATTCTCCTTGAACAGCTCAATCAATCCTAAGTCATCATTGATATTGGCTTTTGTACAGCGTGTAAACAAGGGCAAGCCTAAACTATCAACGGCTAAGTGTCTTTTAATTCCATTGGTAGCTTTGTAAAAGCAGAAGCCTTTACTTTGACGACTCGCCAGACAAGTATTTTTCACCGCTTGGGAATCTACTATGATTAGGCTTGTATATTGAGCGTTTTTTTTGATTGCGTGCGGGCATTTTCATGTAAGCCTATCATCAATTTATCGATAACTCCCGAAGCCCGCCATTGTTTATAATGCCAATAAACCGTTGAATAGGGAGGGAAGTCTTTAGGAAGGTCGCCCCAATGGCAGCCATTTTTGAGCTGATAAAGCATTGCATCAAATAGCAGGCGATAGCCCCATTTATGCGGACAGGTAAGCTTTTTTTTGGGCAATAACGCATTTAAGAGGGGTTCAACCACTGCCCATTCTGCATCTGTTAGGCTACTTGTGTAAGGACTCTTTTTGTTTTGTTTTTTCATCTTTTACATTTTATCTTAGACTTCAAATAGGTTCTATAAAACGATGCGGTGAACTCCTAGTCCTAAATTTAAATCTTTTTATGATACATTCTGATTCAGACAAAAAACCTGCCAGCTTTTTAAAGTCTAGCAGGTCTATGTTTTATATTAAAAATATTATAGAACGCAGGTTAGCGAGAAATCGCATATATCCCTACTTAATTTATCACTATCCCATCATAAACGATTTAACCCGTTCAGTGCCGCGACACGATAGGCTTCTGCCATTGTCGGATAGTTAAATGTGGTATTAGCAAAGTAAAGTACTGAATTAGCTTCGCCTTTTTGTGCCATCACTGCTTGACCAATGTGAATAATTTCTGATGCTTCTGCACCAAAACAATGGATGCCAAGAATGGCGAGGGTATCGCGGTGGAACAGAATTTTTAACATGCCGACGGTTTGCCCTGTGATTTGCGCACGGGCAAGACTGCGGAAAAAGGAATGACCGACTTCATAAGGTACTTTCTCTTCGGTTAATTCTTTTTCTGTTTTACCAACGGAGCTGATTTCTGGCGCGGTATAAATCCCTGTGGGGATATTGGCGACAAGGTGATATTCACAGAATCCATCAACTAATTCTGTGCCTGCAAAACGTCCTTGGTCGTAGGCAGCACTGGCAAGGCTAGGATAGCCAACAATATCACCAACCGCGTAAATATGTGGGAGTGCGGTTTGATATTTTTCATTAACGTCTAATTGCCCACGGCGGTTAGGTGCAATGCCTATTTCTTCTAATCCCATATTTTGGGAATTCCCTGTGCGTCCGTTTGCCCAGAGTAATAAATCACTGCGAATGGCTTTGCCTGATTTAAGATGTAAGGTGACGGATTCATCAGTGGCTTCAACAGAAGAATATTCTTCATTATGACGAATGATAATACCGCGTTCGCGCAAATGATAAGCCAATGCGTCGATGATTTCGTCATCTAAAAAGGCAAGTAATTTTTCACGGGTGTTAATTAGGTTTACTTTAACACCGAGTCCGCGAAAGATGGATGCATATTCGCAACCGATAACCCCAGCACCATAAATAGTAATAGAATTGGGTGTTTGCTTTAATTGTAGTATCGTATCGCTGTCGCAAACGCGCGGGTGTGAAAAATCAACATCGCGGGGGCGATAGGGGCGTGAGCCTGTGGCAATGACAAAGCTATCCCCGCGATATTGTTTTCCAACACTGCCATCTTCTTCTATGACTTCTATAATGTTTTGGTCGATAAAACGGGCATGACCGTAAATAATATCGACGTGGTTGCGGTCATAAAAGCCTTGACGCATCCGCACTTGACGGTCGATAACGCTGGCAGCACTGTGGAGTAAATCAGGATATTGAATATTTAAGCGGTGAGAAACGTGTTCAAATAAAGGATTTGATTTAAATTCAACCAAGCGTTGCATGGCGTGGCGGAGGGATTTACTGGGAATTGTGCCCCAATGGGTACAGTTGCCGCCGATTTTGTGTTTTTCAATCAAAGCAACGGATTTACCTGCTTTTGCGGCTTTAATTGCCGCTCCTTCTCCGCCAGGCCCGCTCCCAATGACGATGACATCATAATGTTTTAAAACCATAACCATCCTTATCAGAGCTATTAGATTAAAATTACAGTATAATTAACGCCCATTTGTATAGATACAAGTACATAAAACTGTGACAAGTTGTTTTTCTTGCGATAAGTCTGTCTGTGTGGGCTTATTTTGTAGTGTGTGGATTTTTTATTCTTGAAGTTGTTTATTTTATCACTTGCGTTACAAAAAATATTTGTTCAATTCAATTGTCCTTAGCGAACTTTTTCTTGCATAGACTACCTTATAAAAGGATAGATTCCCGATGCTTCAGCCTAGCAAAATTTTAATTGTTGATGATGATTCCAGTATCCGCGAGCAATTAGAAAGCATATTGCAGGATGAAAAATATGAGATTCAGCAACTAGAGACTGGAACCGCTTTATTAGCGTGGTTATCTGAACATAGCGCGGATTTAATTTTATTAGATTTAATTTTGCCTGATATTGATGGCTTTGCGATTTGTCAAAAAATAAGAGAAAACGCTGAATTACAGCATATTCCGATTATTTTAATTTCATCGTTAGAACGTAGCGAGGTCTTAGCGCAAGGTTTAGACGCTGGTGCGGATGATTTTTTATCTAAGCCTGTTAATCGGATGGAGTTACGGGCGCGTGTGCGCTCTATGCTACGGATTAAACGGCAATATGATGAATTAGCGACAATGTTAAAACTCCGCCAAGAGTTATCGAACATGGTCATTCATGATATGTCTAGCTCCATTACCTCTATTTTGTTGCACGCAACCTTAATCGGTGAAAATGCCAGCGACGAGCCGACACAAACCCATGTCGAGCGGATTTTAATCGCAGCGGACAGGCTTGATTCTTTCGTTAACGACATGTTAATGATGGCAAAAATGGAAGAAAATAAATTATTAATCCATCCTAGCCGTACAAATGTCAATGAATTAGCCTTAGAAACACAGCAACATTTTAGTATCATTGCTGAATCTCGTAACATCGCGTTACAGTTAGAACTCCCTGAAAACCCAATTTACAGTATGTTAGATAGCCATTTGTTCCGTCGTGTGATAGATAATTTAATGGCGAACGCAATCCAATATTCTCCCGCACATTCTAAAGTTACCCTACGTTTATCTCATTTTTTAGACACACATCAATGGAGTCATCTACGGATGGAAGTCATTGATGAGGGTTCGGGCATTCCTGAAGAATACCGTGAACGGGTTTTCGAAAAATTCGAGGTGGTGGACTTAAAGAAAAAAGGCATTTCACAAATTGGCTTAGGCTTGGCATTTTGTAAAATGGTGATTACGGCACATCAGGGTAAAATTTTTGTGAATCCAAACCAACCACATGGTTCTATTTTTACCGTTGAAATTTAAACTTCCCTACTGACTCTATTGATAAATCTATGGACTATCCCATTGATGAACTGCACACCCCCGCCGATTTTATCCGCTGGAGTGCAAGCCGTTTTAATGAAGCTCAATTATATTTTGGGCATGGTACTGATAACGCTATCGACGAAGCCATTTGGCTCATCATGCACACGTTACATTTACCGAATAATGTTCCCGCGTTTATTTGGGATACTCGCTTAACTTACGCTGAAAAATCGGCGTTATTTGCGGTGATTGAAAAGCGTATTGACGAGCGTATTCCTACCGCTTATTTAACAGGCATGGCATGGTTTGCAGGGTTGCAATTTAAAGTTGACCCGCATGTTTTAATCCCCCGCTCGCCAATTGCCGAATTAATTAACCGCCATTATGAGCCATGGATTAAGCCTGAGAATGTGCATCGAGTCTTAGATTTATGCACAGGTAGTGGCTGTATTGCCATTGCTACCGCCCTGATTGCTTTCCCTGATGCAGAAGTCGATGCGGTGGATATTTCCCCCGAAGCCTTAGCCATTGCGCAAGCCAATATTGACGGCTACGACTTACAAGACCGTGTTTATGCTGTGCAATCGGATTTATTCAGTAATTTAAAAGGGATGCGTTACGATTTAATCGTTTCTAATCCGCCCTATGTGGATGCGGAAGAACTTGCAAATATGCCCGCTGAATATCATCACGAACCCCGCTTAGGCTTAGAAGCAGGACGTGATGGCTTATTATTCGCCCGAAAAATTTTAAAAGAAGCAATTCATTACCTAAACCCGCATGGTGTACTGATTGTTGAAGTCGGTGTCAGTCAATACGCCCTGATGGAAGCCTATCCTGATATTCCCTTTATGTGGCTCACTTTTGAAGCGAGCGAGGATGGCGTTTTCCTGCTCACCGCTGAACAATTACAAGAATACGCCCCTTATTTTGCTTAACCCCGCTCATTTCTAAGCGATAAAATGGGACTTGCTAGACGAAATCATTGAACTCGTGCAAACTTTGCCCATTTTGCATTACTCACAAGGAAAAATAACGCATGTCAGCATTAATTTGTGGTTCATTTGCTTTTGATACCATTATGGTTTTTAAAGACCAATTTAAAAATCACATCCTGCCCGAAAAAGTGCATATTTTAAATGTCTCTTTCCTCGTGCCTGATATGCGCCGTGAATTTGGAGGTTGTGCAGGCAATATTGCCTACAATTTAAAACTGTTAGGGGGCAATCCCTTACCAATGGCAACCGTTGGTACTGACTTCACCCCATACAGCCAATGGATGGATAATTGTCAAATTCCCCGCACCCATATCAAAACAATTGAGAATAGCTATACAGGTCAAGCCTTTATCACCACTGATATGGATGATAATCAAATCACTGCCTTCCATCCAGGCGCAATGAGCTTTTCTCATCAAAACAAGGTCAGTGATGCAAAAGGTATCACCATCGGCATTATTTCCCCAGATGGACGCGATGGCATGATTGAACATGCGCAACAATTCGCAGCGGCAAACATCCCTTTTATTTTCGATCCTGGTCAAGGAATGCCCATGTTTAACGGCGATGACCTGAAAAAATTCATCGACCAAGCCACATGGGTGACGGTCAATGACTATGAATGGGAATTAATGCGCGACCGCACTGGCTACACCCCTGAACAAGTTGCTGAACGGACTAAAGGGCTGATTGTGACTAAAGGCGGTGAAGGTTCTATTATTTACACCCAAGAAAAAACTTACGAAATTCCCTGCGCAAAAGCGAAACAATTAGTTGACCCAACAGGTTGCGGCGATGCTTTCCGTGGCGGTTTACTCTACGGCTTAATGCATGGCATGGATTGGGAAACCACAGGGCGAATTGCGTCTTTAATTGGGACGATTAAAATCGAACACAGTGGCACTCAAAACCACCGCTTTACTAAAGTTGAGTTTCAACAACGCTTTGCGGATAGTTTTGGTTATAATTTAACCCTTTAAATAATGGGTTATTTCTTGTAGAAAAGGGGCGCGTAAAGACCTTTATCGCGCCTTCTTTAATAAACAATATTTTAAAAATAACCTGATTTTACTGCTTAAATTTAGGAAGAGTTTGCATGAACGCGCTAATTTGCGGTTTTTTTGCGTATGACACCGTGATGGTATTTAACGAAAAGTTTAAACATCACATCTTGCTGGATAACATGCAGACGCTGGACGCACACTTTACCCTGCCTGATTTACGTCGCGAATTCAGTGGCTGTGCGGGTAATATTGCCTATAACCTGAAGTTACTAGGGGGAAGCCCTTTGCCCATGGCAACGGTAGGGACTGATTTTGCCCCTTATGCCGAGCGGTTAGAGCACTTAAATATTCCCCGTGATTGTATTACTGCGGTTGACCATAGTTATACGGCACAACGCTTTATCAGCCTTGATATGGATGACAACCGCATTACTGCCTTTCATCCAGGAGCAATGACGTTTTCTAATACTAACCGTATTTCTAAAGCCAAAGATGTCAAACTGGGTACGATTTCCCTAGACAACATTGATGCAATGCGCATTCATGCCCTGCAATATACAGAAGCTAATACGCCCTTTATTTTCGATCCTGCTCATTATATTTTTGAATTTGATGGCGATGATTTACTTAAATTTATCGAACAAGCGGCTTGGATATTGGTTGATGAAAAAGAATGCAAGTACATGGAGCAACAAACAGGGCTTAATCCTCAACAAATTGCGCAGCGGGTAGATGCGTTAATCATTATGCAAGGTGCGAATGGCGCGACGGTTTTTGCAGAAGGGGCGCGTTATCAAATTCCGCATCCGCCTGTCCGTGCCATGAATGATATTAATGCCTGTCGTGATGCTTTTTGTGCTGGGGTTTTATACGGGTTATCAAAAGAAGCTGATTGGGAAACAACAGGCAGAATTGCGACGCTTTTATGGGCGATTAAAGTTGAACATCATGGCGCACAAAATCATACCTTTACCAATGAAATTTTTAAAACCCGCTTTAAAAAGAGCTTTGGTTATGCATTGATTATTTAACCTAAGTTCTGCGAGTTTCTTTTAAAGCCCGTCTGAATCAGGATTAGCAGGGTTAATAGGATTTAAAACCCTAAAACCAAAAAGTCAGGTGAATGACGCTTTTTAATTCTGCTAATTCTGAAAATTCTGATTCAGACAAAAAAAGACCTGCTAAGTTTTTAAAAACCTAGCAGGTCTGTCGGAACACGCGAAAAGGTTTGAAGGACTGGCAGAGATTATTCTCTTTTTTTCATCGGGATTCACCAGACAAGATTAAAACCTTGTCTGAATCAGGATTAGCAGGGTTAATAGGATTTAAAACCCTCAAACCAAAAAGTCAGGTGAATGACGCTTTTTAATTCTGCTAATTCTGAAAATTCTGTGAATTCTGATTCAGACAAGCTGTTGTCTTTTTAAAAGAAACTCGCCGAACTCAGGTTAATTTAAATCTAGGACTGGCAGTCCTCACAGGACTGCCAGTCCTTCATGTCGTTTTATAATACGTTTGCTATAAAACTGACAGCAACTGTATTAAAAATAGTGTGCCAGTTCTATCTTTATCAATAGAATGTCTTATAAAAGCGGGTAAGTAGAAGATTAACGTTGTTGTTTTTTGCGGATACGCCGAATAAATTCTTTTAAAATGATATGATAAATTTTATCTTTAATCACAGCATTTTCTACGCCTTCATCCAAGTTGGGATTGTCATTAATTTCAATAACAACAACGCCTTTATCAGTCTGTTTTAAATCCACTCCATAGAATCCATCACCGATTTGGCTAGCGGCTTTAACAGCGGTTTTAATTACCTTTTTGGGGGTATCTTCAACCTCAAATGTGCGGAATGTTCCATAATCAAATTCACCGTTAGAACTGTGTTTCACGATTTGCCAGTGCGCTTCTGACATAAAATATTGACAAGCAAAAATCGCTTTGCGGTTTAATATTCCTATTCGCCAATCAAAAGCGGTATATAGATATTCTTGTGCTAATAAGATATCGGATTCTTTAAATAATCGATTGGTCATTTCTAATAGGGCTTCAGGCGTTTCCGCTTTAAAAACACCGCGAGAAAATGAGCCATCAGGAATTTTTAAAACAATGGGATAAGCAATTTCACGTTCTAATAAGTGCAAATTATCCCGATGTAAAATAAAGGTTTTTGGCGTTGGAATGTTATTGGCTTTTAATAGTTCAGCCAAATAGACCTTATTCGTACAGCGCAAAATAGAATCAGGGTCATCAATCACGACCATGCCTTCACTTTCTGCTTTTTTAGCAAATCGATAGGTATGATGATCAATATTGGTCGTTTCACGGATAAAAAGCGCGTCATATTCTGCTAGGCGGGCATAATCTTTCTTTTTAATCAAATCAACGTCAATGCCTAGTTCGCTGCCTATCGTGATGAATTTCTCTAGGGTTTCGGCATCGGAAGGGGGAAGCTTTTCGTTGGGGTCGTAAAGAATAGCTAAATCATAGCGGGTGACTTGTTTGTTTTTTTCGGGGGTAGAAAGATTGCGGGTGTAAGTTTGTAAGGCTTCAATAAATAATGGATATTGTTCTTCTGACAGGGCGTTGAGATGAAGCGGTTTAATCGATGAAATATGCCACGAACCTGAGTAGTTGAATTCTACTTTCATCAAAGGACAACTGAACGTTGCAAAGATTTGGCGTGCAATTTTTTTCAGTTCAGGCTTATCACAAAAACCGAATAAGATATAAGTCTCTAAAACTGTTGGGTTATTACCTTCATGTTTTCCTAAAATTTTATGTAGTAAATCATCAAGGCTGTCTGTATCTAAGCTGTAAATAGCTTTACTGCTTAAATCGCGTAGGGTGCGCACGCTTGGGATGACTTTATGACGGCGTGCTTCAGCAAGCAATGAGCAGTAATAACCGCGACTTAAATAACGGTAACTACGGCAGAGATTGATAACGCGGACGTTTTTTAAAGAAAAGTAGTAAGGTTGTGAAATATAGTCTTTTACAGTCACTACTTGCATACTTGGAAAAGACGCTTGCCAGTCGGCTGTATTTTCAACAACCACAAGGTGGGGGGGCATATTAATTGTTTACCTCAAGACGGTCTAATATGGAGAATAAAATAATAAGAAGATGTATGTGAAGTCGCTATGAAAAAACATTTGTTCACAGATTAAACTTTTGTTAGTTCTTGTTAAACCCTGTTTTTCATAGGCGACTGTTGAAAAAAACTATCTAAATCAGGGTGGACTGAATTTAAAACATGATTGTCTGCATCAGGATTTGTGCATTTAAAACCTGACTTGTTTAGTACGACCTAATTATTTAAACAGGATTTGCACGTTTTTTTAAAAATAAAACCGCTTTTTGTGCCGATTTTCCATAACGTGCCATACGGTCAAAATCTTTGCGTAAAATTGGCATATTAATCGAGTCCATTTCACTTTCATCTGCGCCACTATCCACTAAAGGGTCATGCACATAAATATAAGTATCATCAAACCCTGTGATAACAACCCAATGCGGAAATTTCTCTCGATAAATACGATAAGAACTAATTAATACTAAAGGAATTGCACCCGCATCAAACTTTGCTTTAATCCCAGCAACATTAATATTGCTATAAACTAAGTTAATCGATGAACGGCGAATTTCTTCTAAAAAATCTTCTTCAACCAAGCGTAATACGGCTTTTTTCTCAGGATTACGTACTGAATCGATAAACATTGTTTCAGTTGCTGTTTTATCACTGACATAAATTTCAACCTCATAACCGCGATGATAGGCTGATAATGCTAGTCCATAAGGACCACAGCCACCATGCCCAGAAGTCATAAAAATCGTGGTTGCCTCGCGCCAAATACGCAATTCTAAACGCCGATTTAACTCTAAATTCTTATCTAACGCGCTCATTGCCATCATGAGCGCGGAAGGTCCACAGGTAAACTCAAGCGTCTGTTGATAAAAGGGGACGCTGACCATTTCCCGCGCCAAATGCGGAGCTAAAAACTTTTCAAACCGTAAAGCTAGCATATGGTCTTCATAATAATCAGAAACTTCTTCAAAATACTTATACTCATTTTTCTTGACTAAATGCTGCATCGCCATATTATCGCCACGTGTTTCTAAACGTAATGATACACACTCATGTGACAAAGCAATGTCCTCAGCAGCCGTTAATAACACCTGAGCAACACCCTGCTGACGATAATCAGGATGTACCGCTAAGGAATATAAACGCGCCATAGACGTACCATGACTTAATAGCAGCATGGTATAACCCCGAATCGCGCCCGCCTCTTCATCAACAATCGTATGGGCGTGCGCCTTACTGAGTAAATACCGAAAATTACGACGTGATAACCGATTAGTATTAAAACAAAGATTCTCAATCACTAACAAAGCTTCAATATCGTCTAAATGAGCAGGACGAATCATGATAGCGTAACCTCTTAATAATAAATCATTTATAATAATGTTATTTTTCTTCTCTACTGCACTATAGCAAATTAATTTAACTGATATTCACTTAACCTATTTTCTTGATGAGTTAATTCCCTCATAGCATTCAATTTAATTTTCATGCACACTATAAAGCGGATATTGCAAGTCTATCATTCAGCGGACTGGGTTCTGTGTGCCCATCTGGCGCACTGCCTCTGCAAATTGAAGCGGTGTGTACCAATGACAAGTTTGTCTATCCCGTCCAATTAGCTCACAGGTTAGAGCGTAATTACTGGGTAATTAAGGTAGCAGGTTCAACTCCTGCATTGGACTCCACCTTTTCTAGGTAGCTCATTCTGGTAGAGCAGTTGACTTCCAATCAACCTGTAGTAGGTTCGAATCCTACCCTAAACTATCGCGTCGTACCCGTGGCTGTTCCCGTTAAACAGTCTGCTGGCTCGGTTAGCAACAGATTGTTTAACAGCCTGCGCAGGTTTTGCGCGTTGGGCAAGAGAGGACATGCCGTTATTTTTCCTCCGTCTTATGTAACGCTGTGGCGGTGTTGACACCTTAGCAGACGGGCAATAAAACGGTCGTTAGATAATCGCATCCCTACACCAACGCCCACATGTGGGGTGGAGCAGTCACATTATTTATTGCAAATCCTGCCATTGAGAATCAAATAGAGGAATAGTCATGATGACGTTATGGCGTAAGTTTGTCGTGCGTAAAAATGAACGGGGTTTACTGTTTAAAGACGGTGACTTTCAAGGCTTTTTAGAAGCAGGCACTTATAAATACCTTGACCCATTTAAAAAAGTAACTGTTGAAGTCTGCAACCTTGCCAAACCAGAATTTGACCACGCAATGATTGACTTTTTCCTGACCAAATATGCAGAGGAAATGCAAAAATATTGCGTCAAGGTAGAACTTAACAATCATCAAGTTGCCCTGATTCGCAAAAATGGCGTTATTACCGATATTCTTTACCCGACAGCAAGACAACTATATTGGAAAGGTTTTGTCACTGTAGAAGCTGAAATTATCGACATCAGCGAAAATTATGAAATCCCCAAAGAAAAAGCGGCAATGCTGGTTTACGCTAAAAACGCGCCTTTATCTTCCCGCGTTAGCACCGCAATCTATAGCCCCATTGTGCCTGAATACCACGTCGGTGTTTTAACCGTGGACGGACAACGCTTAAAATTGCTCAATGCGGGTTTATATGCCTATTGGACATTTAACCGCCGAATTGCTGTCGATGTCATCGATACCCGTTTACAAGAAACTGAAATAGCAGGACAAGAAATCCTGACAAAAGACAAGGTGACATTGCGGATAAACTTATCGGCTAGCTATCAAATTACCGACTTTTTAAAACTCAGCCTTGCTCTATCTAAACCGATTGAGTTTATCTACAAAGAACTACAATTCGGCTTGCGGGCAGTGGTTGGTACACGGACGTTGGATGAATTGCTAGAAAATAAAACCGTGATTGATGAACAAGTTTTCGCACATATTCAAACGAAAACAACAGATTTAGGCATTGTCGTACACAGTGTTGGGGTAAAAGATATTATTCTCCCCGGCGATATGAAAACCATTTTAAGCAAAGTGGTCGAAGCGGAAAAAGTTGCCCAAGCAAATTTAATCCGTCGCCGTGAAGAAACCGCCGCGACGCGCTCCCTGCTGAATACGGCAAAAGTGATGGAAGATAATCCCACCGCGTTACGTTTAAAAGAACTGGAAACGCTGGAAAAAGTTACCGAAAAAGTCGGCAATATTTCTGTTTACGGCGGATTAGAAGGCTTGCTGAAGGAATTAGTGAAAATTCGTGGCGTGCTATAAGTATGTCAATAAGACGGACAATGTCCGTCTTAATTTATGTTAACCTGAGTTCGGCGAGTTTCTTTTGAAAAGACAACAGCTTGTCTGAATCAGAATTCACAGAATTTTCAGAATTAACAGAATTTAAACCCCTTAAACCAAAACATTAAGGTGAATCATGCTTTTTAATTCTGCTAATTCTGAAAATTCTGTGAATTCTGATTCAGACAAAAAAAGACCTGCTAGGTTTTGAAAACCTAGCAGGTCTCTGTTTTATTTTATAAATCTCGCCAAACTCAGATTATGATAATGTTGCAAATACCTTTTCTGCAATCTCCACAGTTTCTGCAATATCTGCGTCCGTATGCGCTGAAGAAACAAAACCCGCTTCAAATGCGGAAGGCGCAAGGTAAACACCCGCTTGTAACATACCATGAAAGAACTGTTTAAAGCGTTCTACATCGCAACGACTCACCTCTGCAAAAGATTCAATTTGCATTGCTTCTGTAAAGAAAATGCCAAACATCCCACCCGCATGATTAGTCAATAAAGGGATTTTTGCCTTAACCGCACGTTCTTTTAAACCCATCATTAACTTTTCAGTTTTTGCCGTCAGTTGTGTATAAAAATCAGGTGCAGAAATAATATCGAGTGTTGCAAGCCCTGCCGCCATCGCCACAGGATTACCCGATAAAGTACCCGCTTGATAAACCGAGCCTAATGGCGCGATACATTGCATAATTTCACGTTTCCCCCCAAATGCACCAACTGGCATTCCGCCACCAATAACTTTACCCAAAGTGGTTAAATCGGGCTTGATGCCGTAATAAGCCTGCGCACCACCTAATGCAACGCGAAATCCCGTCATTACTTCATCAAAAATCAACACGCTACCGTATTCATCACAAAGTTGACGCAACCCTTGTAAAAAGCCTGCAACAGGTGCAATAAAATTCATATTACCTGCAATGGGTTCAACAATGATGCAAGCAATTTCCTTACCCCATTGTTTAAAAATTTCTGTCAATTGGGCGAGGTCGTTATAGTCTGCGGTGATAGTATGTTTTGCTAAATCGGCAGGCACACCAGCACTATTAGGAAGCCCTAAAGTCAATACACCTGAACCTGCTTTAACCAGTAAAGAATCCGCATGTCCGTGATAACAACCACTGAATTTAACGATTTTATCGCGCCCTGTATAACCGCGTGCAAGCCGAATCGCACTCATCGTCGCTTCTGTGCCAGAACTAACCATACGCACCATTTCAATGGAGGGGATTAGTTCACAAATCCGTTTTGCCATAACCGTTTCTAACGGTGTCGGCGCACCAAAACTTAAGCCTTTTTCAGCTGTTTCTTTAACGGCTTTAATCACCGCAGGATGCGCATGTCCTGCAACCATCGGCCCCCACGAACCAACATAATCTATATATTTCTTCCCTTCAGTATCATAAAGATATGCACCAGAGGCACGCTCGATAAAAATAGGTATCCCACCAACGCCACGGAAAGCCCGAACAGGAGAATTAACGCCACCGGGAATAACGTGTTGCGCGTCAGTAAAAAGTTGTTGTGATGTACTCATGAATCATCCTTTTAACAAACAGATAACAAAATTGTGAATTAGCTATGATAAACATTTATAGGAAAATCGTCATTTAACACCGATTAACACGAGTTTCCCTATTTTAATCCACTATCAGACTGGTATAGACTGAAAAAGTACATAAATGAGTGTACTTTTAGGGGTAAGTTTTATCTTTTGCTGGGCGGGTGTAGCGTTTATGAACTTGTATTTCCGTCGCTTATTGGTTTTATTGAAAACTTGGCGTGGGGAGTCTCTCACACCATTAGATGAATCTGTGTTGCAGTTCCATGTGTTGCCAACAGATATAAGTTGGCGAAGCCACATGCTCAATAGTCGCTATATGAACGTGATGGAATTGGGTTATACCGATTTAGCTTCGCGGATGGGGTTGCACACACTTATTCGTCGTCAACGTTGGCAATTTAAAATTGTTGCGGTGAATTTGCAGTATTTTCACCCGCTCAAATTTTTACAACGTTATGAGTTATCAACCCGTTTATTATGTTGGGATAATCAGTGTTTATATTTAGAACAATGTTTTCGGCAGAATAGAAAAACGGTCGCGCTTGGACGAGTAAAAGTAATTATTCGCGGACGGCGTGACAGCATTGCACCAGGTTATTTATTGGAGTTATTAGGCTATGACCCAGCAAGCCCAATATTTCCTACAACGATTCAGCAATGGCTTAAAACAACTTAATTAGCTATTAATTAATAAGTTATGCAATCCCGCTATAACAGCATAAATTATCGGTCTAGCAAAAAATACGAGAATTTTATTATATTATCTTTACAATGATAATGAGAATTATTATCATTTAGTCAACTTCATAACAGCGACTTAAGGTGACATTATGGTTATTCTCGTCGGTGCTGACCGCTTAGGTAATATTGAAAATGTGTTGAAAGAAAGGGGCTTATCGGATTATCGTCATATCACAGGACGATGTCCGAAAGCACAAAAGTGCTCTAATACATGCTGGGCAAAAGCGGATTTGATGATTTTATTCACGGACTTTGTTGGACACAATGTAATGCGCAATTTTCGCCAACAAGCCAAAGACCAACAAATTCCTTTTATTGCATGTAAACGGAGTGTTTGTGACTTAGCCCGTTGTTTAGATAAATGTGGTTATGTCCCTAAAGCAGCATGTGGTTCTATGCACTGTCCTTGCGGTAAACAACAATAATTGTATTTTTTTTATATTTGAATAATAATAATTATCATTTAGCTTAAAAGATAAATGCGTATTTTTTGACAGGGTGCATAGTGTCATGATCAACGTGGAAAAAAACGATTTTTCACAAACAAGTTGGCAAGCCGAACAAGGGAATGCAGAGGCACAGTATCAATTAGGATTGATGTATTCTGAAGGGGAAACAACCCCACAGAATTTTGATAGGGCTTTATTTTGGTTAAGTAAAGCGGCGCGACAAGGACATCCAAAAGCGCATTATAGTTTAGTGTTACTCCGCCAAATCCAGCGAACACAAAAACGAGCCTTACAGTAACCGTGAATTAAAATCTTGAGATGAGTATTGTCGCAAACATACCGAAATAGACTATTTACATATTAATGTAGTTTTTTACCGCTCCCACCCTTTATTGAGGGGGAGCGGTTTTTTTATGTCTTATTTTTTCTCAGAGAGTAATTTCTCAATCCGACTTAAACGTTCTTCCATCATTTGCTGATGTTGTTGCATTTGTTGACGGTTTCCCATGCCCATCATCGGCATATTCATCGCTTGAGGTTGTTGATAAGCGGAATAAGGTTGAGGCTGATAAGCTGGGTAATTTTGTTGCATCATGGGCGGCATATTGGGTTGCATATACGCAGGGGGGGTGTAGCTGGGTGCATCATCTGCCATCATCATGGTTTGTTCTTGACGTAATGCCCGCATCATCATGTGGTTTTCTTGCATTTGTTGCTGAACTTTATCGATTTGTGCCTCAATTTGTTTTTGGCGTTCCATCGGGTCTTTAATTTGCCGAATCTTGTCCATTTCTGCCTGCACGGCTTTCCAACTGGCTTGGCGTTTTTCCATCATTTCCATGTAGCCTTGTGGCATCATCATTGGATTATCACCGATGGTGGGCATCATGGGAGCAGTTGGCGCAGCAGGAGATACGGGAGTAGGTGCAGTCGTTGCAGGTGTTTCCGCAACAGCTACGGTTGTCTGTAACAGAATCGAAATAACAGCAGTCAACAATGACACTTTCATGGGGATAGCCTCGCATCAGAATGGATAATGATGAATGTTGTATAATGAGCTAATTCGTTAGCTAATTAGCTTTAAAGAGAAGACGACAAACATCTTAACATAATTAAGCAAACGCTAATATTAATCGGTATTAATAGATAAGAGAATATCTTAATTTATTAAAATGTCATCATAAATTAAGTCATTAACCGCTATAAAAGAGGTCGTTCTGATGTATCTGTGCTGGGCGTGGTAGAACCTGTAGGGGTCGTAACTGTACCTGCTTGAATATCGCCCTTAATTTCTGCGAGGTTTTCATATTCATCGAAAAACAGCACAATATGTCTTTGCTCACGATCGGCATGTCCTGCTTTATAACTATAAAAATAGTCCCAACGATTTTTATGAAAAGTATCGACAATTAAAGGTGGTCCTAGAATATAACGGACTTTTTGTGCAGGCATTCCAATTTGTAATTGGCTGACGGTCTCTTGCGTGACAACAACCCCTTGTTGAACATCAATTTTATAAACAGCACAACTAGCTAATAATAATATGCTACTGATAAGAATGAAAAACTTTTGCATTATCAACGAATGCCTCTATCATAGTGTTAATAATGGGTTGGATCATAGCGCACTACTGATAAAAACACATCATTAAAGCGGAGTTTCGCAATGGAAAGTCAAGATTTGAAAAAAGCGGGATTAAAAGCGACTTTACCACGAGTCCGCGTCTTACAATTGTTAGAAAGTAGCGACCAGCGACACATGAGTGCAGAGGATGTGTATAAATCGTTACTAGAAACAGGTGAAGATGTTGGACTTGCAACGGTGTATCGTGTATTAACCCAATTTGAAACAGCAGGTTTGGTGATTCGCCATCATTTTGAGGGCGGACTTTCTGTGTTTGAATTAAATCATGGTAGTCATCATGATCACATTGTTTGCACACGTTGCGGACATATTGAGGAATTTACTGATAAAGTCATTGAAGAGCGTCAGCAAGCGGTCGCCGCTCAAAAAGGCTTCGCCATTAAAGACCATTGCTTGTATATTTATGGTTATTGTCAAGATTACGAAAATTGCGAAAATTATAAAGCCTACGCCTTTAATAGTTAATGACAGGGGCGATATTCGCCCCACACATTAGCTAACGACCCATCAACTCATTGCCCTTCATTCAGTTACGCTGTGATTAACTCGAAACAGACTTCCCCTTCATCATTATTGGCAATGCGTAATTGATAGCCTGTTTGTGCAACTTGTTGCGCAGCATGATATAAGCCTATCCCGAACCCTTGTTTTGAGGAAGCAACTGGCTGATTTAATAGTGTATTATAAATTCCTTCAGGAATTGCTGACCCATCATCGCAGACAGTTAATTGCAAACCATCACGATTAATTTTTAACGTGACATCAATATTTAAATCAGGTTCTTGAGTACGTTTTAATAAGGCATTTTCTAATAAGTTTTCAACCACATTATCAAATGCATCTTCAGGAATGAGGATATTTTCTACGTCCACCGCATTATGAAAAACAATATTTCTCTTTCGATATCGCGCTTGTAAATTATCCCACCAATACAAAACAGGTACAGTAATCGAGGCGAATTCTGCGGGTTTTTGCAATTTATCCAAAGTCCTTTTTAAACGCTGGGTTAAACGGGGCATTTGTCCTTGCAATAACCGCTGAGTATCGCCAAATTGTGCAGGCTGACAGGTTTCAATCGCCGAGCTAATCGCATGTAAGGACTGCAATAAATTTTTAATGTCATGGGTTAGTTTTGCACCTGTTTCATGAATTGCTTGCAAATGGGCTTGTTGTGCGAAAGCATCTTCGCGCCGTTTCGCCTG
This sequence comes from Beggiatoa alba B18LD, assembly GCF_000245015.1. Taxonomy (NCBI): domain Bacteria; kingdom Pseudomonadati; phylum Pseudomonadota; class Gammaproteobacteria; order Thiotrichales; family Thiotrichaceae; genus Beggiatoa; species Beggiatoa alba. Next base: position 4,186,136 of record NZ_JH600070.1, on the reverse strand, counting down.
ATGAAAATGTTCCAATAACTGAATTAAAATTTTGACGTGAAAGTAATTACTGCTACTAATGCGGTAATAACTATAGACTTTTACCTCAATACTTTGAAATTCAATTTCAACAAAAAATTTCGTATCAATCTTACCAATAACGCCCTCACCATAGAGGGAATGCCAGACGATTCCTGAAACCCAAGGCAAGGTCGAGAGTTGTTCAAAGCCTGAGTATAAAAACGCTTGTGGGCTTAAATTCCGATAATTACCCGGTTGAGCTAAACCATCTAACCATTTTTCAAAAGAACTACCGATATTTAATAAATGTCGTGTCCATAATTGGTCTGCTCCATCTTCTCCCGAGATTGTCGCCCATAACCAGCTGACAACAAATACAAAAATAGCAATTGCCAGTGACATTTGAAACACGGCAACGGGGTAACTAATATGATTGTGATACATAATCACTAGGCTACCTAACCCAATGATAATCATCAGTAAAGAAAGCGTTAGCCCGTGAAAAAAATCCAAATGATAGCGATGTTCAAAACTGTCATCCGTGCTAATAAATAAGAAACTTAAAGGAATACACAATAATCCGTAGCGTAATAAAGATTGTGAATCAACCAGTAGCCAATCAACAACATGCATGGTGTCATCAGGTAGTAATAACTGTGGAATGTTGAAAATAAATAAATTTAGCGTTAAAAAAATAATCGTTGCCATATTGACAAAACGGTCACGCGGTTTGACTAAATCGCGTCCGCCCATTAGCCCTAACAGCATGATTTGCCAGATAGTAATTAATAAAGTATTGGAGAAAACAATAAAAACTAAAGCCCCTAAACCGAGCAATAATAAATTTTTAACATGTGCAGGCTCGCCCCGCCCCCAAAAAGGTTGCCAGATAGCAAATGCGCTAAAATGCGCTAATAAAATTAAACGTGAAAAAATTCCCGAAAAATCCCACCATAATGCAATATGTAACGTAATAAGCATTAAACCCAGTAAACGGTGTTCATGTTTTGGTGGAATCATAAAATTGTTGTAATGTTCCATTGGTTAGCAATTATCTCTTTAAAAGCGTTAATCTTTTTACAAAGATGTATGATAAATCTCTAAAAAACACACCTATCTATCAAGCTGGCGTATTTTATTAGAAATACATCTTAAAGTAAGATATTTATCAATAACATTCAACACGACATCATCAAACACCTCTATATTTGCGAGTTATTTCAAATAGCTATTATTTAAGCGTGTACTGCCTCACTTTATCCAAAGACACAAAATTATGTATTTTATTCAAGAAATTAACATGCTAGGCATTACGTCTATTGATATTATTGCCCTGCTCTATTTTTTCATCAGTTGGCTCAGTTATGCCCGTTTCGCCTCGGTGAAAACTCAAAGCCATCCGAGTTTATACAGTGTGTTACATGATTATCGCTTAGAATGGTCAAAGCAACTGATTAAGCGTGAAGTGCGCATTATGGATTCTAATCTCATCGGCACATTACACCGTAATGCATCGCTATTAGTCTCAACAACGATTTTTATTCTAGCGGGTTTAATTGCGGTTTTGGGTGCAACTGACCGTGCGATGTTGATTGCAGCCACGTTACCCTTTACTGTTGCGACAACAGCAGGATTATGGGAAATAAAGGTTTTATTATTAATTCTTATCTTTGTACACGCTTTTTTTAAATTTAGTTGGGCAATGTGGCAATTCAGTATTACAACGGTATTAATGGGTGGCGCGCCAAATCCTGATGAGGATGAGACCTTAAAACAAATTTTTATTAAACGGCACACTTTATTATTATCGCTAGCAGGGACAAATTTTAATCACGGTTTGCGGGCTTATTACTTTGGAATTGCCGCGTTAACGTGGATAGTACACCCGTTGCTTTTTATGCTTGCGTCTAGTTGGGTTGTCAGCGTATTGTATAAACGCGAATTTCGTTCGCAAAGCTTGCGAATTTTACTGGAATAATACCCATAAACTCCCTTTAAAAACAAAAAATTAATCATGTCAAAAAAATGGCTCTCTGTACTTATCAAAAGTAGTTTTATTTTTTGCTGTTTTTTGTGGATAAGTAGTAGTTTTGCAACCACACTCCATGCCTTGCTGGTGATAGAAGACGATTATCAAGACGAGGATTTAAATAATATTGCCCAATCAATTAAAGTTGATTACGGCAATTTATCTAAATTTCTCAAGATTCTTGATGACCGTGGCATTATCGCGGTGAAAAAAACCGTTTTACGAGGACGACAAGCGACGCTAAGCCGAATTAAAGAGACTATCGATAAAACAACTGTTGCGGCGGATGATGTCATTCTCTTTTATTTCAGCGGTCATGGTGGTATGGAACAAGGTAAAACTTTTCTTTATACCTCAGATTCTGCCAATTTAGACCGCCAGTCTTTAGAAAAAGCGGTTGCCGCTAAAAATGCGCGGTTAAAAATTATCCTGACGGATGCGTGCAGTAATAGTATTGATGGCGTTGTTGCAATGCGTAGCATGGCGAATAAACGCAATGCGGCTAAAGGGCAATTTGATGAAGTTTATCGTGATTTATTTTTGAAACATGAGGGATTATTACATCTGAGTGCTTCATCTGAAGGGGAGTATGCGTGGTCAGATAATCAACTAGGTGGTTATTTTACTTACTACTTTATCAATGAAGGCTTGATGAAGAAACCAGCAAGTTCATGGGAAAAAGTCTTTACTGAATCACGTGATAAGACGTTGCAAATGTATGGTTTACTCCCTGCGCGACAACGGGCTGAATTAAAAACACAAGGTATTAAAGGGCAAACACCAAAAGCATTTGCACTACCTACCCATTTAGTCACAGAGACTAATTCTACCTCTACCCCCGCTCAACCAATTACACCCGTAACCAGTGCAGAATCTGAAGAACTCACGATTGAGAATTTAACTGATAAACCCGTTATTTTTTATCGTGATATAGACCAAGAAAACGAGGACGACGAAGACCCACCGATAACACTCGCCCCGAATGAAAAAATTAATATTCCTGTCAATAGTGTGGTGTATTTCCAATCTGCCAAAGACGATTTTTATTATTACGACTTAGAAACAGGGGCATACTACTTTGATAAAGATGAGCAAAACCAATTAGACCTTTATTCTGTAGATGCGGAAGATATTTCTGATAAACCTGATGCTGATAAGCAATATCAAAAATTATTAACGGCTGAATGGGAATGGGACGATGGTGATTCTGTTGTTTATACAACGTTACAAGCGGATGGTAAATTTATTGATCGTGATGAAGCTGATCGGGTGATTACACAAGGAACATGGCGTATAGAAACGACTGTGGATGAAGAAGATGGCACTTATTCACAGTTAATCTTTGAATTAGAGGAAGATGGTGAACCGGTCAGGCTTTCTTATAGTATTGATTTTCTTGATGATGACAATGTCCGCTTAGAGCTAGAAGAAGAGCGGATTAATCAAGAAATCAGTGAGTTTGATGAAGATGCTGATTTAACAGTGATGTTGTATCGTCACTAAATTCAGATAAAAAAGACCTGCTATAGCAAACGTATTATAAAACGACATGGAGGACTGGCAGTCCTAGATTTAAATCACTTTATGGTACGGTTACTATAGGTTTTCAAAACCTAGCAGGTCTGTATATGTGAAAAGGTCTGCCAAACCTAGAACTCAACCTGAGTTCGGCGAGTTTCTTTTAAAAAGACAACAGCTTGTCTGAATCAGAATTTTCAGAATTAAAAAGACAAGAAAATTAAAAGAATAAAAAATTATGTTTTTAATTCTGCTAATTCTGAAAATTCTGTGAATTCTGATTCAGACAAAAAAAGACCTGCTAAGTTTTTAAAACCTAGCAGGTCTCTGTTTTATTTTATAAAACTCGCCGAACTAGCGTTAGAAATCAGCTTATTGCAATAACATTGGCTTAATCATCCATGTTTCTATCTGTTGAATAGCTGCCTGAATACCATCTTCTTGCTCCATTAACAGACCTAATGTTTTTGCTTTAGCCTGTACATTGGCTTGCTGTGCAAATTGGATATGTGTTGCAAGTGACTCCGCCGTAATTTTCTGACTGGCAATATACTCAGGGCTAATGCCTAAATCGGCTAATCGTCCCGCCCAAAAAAATTGATCGCCTGCAAACGGTAAGATAATTTCGGGAATGCCTGCCCGCGCAGCCGCATGAGTCGTACCAGCCCCGCCATGATGGATAATCAATGACATTTTTGGAAATAACCAATCATGCGGGATGTTATTGACCATAAAAAAATGCTTGGGCAATTGCTCTGCGCGAATACCGCTCCAACCTGCTAAAAATACAACTCGTTTTCCTTGCGTTGCTTCTACCACGATATTTAATAATCGTTGTTGATCAAATCCCGCCATACTGCCAAAACCAACATAAATGGGGGGTTCTCCTGTGGCTAAAAAATCTTGTAACGCTGATGGTGCTTGCCAACCGCTAGACAGGGGTAACTGCCAATTACCGCAGAGTTTCCAAACAGGAAGCCAATCGTGAGGAGTTGGTACTAAATGTGGCGAAACGCCGTATAAAATGGGGTAATCTCGCCACATTTTATAACGCGGGGCTTGACCACAAACTTGTTGCCGCGCTTGATTTAACGTTTTACGAAATAAACGCCAAAGTAAGCCATTAATTGCTAAATGACTAATATAGTTTAACCAACCTGTTAAATGCCAAGGCGGTAATAAGGGTGAAGGAAATTCCCGCGTTGGTGACATTGGCCACAATCCCAAACCAATGGCAGGAATTCGCAAATAATCCGCAACGGATAAACCCACATAAGCTGCAAGTCCAGAATATAAAATTAAATCACTTCCTTGTGCTTGTTCTACTAAGACTTGCATCCATGCTGCCGTGTTTTCACTGGCTATTTTCGCTAAGGCTTTACTTAATTGTGTGGCATCCCCCCCTTTTTTCATCAAAGGAGAAAGTACGCCTTGCGCTTGTAAACTGGCTAACATATCACCTGATAAGGCTTGCGCTCTCACTTTCCATGATTGTGCTAAATTTAGCGCGGTTCGCTCAACTAAGAGCGTAACCTGATGACCTTTTGCTTGTAGCCCATGACATAACGCAATAATCGGACGTGTATCCCCCTCCGTACCGAATGTAATCACAGTTATTCTCATTAAAAAATATCCTATTAAAATTTAGTGAGTTAAATTTATATTCAGCATAGCGAGCCTAAAAATATTAAGGCATAGGGGTAATTCACTAGAAAATAATACGGATGTTCTTATTGAAAATAGTATGTACCAAATAAACAATTAACCTTCATTAAGAGTATCTAATTATATTAAAAAGTATTTTTACTTTTACAATCCCTTATTCGATCAGGTGGATAAACTGTTCTTGATATTCCCTAAAAAAAGACTGACAGAAAGCATATAATTTGCCCCTGCATACTTTAATACTGCGTTTATATTGCAATAGGTTCTGCATGTTATGTCTGTAAATTCGTTATATATCAAAGAACAAGGGCAAGGACACCCTTTAATTTTGCTTCATGGCTGGGGATTTAACCATGTGATTTGGGATGAAATAGCAACCCAATTGGCAAATCAATGGCACGTTTACCAAGTAGATTTACCAGGTCATGGTAAAAGCCCCTTATGTGATTACGAATTAAGCACAATCTGCCGTTTATTAGTCGATAAATTACCACAACCAGCGATTTGGATTGGTTGGTCATTAGGTGGCTTATTTGCCATGGCGATTGCAACCCGTTATCCAAAAGCAGTTCGTGCGCTCGGTTTAGTTGCCAGTTCGCCACGTTTTATCACAGCTGAAGACTGGTCATGTGCAATGACAATTCCTGTTCTACAAAAATTTGAACAAAATTTACAGCTAGATATGGTCACTACGCTAAAACGCTTTCTCGCCTTACAAGTGCAAAATAGCCCCACAGCACGCGATCAACTACGTCAGCTATATCAACTGTTCCAACAGGCAGGCTATCCGCAAGCAGACGCATTACAAGGCGGATTATATCTACTACGCTCAGTCGATTTACGCGAAACATTAATAAATATTACCTGTCCTGCATGGAGTTGTTTAGGTCAACATGATGCATTAGTACCTATAGCCATTCAGCACGCCTATCCGCACTACTTGCCCTCATTAGAAATCGACTGCATTCCATCAGCAGCCCATATACCTTTTTTATCCCATCCCGACATTTTTCTACAACACCTGTCCCAATTTTTTACACGTCATGGACTTAACTAACGCTTTATATCATCGGCTAATTGCCCATTCTTTTGGACGAGCAGCCCATACTTATGAACAATTCGCCCACTTACAAAAACAAGTCAGCGACCAACTGCTAGAACGTTCACTAGAACTAAAAATACAACCGACTGTCATTGCCGATATTGGCGCAGGCAGTGGACATTTAACCCGTTCACTAAGTCGTCATTACCCACAAGCACAGGTCTATGCCATTGATATTGCATTACCCATGTTACAAGTCGCGCGGCAACAAGTCCCATGGTCTTTTCCCCTCATACGACCACGTCGCCAACACTTTATAACAGCAAATGCCACACAATTGCCGTTAGCCTCAAACAGCATTGATTTATTAGTTTCTAGCTTAATGTTGCAATGGTGTCCTGATTTTGCAGACGTTTTTGCAGAGTTTGCACGGGTTCTAAAACCTGATGGGGTACTTCTTTTTTCAACCTTAGGATTAGATACCTTAAAAGAATTACGCCAAAGTTGGGCAACTGTTGACGATACCAACCATGTCAATCAGTTTATCGACATGCACATACTGGGTGATGCGCTATTAAGGGCAGGATTACACAACCCTGTGATGGATATTGATTGGCATCGCTATTTTTACGCCGATGTTTTTACCCTCATGCGCGAACTAAAAGCGATTGGTGCACAAACGGTATTAACGGGTAAACGTCAAGGATTGACAGGAAAAAATAAATTTAACGCAATGTTAGCCCAATACGAACAATTTAGAACACCTCAAGGTCTAACAGCAACCTATGAAGTTGTTTATGGTCATGCAAGTGGTTGTAAAACACCAAAAAGTCAACCATCCCATGGAGAAGTTAGAATTCCTATTTCACAGATTCAACGTATAAAAACAACAAAATAATCTTTAAAAATGCCCTATTTTTATCATCATCGTAATATCAAACTATCGGTATTACTTTACTTTCCTTAACAAGACAAGGGTATCGCCTTGAGCCTTCATAATATCCGCTTATCCCTTTATAACCGCACAGATATCCGTCGTGTTTGCACCATTCTACTGGGTATTGCACTCGGCGTATCGACTGGATTAACAAGTTTCTTTCTCATTCTTGCCTTTATTTTATTATTTACAGAGAAAGCCAATTTTCAACGTTATTGGTTTATTTTACGCACTCATCCTGTTGCACAAATTGCAACAATACTGTTAATTTTCTTCATTATTGGTATTTTTTATAGCACTGCTGATTTAAAACAATCATTATCCGTTCTAAGCAAATATAGAGAGCTTTTTTACATTCCTATTTTTATTATATTATTTCAAGATGATGAAACAAGGGAAGGTAGCTTATGGGCTTTTGTCATTGTAATGGCTTACACCTTAATATTATCCTATTTTATGTGGGGAACAGGCATTCAAATTGCGAAAGGAACACCAGATAACGCTTTTATTTTTAAAAACCACATTTCACAAAGTTTAATGATGTCCATGGTTGCCTACTTTCTAGCAATTTATGGCTGGCAATATCCCCGTTTTCGCTGGCTATGTGCAATAGGCATCGGTCTAGCCATGTTTAATGTCTTATTTATGCTACATGGACGCACAGGTTATATTGTTCTCTTATGCCTAGTCTTATTATTTATTTACCAAGTTGCACGTTGGCGCGGTTTAGCATTTAGCATTCTTCCTATGTTTATATTATGTGTAGGCATTTATATGAGTTCTGCACCAATTCAAGAACGCTTAGGCTTAATGTTACAAGAATTACATCTACATGAAGAAGGAAAACAAATAACTTCTATGGGTTTACGCATGGAATTTACCAAAAACGGTTTTCTATTATTCTCTGAACATCCTTGGCTTGGCACGGGGACAGGAAGCGTACCCATTGAATACGAGCGTCAATTCGTAGAAAAGCAACATGTTACATCTACTGAAAATTTACATAATGAATACTTAATGATAGGCGTACAATTAGGAATAGTTGGCGTATTGCTGTTTATGGGCTTATTGGGTGTTTTATGGTATCAATCGCGCTATTTAACGCCGAGTCGTTATGTTTATTTAGCACAAGGCTTTGTCGTAGCAATGGCAGTCGGTTGTTTAGCAAACTCATTTTTGTTTGATATGACAGAAGGACATTTTTTTGCGTATTTTGTTGGGCTTTTTTACTCAACATTAACCCAAACAAAAACAGCATAAATAAAAAGGAGTTTGCACATCAAACAGGCAAACTCCTTTTTTTATGAGAATAATTAAAAACTACAAAAATAACTCACCTAAAGTATTTAATAACCCTTCATACTCAAAGGCTTGAATATCTTGCAACTCTTTTAAAACTTCCACAATATCAATATTCGCTTGTTGCGTCACATCGGCAACCAATGGCGCAAATGCATAGGTTAAAGCTTCTGTTGGGGTTGCCTTACGAACACTCATATTGTTATCTAAAATCCCTGTATAAATAATATCATGAGACTCTTTCCCTAAATTTTCTAACGTTGGGGAAATCGCGGAACAATATTGCATACAGTCGCTATAAGCATCGATATATTCAACCGCACAACGGAATAATTCTGTTGCAAATATCGCTGGGTTTGTCGTGTGTAATGCTGTATTCAACTGCTCTTCTAATGTGCTATTTATATAGAGAATTTGCCATAATCTCCATGTATCATGCGCATCTTCGACCATCGCAATACAACGGTTATCAGAGAGAATGGGGCTACAGTGAATATGTAAAGCAATTTGTTGGCGAAAAGCGGCTCGTGCATCTGCTTCACTTTCAAACAACCATGCTGATTTAGAAAAACAACGCCAGCCATTTTTCCCATTAATATGCCATAAATCATTAGCATCTAAATGAGGGCGCAACGGATGTTTAATCACTTCGCCTATCATATGACGACCCGCTAAGGGAGGCCAAATCCATTGCGAAGAGATTTCTTCATCAGGGAATAGCGGTAAACGCTTACTTTTTCTTACACTTGCTACTTTTTTACTTGTTATGTTAGCAACAGGAATTGCCGTTTGTGTTAACTCCGCAACTTCTTCATACAATATATCTGGCGTACTACTTGGCGTTTGTGTTAATAAATTCTCTTCTATTTTGTCTAGTTTTTCCGCTAATTGCGTCTCGTTTTCTGTTTCGATTGGTTCAATGGCATCTTTTTCTAATAATTCTGGTGCATCTGCAAAAAGATTATCATCATTGTTTTCAGCAAGTTCAGCGGGTAAAGATTCAGCAATTTCTGTATCTTCTGCGAGTAATGCGCGTTCTTCTTCGGATAAATCGTCGAGATTTATTTCGTCGCTTTCTACATGAATTTCAGCAAGTTCAGCGGGTAACGATTCAGCGATTTCTGTATCTTCTGCGAGTAATGCGCGTTCTTCTTCGGATAAGTCTTGTAAATTAAGTTCGTCTTCTTCTTCAACGAGTGCTTGCTCAAACGATAAATCTTCAAGGTGTAATTCGTCTGACAAGGCGGCGGAATCTACAATGCTTGCATCTTCTGCTAAAAGGGCTTGTTCTTCTGGTGATAAGTCATCAAAATTCAATTCACCTACTGTAGTTGTGGTTTCAGGAACAGCATTTGCTAGGAAAGTTGCAGAAGGTGAGGTGGAGCTACTAGATATTTGATTTTGCAGTAAGGCGAATAATTCTTGCCCTGTGCTAATATTAGGGCGGTCAACATATAATTTCCCTTTCATCATCAGTGCTTCAGCACGTTCAACCGCATAGCGTACAGCTAACACAAAGGTATCACGGATACCTTTTCCATCTTTTGCAACCGTTTCAACAATTTTTATAGCTGAGTCATTGTTAAATAAGGTTTGTATATCTTCTAAAGAAAATGTTTCTTTACTGAGATATTGATTTGCTTGAATAATGATTCTGACAGCTTCTTCCCCTTCTTGGGGCAATGAAGTTTGTAATGCCTGAAAATAGTGAAGGGATTCTTCTAGCGTATCAGCGTTACTTGTATCAATGATAAAAATAACGACATCTGCCGTATTTAATAAAAATTGGCGATGCGCATGTAGGGCTGGGTCGCTTGGTGTCGTAATAATTTGACAAGCAATGCTGTGTCCCCTAAAAAATCCCCCTACGTAATCAATCCATTCAAAAAGTGGAGCTTGTCCTGCTTCGGTGGGTGGACTGTATAGTGTGTTGGTTCTTCCCAGCACATTCGCAAGTGAATATATACTGGTGGTTTTCCCTGATTGTGGAAGTCCATCATACACTATGCGAAAAACAATAACGTCGCGTTCTTTATCAATAATTGCCATGCTCTTTATAGTCCTTAGACTGTGCTGGAATCTCTCATCATGTTACAAAGAATTTAGATGAAAAAACAAGCGCAACTTAATACAAAATCACATAAATTCTTTTTAGTTTTGTCGTAATTTTGGAAAGATTTAAGAGGTTATCATGACTTATAAAGTCACCATTGTTGGTGCAGTTGGAGAAAATGTTGTTTATAACGAACAATCTATTATTAATTTATTAAACACTCAACAGCAAGCCTTATTGCATGGAAACCTGTTTACAGGTAAGCCTAGTACTAAGCTTTATATCGATGAACATAATGCACTTAAAATTCGCGCCGAAATTCGTTTAGATAGTCGTGCCGCTTTAAAATGGGCAACGCAGGCATTAACGAAAGAACAAACCTATCAAGTTCATCATCCACATAAAACATGGTTTATTGCACAGGAAACTGACCAACCCATTGCGTTAATTGGAAATATTTGCCCCAGATTGCATCCAGTTCATGATTTATTTACACATGCAACGGTCGATATTCAAACGCGCTTACAGCATTTAGCAACATTATTTGAGCATTATTTGCGACTCGCTAAAAATACAGGGGTACGTCTTGATGAGGGGTTATCCAATTTTGGGGTAACACCAGAGGGACAATTGTATTATTTAGATGATGATTTTTATACGTGGGATCGTTTTATTACTTGTGCGCAAGTCATTGGCGTGTATTTTCGTAAGTTGCTGTGGTTAAACACGGAAACCTCGCCGATTTTCGCTCGTTCTATGCGAGCACTTATTTTAAAGCATTTTAAAGATAAACAGTATTTGAGTGTGTTAGCCGAGCAATTGGAGGATGTTTTTATCCCTGCTGAAACCCAGCGTATTGCTTTAGAAAGTTTTATTAAAGCCTTAGATGAGCGGCATGAAGCAACACATATTCATTTTAATACAACCCGTTATATTGCTTTATTAGCAGATATTCATGCAAATCTTCCTGCATTAGAAACGGTGTTGGCGTATTTAAAAGACCAAAATATTACTTATGGCATCATTCTTGGTGATATTGTGGGATATGGTCCGCATCCTAGTGAGTGTATTGAGTTGGTTCGACACAGTGGTTTCCATATTGTGAAGGGAAATCATGATCATGGTTTAGCAACAGGAAATTTTAAAAAAGGTTTTTCTAATAGTGCAAGTTGGGCGTTAGAATGGGCTACTCCACGGGTGACGACTGAACAGAAAGCGTGGTTAGCGGATTTACCGCCTATTTTGCATGATGAAAAATGGTTAGCGTTGCATGGCGCGCCGATTGATCCTACCTTCTTTAATGCTTACGTTTATGAAATGAGTTATGAGGATAATTTAGAAGTTCTGGCGAGAAAAAATATTTCTATTTGCTTTCATGGGCATACTCATCAACCTGTGATTTATGCACGCAAAGCAGGGTTTGCAGACAGTTCGTATAAAGGGGTCAATATCGATTTAAATCCCTTTGATTATTCGCTGGTTTGCCCTGGCTCTGTGGGACAACCGCGCAATGGTGATGTAAACGCGCAGTTTGCTGTTTATGATCAAGAAACACGAAAAATCTCTTATCACACTATTGCTTATCCCATCGAAAAAACCTTGATGGATATGCAAAATGCGGGGTTTCCTGAAACCTTAATTAAAATGTTACGTAGTAGTACATAAGCATGAGTTACTTTCAGCTTATCTAAATTTTATAGAAAGGACTGTGTTATGTTGCGCTTTTTGAGTCAGTTGAAAGTTGGAACAAAGATTCTCGCAGGATATGTTATTGCATTAGTTTTAATGTTGACCATTGGTTTTATTGCTTTTGTGCAATTAAGCCAAATTAAAGGAACGGTGATTACGTTAACTGATTCATTAGCACAAGAGTTACATGCTGCAAATGCTTTAATGAATCGCATCCTTGTTGTACGTCTTTATACAAGTCGTTATGTCAGTACAAAAAAACAAAGTGATTTAGAGAGTTACTATGTTGAGTTTCAAGCTTTCCAAGCCACAATGCAGGATATGCAGGACAAAAAGTTGTTTTTAACTCGTCCACAAATTGAAGAAGCCCGCAAAAGTATGGAACAGTACCAAGGAGAACTTACTCAATTAGCGGATATTTATCAACGTCGTAATCGGACTATTAATCAAGTTATTCTTGTCAAAGGGGGAGAGGTTGAAAATAAGCTGGCGCAATTGGTTGAAGATAGCTTTAATGCAAAAGATATCGACAGGATGTATCAAAACAGTGCAATACAACGAACATGGCTTTCTGTTCGTTTAAATATATCTAAGTTTTTTGAAGATGGCGATACACGTTGGTTAGAAAAAATTCAAACAGAAATCCAACATATGCAAGAACAACTTAATGATTTAAAAAATAAAAACCCAGATATAGATTATGATTCACTGAGGGCAGTCGTACAAGCCTATGTGATTGGTTTTGAAGAAATCAAAGCGGGATTTATTACGGAAAATGACGAATTAATCAAATCATTACGTGTATATGGCAATGATGCAAGAACAGTTATTGAAAATGCGATTACAGATATTACGGCTGATTTTGAAACCGCTAAAATTGCCACGCAAGACAGTGTACAACAAACTTTTTTTAGTATCGGGGTGACATTATTTATCGCAATTATTACGGGGCTAGGCTTAGGATTTGGCATTACTAGGGGAATTACGCGCCAATTAGGGGGAGAACCTGCCGAAGTTGCAACCATTGCCCAACGGATTGCAAGTGGTGATTTAGCTTTTGATTCAGGCAAAAAACGTGGCGGGTTATTTGGTTCTATGCAAACCATGCAACAACAGCTCCGTGAACGCATTGAGGAGGATAAGCGCATTGCTGATGAAGCCTTACGGATTAATCAAGCCTTAGATAGCGTCACAACCCATGTCATCATTGCCGATAGTCAATACAAAATTATTTTCGCCAATAAAGCGGTACAAACGTTATTCCAACGTGAACAAGATAAATTACGTCGTGAACTGCCTCAACTAGATGCGACCAATTTATGCGGGCAATCGCTCTACAATCTGCATAAAGACGCACAAACACACCGCACCCGCCTACAAAATCTCCGCTATAGCGAACATGACCGTTTAGACATTACCAGCCTTGTTTTTGACTATACCATGACCCCCGTGATTAATACCGATGGTGAACGAGTTGGCTATGTCACAGAGTTGCAAGACCGTACAATTGAAGTTGCCACAGAACAAGAGATTAATAACGTTATTCATGCTGCCTCACAGGGCTTATTTGATAAACGGATTGAACTCAAGGGTAAAACAGGCTTTTTCAAGTCCTTTAGCGAAAGTCTGAATCAAATCATGAATTATAACCAGCTTGCTGTTGAAGACACGATGCGCATGTTTGCTGCCCTTGCCAAAGGAGATTTGACCCAAAAAATTGAACGTGATTATTTAGGCTCATTAGAACAACTGAAAAATGACGCAAATTCTACAGTTGAAAAATTGACTGAAGTTATCAGCTTTATTAAAGAAACGGCGGATGCAGTCAGCACTGCCTCAGAAGAAATATCTCTAGGTAATGTCAGCCTAAGCCAGCGAACAGAAGAACAAGCCGCTTCTTTAGAAGAAACAGCCGCCAGCATGGAGGAAATGACCAGCACCGTACAGCAAAATGCGGATAATGCGCGTCAAGCGACCCAATTAGCCAGCACTGCCCGCGAACGTGCCGCACAAGGGCGAACCGTTGTAGAATCTGCCGTGCAAGCCATGAGTGCCATTAATGAAAGTAGCCAACGGGTTACTGATATTATTGGCGTTATTGATGAAATTGCTTTTCAAACGAACTTACTCGCGCTCAATGCGGCGGTAGAAGCGGCGCGTGCAGGTGAACAAGGACGCGGATTTGCCGTTGTAGCAACGGAAGTGCGCAACCTTGCCCAACGCAGTGCTAATGCGGCTAAAGAGATAAAAAACCTGATACGTGATAGTGTGGACAAAGTCAAAGAGGGTACACAATTAGTCAATGAATCAGGTAATACTTTGCAAGAAATCGTCACGGCTGTTAAAAAAGTGAGTGATATCATTGCAGAAATTGCCGCCGCAAGTCAGGAACAATCATCGGGTATTCACCAAGTGAATAAAGCCATCACACAAATGGATGAAATGACTCAACAAAATGCGGCATTGGTTGAAGAATCCGCCTCAGCAAGCGAATCTATGGCAGAGCAAGCACAACGACTCCGTCAACAAGTTGCCTTTTTCCAACTGCACTACACCAACGCAAAAAATACCAATACTTACGCCAATCATTCTACTACACGCACTAAAGCCGTCGAAAAAGCCACCAGTTTTTTAGAAAAAGTGCAATATAAAACGGATAAAAGCAGAAAAACTAATGAGGCAAGCAAAGATGATTGGGAGGATTTTTAATCCCTTTCCCGCTATTTAATATTTTAATTTACTCCTTTCATTCTCTACTTTTAACTTACAGACATCACGCTATCATGGAACAATGGACACAGTTTTTACAACAAAAAGGGGCGCAATGGGATGCTCGCAACGTTTTAAACTTTGGACAACCCAACGTTGAACAACAAGCGGTTTTAACACAAGATGTCTTGATGGACTTATCTGCATATGGACTGTTACAAGTGACAGGTAACGATGCAGAAAAGTTTTTACAAGGACAATTCACTAATGATGTTCGTCAAGTCAACGGTCAGCGTAGCCAGCTCAGTGCGTGGTGTAATGCAAAAGGACGTGTACTTTATACCTTTCACTTGATAAAGCGTAACAACGATTATTTAATTTTTCTGCCTTATGAAGGCTTAGAAGCTGTGCAGAAACGCCTAAAAATGTTTGTGTTACGTGCAGATGTACAATTTACAGATGTCTCAGAACAATTAGTCAGTATAAGTATTGCGGGAAATCATAGCGTGCAATATCTCAGTGAAGCCTTAGGCTTTGCCGTTCCGCAAGAAAGCAATATGAGCATTACACAAGGGCAATATACGGTTGTACGTATTGCAGGACAAACCCCACGTTATCTAGTGATTGCGGATAGTGAGACACAATGCCAAACATGGCAAACCCTCACCGCTAAATCCGTTCGTGCTGTTGGCTCTTCTGCATGGCAACTCTTGAATATTTTGGCGGGTATTCCACAAATAACGACAAATCTTGCTGACCAATTCGTACCACAAATGCTGAATTATCAAGCAATTGGTGGTATAAACTTTAAAAAAGGGTGTTATGCAGGACAAGAAATTGTCGCCCGTATGCAATATTTGGCAACATTAAAACAACGTTTATATTTAATTCGTTTACCTGCGGATTGTACGCCCCAAATTGGTGACGATTTTTATGGCGTGATGGACGTGCAAAGCATTGGTAAATTAGTCAATGTACAAGCACATCCAGAAGGCGGATACATTGGTTTAGCGGTCTTAAGCATTGAACAAGCAGAAAGTAACCCCGTCTCGTTACAAAAAGTAGGCGGTGCAACTGCACAACTGTTAAACCTCCCTTATGATCCTTCCGCAACCATGGCAGCCTAGTTATTTTATTTTTATTCTCAACGCCCGCTTGTTGCACAATCAATAATCCAGCTGTAAAACTCCCCCTTGTCGCATAAACAGGCGGGAGTATCCTATCATTGATATGACTTTCAGTGTGTTTAGACAACCTCGCTGAACACTGATTTTTCTACCTCCTCCGCTTATCAACTTGCTCAATATCCATCATGCTCATGCCTACTTTTGATGAATTAGCCCAACTTCGTTATCAAGCACATAGCGTAGGCTTAGTCAGTGCGCAGAAAACACACACGCCATTAAGTGGCTTATATGCTTCTGTATTTCGCGGTCAAGGAATGGATTTTGATGAAGTACGTGAATATCGTTATGGGGATGAAATTCGCCATATTGATTGGCGTGTAACAGCCCGAGCACGTAAACCGTATTTAAAAACCTATCGTGAAGAACGTGAACGTCATGTTTTATTCTGTGTGGACATGAGTACGATGATGCAATTTGGAACACGTGGCACATTTAAACATGTGCAAGCTGCTCGAGTTGCTGCCTTACTGGGTTGGAGTGCGCAAGGACATGGGGACAGTGTTGGCGGGCTGATTGTTAGTGATGCGGAACCCCGTTTTTATCGCCCTAATCATGCACAACGTGCGTTTTGGCATTTTCTCAAAGGGTTGAGTGAGCCATGCCCTGCCCCTGCTGCTCTTCCATCAGAATCACCCTTACAACAAGCCTTAACAGTATTGCAGCGACAACAACAGACAGGCGCGTTACTTTTTATCATTGCTGATTTACATCTTTTAAATAGCCAAAAACTTGCGCAAGCCTTACGGGCACTACGTCAACGCCATGAATTAGTATTAATCAATATCGATGATATTGCTGATTATCAACTACCTGCAATAGGAAGGGTTTACTTTACAGCCCCTGATGGTCAAGAAGTTTTGATTGATACGGATAACCCTGCGGGTTGTTCTGCGTATCAGCAAAGTTGGGAACAACAACGTGCAGAATTACAAGCATTAAGCCGTCAATTACAAATTGATTTTTTCAGTTTACGCACAGATGAAGCGGTGTATCAAGGCGTTTTTAACGGATTACGCCAACGCGCTCAACGACAACAAGCGCATTTATAGAGACTGTCTGAATCAGGATTTTCAGGATTAAAAGATTGTCTGAATCAGAATTTTCAGAATTAACAGAATTTTCAGAATTAAAAAGACAAGAAAATTAAAAGAATAAAAAATTATGTTTTTAATTGTTTTTAATTCTGCTAATTCTGAAAATTCTGTGAATTCTGATTCAGACAAAAAAAGACCTGCTAGGTTTTAAAAACCTAGCAGCTCTGTCGGAACAGGCGAAAAGGCTTGAAGGACTGGCAGAGATTACTCTCTTGTTTTTCATTGGGATTCTCCAGACAAGCTGTTATCTTTTTAAAAAAATCTCGCCGAACTCAGGTTATCTTAAATTGGCTATCACAAAAATGGTGTTGCTGAAGAGTTTTCCCTTCTTTATAAAAAATGAATTAAATCTTTAAACAAAACTATCCTTATCAATCCTTTTCTTAAATCCTTTATTCATAATAATACCTCATTTTTTTTAAGGCTAAACACAAGGCATTATTTATGCAATTACAGAATTAAAGTACGATTTCTTAAAATTAGTTATATAATTTGG
This sequence comes from Beggiatoa alba B18LD, assembly GCF_000245015.1. Lineage (NCBI taxonomy): Bacteria > Pseudomonadati > Pseudomonadota > Gammaproteobacteria > Thiotrichales > Thiotrichaceae > Beggiatoa > Beggiatoa alba. The sequence goes on along the minus strand of NZ_JH600070.1, from coordinate 4,168,418 downwards.
CATTATGCAAGTAGGGAAATTGATACGACAAATTTTCTGGCTTTTACTCAGTTTCTTACCATTAGCGATTTGGATGAGTTTATGGCTGTCCCAGTCAAATACGGATAAAGTCACGAGTAAACCGCTGAATAAGCCAAATGTGCAAGCGTACATTAATGAACCCATTCAGCCATTACCTGAACAATTAACGCTCAATCTCGATAAGGTGCGTTTAGGGCAACAATTGTTTTATGACCCGCGTTTGTCCAAAAACAATAAAATGGCTTGTGTTTCCTGTCACGCCTTAACCGCAGAAGATAAGCCATACAAATCAACAGAATTCAATGGCACTAATATTCCGACTTTATATAATATTGGTTTTAATGTCTTTTTTAACTGGGATGGTCGGACAGAACAGCTCGGCGACGAAATCGACAACAGCATACATGCACCTGATAAACTAGCGACCGACTGGCAATCTTTAGCTACTGAATTACAACAATATATTGATTATGCAGAAGCCTTTAAACGGGTTTATCCTAATGCAAGGCTGAACGAAGTCACTATTAAAGAAGCCCTCACGCACTTTTTAAAATCAATTTATACCCCTAATGCTCGTTTTGATAAATTCTTGCGGGGCGATTTACAAGCACTGACTGATAAAGAAATGGAAGGTTATCAACTCTTTAAACAAGTTGGTTGTGTAGGCTGTCATCAAGGTATCAATATCGGGGGGAATTTGTTGCAAAAGATGGGATTAACAAGCGACTATTTTGCAGAACGTGATTATCGTGTATTGGATAACGGACGATTTAATTTAACAGGACAGGATGTTGATAGGTATGTGTTTCGCGTGCCAAGTTTACGCAATATCGCCAACACTGCGCCATATTTACACGATGGTAGTGTCAATAACCTAGCAGATGTTGTTGCAATCATGGCACGTTATCAGTTGGGACGACCTTTAACCAACGAACAAATTAAATTAATTGTCTCTTTTTTACAAACCCTTACAGGGGAATATCAAGGTAAGCCATTATGATACTGGCATTCGTCCGCAATAGCGTTTTTGTCATTGGCACAATACTATTAATTGCCTTTTTTTGGGCTAATATTCAAGCAATTAATCATACAGAACATGAGCAATTCATCAGCAATGCCCGCTTGTTAAAGGCAGGTTATGCAACCTTAAACCAAGACGTTTTAAAAGTGCGTTATGGCATTGTTAATCATTATGATGACTTGAATAAATCGCTCAATCAATTGACTGAATTATTAAATGATTTGCAACACTATCCGCGTTTTTTAACCGCGACAGAAACTTTACAACTCGCTCGCTATTTAGAAGAACAGCAAGCCAGTGTTAAACAAAAAAAGCAATTATTAGAATCTTTTAAATCTTTAGATGCCAGCTATAAAGGCTCATTTTTCTACTTTCCGACCTTTATTAATGAACTCAAACTTAAACTTAGTCAGCGTAAAAACTCCCTGCTGATTGATTCAAATCTGGAACAACTGCGCCGTGATATCCTGTATTACAACACCAGCCCCAATGAAGCCTTAAAACATACGATAGAAAATACCGTCAGCGAGCTAGAAACATTACTGCTAGATTCACGCACTAATGACCCAACACAAGGCACAATGGATGATGTCAACCGCTTACATCAACATGTCCAACTGATTTTAATGAATAAACCTGCCTTAGATGAACAACTGCAAGAATTAGTAACCCTTCCCGCCGATTACTACACAGAACCTTTGTTTACCGCTTATTCACATTACTACCAACAAGCACAAGAACGTGTTAAACAATACGAGTATTATCTCGTCGCGCTAATAATCTCAATCCTACTGATTATTCTTGGTTTTTTTAGCCATAAATTCCGTATTTACCAACGCAATGCCCAACAAGCACAGCAACAACTACAAAGCCTTTTTGAACACAGCCAAGAAGGATTTTTTCAACGTACCAGTGATGGGCACTACCTTTCTGTCAATCCTGCACTTGCACGTATTTTCGGCTTCGAAACCCCAAACGCACTGATACACGCCTTTAGTAAAGGTTATCAACGCTATGTCGCGCCTGAACAACTCAGTGACATCATTCATTTGCTGAAAAAACAAGATTACGTCAAAAATCACGAGTCACAAATCTATCGCCAACAAGGCACAACCGCATGGATTCGTGAAAATATACACGCAGTGCGTAATCCTAATGGCGACTTACTCTACTACGAAGGCATTGTCGAAGACATCAGCGAACGGAAACAATTAGAAGACAATATCCGCCAAGAAAAACAACTCACAGAACGTTTATTAACCACAGTGCTGCCTACCCCTATTGCAAAACAAGTGAAAGCAGGCAAACCATTACAAGCAGAATATGTAGAAGAAAGTACGGTTTTATTTGCTGATTTAGTAGGCTTTACCAACTTAACCCACCGTTTACCCCCTCAAGAATACGTGGATTTACTCAACCAAATTTTTAACACCTTTGACAAATTAGCTGAAGCCTATCGCTTAGAGAAAATTAAAACCATCGGGGATGCCTACATGGTTGCAGGTGGTGTACCCACCGCTCGTCTTGACCATGCCCAAGCCATTGCCGATATGGCACTCGACATGCGTGACGCAGTTCGTCAATTCCGTGCCGTCATTGGCGAAAATTTTGATGTGCGAATTGGCATACACTCAGGCGCAGTTGTTGCGGGTGTGATTGGCACTAAACGCTTCAACTATGACTTATGGGGCGACACGGTCAACATCGCCAGCCAAATGGAATCCACAGGATTAGCAGGCTGTATTCAAGTCAGCGAAACAACATACCAACTGCTACGCCAAGAATACTTATTCACCAGTCGTGGCACGCTCGACTTAAAAGGCAAAACCAAAACCCAAACCTATCTATTAAAAAATAAAAAATGGCAAGTGGTACACAATAGACAATCTGCTTAATTTCAAAAAAATCTCAATCAGTGATGAAACCGCTTTCAGAGTAAATGCTGCTAATGCTAAATAGTAAAAGCAGGTTCACTCTGGTCTTACCCTCACAAATAAACCACATTCACCTAACAACGATTGTCATAGCCCCGCTTAACAATAAACGCTGTTAGGTTTATCTTTTAAAGCAAGCCCTGTCGGTTTTAACACATCACATTGAGCACTTCATTGCTGAGAGATTTTTCTATGCAGCATCAAACCGCAAGCACTTATAAAATATTTGGTGAGTTTGTAGAAAAATTGCCTGAATACATTGAATCTTTGACTATTAACTTTTATCCCACCTATGCGCCACTAAAAAAACGCTGGGAAAATAATGGCTTGTCCGCTGACTTTATTGCGAACTATTTCCGCGTTTTTTATATCAGTAAACAGGAAGATATAATAGAAAATATTGATAATTACTTAGTTGATAATTTGCGTAATTCTGTTAAATATGTCGCAAATGAACTGCTAGAAAATGCAATGAAATTTCAAGATGAATCGATACCTTTTCGTAAAAGTACCGCAAGTATTGTGCTATCCCTACATAGCGATAAAATTATTTTTAGCGTCAGCAATTGCGCTACACTGATGCAAGCAACCAAGTTAGAACGTTATATAGAAAAATTATTAACTAATGATACTGCTGAACTTTATCTGCAAACCATGCGAAACAGCTTGAATAATTATCAAACTGACTATTCAGGCTTAGGACTTTTAAGCATGATTTGCGACCATGCTGCAAAATTAGGTTGGAAATTTCAACCAAATGAGTTAGATATGAATATTATAAATATTACAACCATGGTTACACTGAATGCAGAGCAACCATTGTAAAAGGCTAAAAGGATGCATAATGAATACCATCAAAGATGATAAATACATGGTTGTTTATCAGCCAGAACAAGCCAATATAATATTTAGCGGTTCTTTTATGTTAAACGGGACATCCGCTTATGAACCCATCTTAGAATTGATGAAAACCGCTGCTGAAGAGCAAACCATCAACCCCTTAACCATAGACATTCGTCAACTGCAATTTATCAATAGCTCAGGCATCAATATGATGACAAAGTTTGTCATGTATATCACTGAAGTAAAACAACTAAAAACAGAAGTAATCTTATTAATTACCCAAACAACAACATGGCAAAGAAAGTTATCCATTAACTTACAACGCCTGATGCCAAGTTTGCAGGAAAAATTAGCTTAACCTCCCCCGCCTTATCCCCCTCTCCACTCCACATCCACTAGGTCACGCCATTATGTTGGGCAATTTTTCTACAAAGAACCAGCAAGCCTTACTCGAACAAATCGACGAATTACAAAATAAATTACATGATGTCATGCTTGAAAAACAGCAGCTTGAAGAACAATTATCCGTTCGATTAGAGCAAAGCCTAGCAAAACAAGGCGTTGCTGTTACTGAAACAGAAAAATTACGCCAACAAATAGAAGGATTGAACAATACTAAGAAAAAATTAGAAATATCATTAGATGTTGTGACAGAACATGCTGATTTATTTGAAATGCAGTTAGTAGAATCACAAAATAATTTAGAACAAAAAGTTATTGAACGAACACAAGAATTAGCGGCTAAAAATCAGCAATTACAACTAGAAATTCAAGAGCGTTTACGGATAGAAGCAGAATTAATGCATGCAAAAGAATCTGCCGACACAGCACGTATTGTTGCAGAAATGGCAAATCGAGCAAAAAGTTCTTTTTTAGCAAAAATGAGTCATGAATTGCTAACCCCTTTAAATGCCATTTTAGGTTATAGCTATCTGGTACAAAAAGATTTAATTGAATGTTCACATATAGAACTAGCAGAAGAAGTTAAAGAAATTCAATTAGCAGGTGAACACTTATTGCGGTTAGTCAGTGACATTTTAGACGTGTCTAAAATTGAAACCGCCACGTTAGAATTAAAGCCGAGTGCTTTTGTTATCTATGACTTGATTACTGAAGTCGTGAATTTAATACAGCCAACACTTGGAGAAAAACAATTAATGGTACGTTGCAACAATAAAACGGGGATGATGTTTGCGGATATCACCCGTGTTAGACAAATCTTGCAACATCTTTTGTCGAATGCGGTGAAATTCACTCAACAAGGAAAAATTACTCTAGCGGTTAGAATTAAAGCGGAATCGGTTTTTTTACAAGTACGCGACACAGGTATTGGTATTCCCCGTGATAAATTACTCAGTATTTTTGAAGCCTTTAACCAAGTTGATAACTCTTACACACGTCGCTATGAAGGTTCAGGCATCGGCTTAACCCTCTGTAAGCAACTTTGTCAAGCAATGAATGGGAATATTCACGTTAAAAGCGTCTTAGATAAAGGCAGTATATTCACTGTGCAACTACCACGTAATACGGAAATGTTAGCAATGAATCAAAGGCAATAGTTTGTCTGAATTACTCCCCCTGTTTTGCAAATTTTATAAAAAAACAGAGACCTGCTAGGTTTTCAAAACCTAGCAGGTCTTTTTTTGTCTGAATCAGAATTCACAGAATTAGCAGAATTAAAAACATAATTTTTTATTCTTTTAATTTTCTTGTCTTTTTAATTCTGAAAATTCTGATTCAGACAATCTTTTAATCCTGAAAATCCTGATTCAGACAAGCTGTTGTCTTTTTTAAAAGAAACTCGCCGAACTCAGGTTAAACTAAGTAAACGCACTATAAAACGATGCGAAGGACTGGCAGTCCTGTGAGGACTGCCAGTCCTAAATTTAATCACTTTGTGGTACGTTTACTATAGTATGAGCGAGTTTTGGCAAGACATTGAAACACATTAAGTTTTTATGAAGGTTTAAAGCGATAAAAAAAGCCTATCCATCTATTTAAGAGACAGACAGGCTTTTAGGGTAAAGCAAAGCGGTTAATTAAACCGCGACATCCTCAACCTTATTTAGGAGAGAAAGGATGTTGTGTGCTATTGCGTTTTGCAACCACGTCTTGTGGTTTGGGTTCTCTGGCAATCGCGCGTTTTAAGGCTTCTTTGGTGGCTGCATAGTTGAAGTCGTAAATTTTGCTATCGTCTTCTGCTAACCAGTGAATGAACACACCAACGGAAATGAATACGTCATCCGCTTCTTCCATTGGGATAGTGCCATCGGCTAAGCAATCGGCAACTGCCATAGAAACCGCACGTTGTGCAGGGCCGAACATTTGTACAGCTTGTTTCGCGCCTTTGATGGTGACTTTGTTAAACATCACAGTAGAAGGTTTGACAGCTAAGTTAGGGGTTAAAACAGCTAATAAACCGTTAACGCCTTCTTTTTGGTTGGTCAGGGTTAAGCAAAAAGCATCTTCTGCGGCACTACCACGAGGACCGACGATTAAGTCAATGTGTGCAATTTCGTTGCCGTCGCCGACTAAAGACTCACCCACTAATACGCCGTCAATAACTTTGTTACCATGTGCTGACATTAACTTTTCCTCTCTATTTCATGTGATTTTTAAAATGGCTGTTGCCATTCGTGATGTTTTGGAATACGAAACTTGAACAGAGTCGCGTTAAGCATTCCCCCTCCTTTAGTTTCGCATTCATGCCTTAAAAAGCATCGGATGTGTCAGTTGTGCCATGAGTAGGCTTGCAACTGTCAAATCGGCACTTGTACCGGGATTTATCCCCCGTGTCTTTAGCCAATTATCAAACGTTAATAGGCTTAACTCAGATGGAAACGCTTCTTTTTTTATCCAGAAACGTGCTTGCGCTTGTACCTGTTCAGCGGTAGTACGTCCCCATTTTCTCACAATATGCGTGTCTAGGAAATCGCTTAAAAAGTGTAAGTATGTGAGAACCGTTACCATCGTTATATGATGACCTGCTATTAATAAATCTATTAACTTCGGTAAAAAATTAATAATATCAATGTAATTATTTGCGTATTGGTAGGCAATACGGTCTTGTTGTTGTGCTAACTGCATAATTTCTAGTAAAGACTGTGTTGGCGCGTTTTGTACGTCTTGCGTGTCGACTTTCCCTAACCCCGCAGGGTTAGCGGTGCGAATCGCTTCATAGGTTAAACACGCATCAGCTTGTGTTAATTGTTGTAGCACAAGGGGTAATGTATTTAACACTTCTCCCTGTTCTGTCGCTTTTGCAAGCGGTGCGCAGAGTAAAACAATGCCTAAATTCGTATTACAACCAACCGTTTCACGAGTAGCGATAATACTCTTTAAAATTCGTTCACCCACTGATAATTGTGGCGTTGCCAAAATAGGCGCGATACAGTCAGCACTACGGATAAAATCCGCAGTGGTCATGCCATGCCCTGCGCTGTGAATACTGACGTTTCCTGGTTTAAATGCCTGCAATTCCGTCACACACGCCCAGTGTATCGCCTGCTCAATGGCTTGTGCAGATAATCCCGTCATAAAACCGCATGTGCTTGCGTATAAGGGGATAAATACCGCGATACAAAATCATCTACCAAATATTGTGCAATATCGGCGTTACAAACTTGTTGCAATCCTTGCCATGCGGGTACGCCATTTACTTCTAAAACATAGGCTTGTCCATTAGCATCACGCATAATGTCCACGCCTGCATAGTCCACTTGAATCGCTTGGCTTGCCGCTTCTGCTAATTTAATTAGTTCAGGGTCTAACGCACTCGCGCGACAGCTTGCCCCTTGAGCACGATTAGTAATCCAATGCTGACTATGACGCAACATGGCTGCTTGTGCTTTGCCATTAATGACAAAGACGCGCCAATCGTGATAGCTCAATGTATTGCCACTTTTATCGATATTGGCACAAGAAATAAATTTCTGTAAATAATAAAGATGGTTATAAACCTCACCATCGGGCAAGTTGTCGCCTGCTTTTAAACGTAATAACCGTTTTCCTTGCGAACCAAACAGCGGTTTAAAAACAACCTCTTCCCCCCGCACAAACGCCGCTTGTAAAAATTGCGTTGCCTGCTCGCGGGATTCACACGCAATTGTCGGCGGTGTAGGAATGCCTGCCCGTTGCAATAAAAAGCTGGTCATGGATTTATCAACAGTACGTTCAATGGCTCGCACATCGTTATAAATAGGCACACCTGATGCTTTGAGCGCGTGTAAAATACCTAAGCGAACAGTAACTTGCTCAAATGTTCCGCCTGCAATACCGCGTACAAATACCCCATCGGGTAAACAATCTATAAATGTCGGAATGTGTAAGCCTGTCGGGCTGGTTAAATCAAAATAGCAATCGTTTAGGGATAAATATTGTGCTGTAATTTGATATTTTTCAAATGCTTTAACCAAGCGTTTACCATGCCAACCCGGAAAATCCGTGAAGATAACCACGCGACGCGCAGGATGCTGTGGCATATAGAGTCCTTTGGTGTATTATTTTTTTATAGTAATTTTTTTTTGTATAACTAATATAAATGATATTTCGTTTTATACAATAGTGTTGCCTCTAAAAAACGACAATGGTTTATACAAAATAAAGTTTTTTACTTTTCTGTCATAAAGATTTAAAGAATAGTCTCTCTATAGTAAACGTACTATAAAACGATGCCGAGGACTGCCAGTCCTAGATTTAAATCACTTTATGGTACGGTTACTATACAAGCGTTATTGATTACTTAAGCGTTTTGCAAAAGAAATGGCGTAAGCAGGGGAGCGAAAATTTAAAATAGGGTCGCTACTAGCGGCAATACCGTCGCTCATTACCAAGGGGTCATAATTGATTTTTTCACAGTCCGCGCCTTTTTGTGCCATCGCACTGCTAATTGTCAATGTCCCCACCTTGATTTTTTCCCGCTCATCAGACCATGCAACAGTTGGATTGTCTTCAACATCGCCCGCTACGCCTATCGTCACAATCATGTCCCAGCGGGCAGGGGCTTGTTTAACCTGTTCAATCAGGGTTTGTTCTAAAAAGTTCGCTGGCGATGATTTTAAAGCCTCATCTGATAAGGGTTTTTCCCCTGCTTCAGGCACAAACTGCCAACGTACTAACGTGGTTTTCTCAGCTTGATTGATAAATTTAAACGTATGAATGCCCCAATAAGCACTATTAACATAACTACTAGGCGGGTTATGGCTGGCTAAATACGCCGCTTGTGCCGCACTATCAGGATGAGAGGCTTTAAATGCCTTAATTTTTTCAGAGTCGGGCTTACCTGTTGCGGGGTCAGGTTGTGCCGCTTGAATCGCATCAAAAAAAGTTTGGGGTTGTGCCGCGCCAAAAATCGGCGTGTTTAACATGGTCATGTGTTGCAAGCCACCCTGTGACAATTTGAATTCTAACGCCATCCCGCGCGGACTTCTTGCTGTGTCTGGCGCGTTAGGATTGCCCCCCGCTAAAGAAAAACGGGCAACCACGGGAATTTTTTCTCCTGAAAATAAAGCAGAACGGGAATAAGGCGCGGCAGCAGTTGGAATGCCGACAAACTCACCGACCGCACAAACACCTTTTGTATGATTACGGCGTTCACCTTGTGTGACACCGAATGTTTTTTCTATCGCCTGCACCACTTGTTCAGGGGTAACAGCAGTTTTTGCCTCCTCAGCAAGACAGATAGGACTAACAACTAAGACCGTACTGATTAACAGGGAATGTGTTAAAGCATATTTAATTAACATCTTGTTTGTCCTTATAGAAATAGAAATGCAGATTAATCGCTGAGTGAAAATCCAATATAATCGACCTTGTATAAAAACACACATTAGTGGTTATCATAAGGTAATAAGTTCCATTTATTAGGTTACTTAACGCTAAAAACGATATGATGACCTTAATAAAAGGCTTTGATAACAGGATTATGAGCACGCACTTTTTAAAAAATAGGGTAGTGCTAAACAAGTTAGGTTTTAAATGCGTAAAACCTGATTCAGACAAAAGTTTTAAGATTAACCCATAAAATCCGACTTGTTTAGCACTATCTAATTTTGAATATCATTAATTTCAATTCATTAAAAATCGGATTAAATCTCCTTAATAAAACACGTTGCCCTTAGGAATTTGCATGAGTCATAGTTACGATGCCGCCGATATAGAAGTGTTGACGGGCTTAGACCCTGTACGTCGCCGTCCAGGTATGTACACCGATACCAGTCGCCCCAATCATCTTGCGCAAGAAGTAATTGATAATAGTGTTGATGAAGCCCTTGCAGGATATGCAAAACAAATTGATGTTGTTCTGCATCGTGATAATTCGTTGAGTATTACAGACGATGGGCGCGGGATGCCTGTCGATATTCATCCTGATGAAGGTATTTCTGGGGTTGAACTGATCCTTACGCGCTTACATGCAGGGGGAAAATTTTCACAGAAAAATTACCAATTTTCTGGGGGCTTGCATGGGGTCGGGGTTTCTGTCGTTAATGCGTTATCGCATTTTTTGGAAGTGACGATTAAACGCAATGGACAGTGTTATCGCATGAGTTTTGCCAATGGAGAAAAAGACAGCGATTTAAGCGTTATCGGGAATTGTGATAAACGCCACACAGGGACAACCGTGCGATTTTTACCGAATCCTGATTATTTTGATATTCCTCAATTTTCTGTTGCGCATTTAATCCACGTTTTGCGGGCAAAAGCGGTTTTATGTCCGCGTTTAAGCGTGAGTTTTACCGATGAAAACACGGGCGAGCAACAAACGTGGTGTTATGCGGATGGTTTAACCACTTATTTGTTAGCGCATTTACAGCAGGCAACTTGTTTACCAGAATCGCCCTTTATTGGGCATTTTACAGGCTCGACGGAAGCGGCTGATTGGGCGTTAACATGGGTTACTGAGGAACAGCCTTTATTAACAGAAAGTTACGTGAATTTAATCCCGACCTCGCAAGGGGGAACGCATGTTAATGGCTTGCGCAGTGGTTTATTAGAAGCCTTGCGGGAATTTTGTGATTATCGAAATTTATTACCGCGTGGGGTGAAATTAGTCGCGGAAGATGTGTGGAATTGTTGCGCTTATGTCTTATCGGTCAAAATTGGTGAGCCACAATTTTCAGGACAGACAAAAGAGCGGTTAGCCTCACGTTCTTGTGCCACTTTTGTTATGGGTGTTGTGCGCGATACTTTAAGCGTGTGGCTCAATCAGCATGTGGAAACAGGAGAACGCATTGCTGAATTGGTGATTAATCATGCACAAAAACGCTTAAAAGCAGAGAAGAAAGTAGTGCGGAAAAAAGCCACAAATGGTCCTGCTTTACCCGGAAAATTAGCTGATTGCAGTTTGCAAGATACAACGCGCACCGAATTATTTTTAGTCGAAGGCGACTCGGCGGGTGGTTCAGCAAAACAGGCACGAGATAGAACTTTTCAAGCAGTGATGCCTTTACGCGGCAAGATTTTAAACACGTGGGAAGTCGATTCGGCAGAGGTTTTAGCCTCGCAAGAGGTTCATGATATTGCCGTAGCAATCGGTGTTGACCCTGCTAGTCAGGATTTAGCCGAGTTACGTTATGGCAAAGTTTGTATTTTAGCGGATGCAGATTCTGATGGCGCACATATCGCTACTTTATTATGTGCTTTATTTGTAAAACATTTTCGTCAGTTAGTGGTAGCGGGACATGTTTATGTTGCAATGCCACCGTTATATCGAATTGATATCGGTAATCATATTTATTATGCCCTGAATGATGAGGAAAAAGAGGGCATTTTAAACCGTATCACGGCTGAGAAGAAAAAAGGCAAGGTGAATGTGCAACGGTTTAAAGGGTTGGGGGAAATGAACCCCTTGCAATTGCGAGAAACAACGATGGCAGTGGATACTCGTCGTTTAGTGCAGTTGACCTTAGATGAGGCTGAGACTGATAAAATGCTCGATATGTTATTGGCGAAAAAGCGGGCAACTGACCGAAAAAACTGGCTAGAAACGCATGGTATGTTAGAAAACGCCCTACGTTAATATTGATTTATTTCCTGTATTTTTATAAGGCTATCTCCATAAGGAATAGCCTTTATTTATTTTTATCGATTTTATTTCGCGCTGTCACAAACTGTGCAACACTGTTGTCGCAGATTTATGACAGCGAGGGGTACATGTTGCGTTTTTGAGGAACATGTCACTATTAAAAATCGTCACAATAAGAAAATTCGTTGATTAATTCTGTAGTTGCTAAGATTAACTTTATTTAATAATCTGGCATATTCTTTGCCTAAGTAAAGCTATTTATCAAAGTTGTTGTATTTTTACCATTACATCTCAACAACTGTTGTATATAAGCCGACTTTCGTTAAGCCGTGTCAATAATAGCTAGGTATTACCATGGATTAACAGTTGTGCTGTCCATGCTTAGGCATTGAAATCCCAAAGAGGATAGCAAAAAAATTACTACAACTACTTGTAATTTGCTGAGGAGAAATCATGAAAAACAATCAATTAAATACTATTGGCTTGCGCGTTGTTACTGTTTCCTGTTTATTAGCATTAGCCCCTATTAGCCATGCAGAAATTGCCTTAGGGGGTAATAATGGGTGGGAATTTAGCACAGACGGTAGTATTAACGGTTTCTTAGTTAATGAAAGCTCGGACGCTGTGCCCGAAAATACCGCAGGTGGGAATATTTCAGGCGAAGATTCTACCCGTGTCCGTACAGGTTTATTACCTGCTGTATTAGGTTTTAACATCCGTTCCCCCATGATTGATGGCATTCGTGGTAATGCCCGTATCGGTTTATACCCGCAAATTCAAAACGCTGGCACAAAAAACCAATTTGGCTCACAAATTGACTTACGGGAAGCCTTTTTCCGTGTTGAAGGCAATTTCGGGGAGGTTTTAGTTGGTCGTGCATTAAATCTGTTTCAAGCGAAAAACTTATTAACGGACATGACCTTATACGGTGTTGGGGTACAAGGTGGCGTAAATGGTGGCGGTACAACATTAGGTCGGATTGGTTACGGCTATATCTATTCTAACTTTAACGCCCAAATGCGTTATACCACTCCTAATATGAGCGGGTTGCAATTTTCAGGTTCTATCGTTGACCCCAGCCAAATTAAAGGCGATGTTGCCGCAACAGAAACCGATATGCCTGCTTTTGAAGGGGAATTATCCTATGCTTCTACTTTTGGCACGAATAAAGTACAGGCTTGGTTAAGCGGTTTATGGCAAGAAGCCAGCTTTACTACAGGCGGTGATGTCAGTGCTCGCGGGATTGCTATCGGCGCACAGTTTGCAATGGATAACGGCTTTGAATTCTTAGCCTCTGGTTATACGGGGCAAGCCTTAGGCTCTACCTTAATGCTAGATAGCGATTCATTAGACAGCGCAGGCGAAGAACGCGATAACGACGGCTTTATTGTGCAAGCGGCTTACACCATGAATTCGACTAAACTCGCCCTAAACTATGGTGAAAGCAACGCCGATGAAACCGATGCGGATAGATTATCAGGCGTTCGTCATATTTCTAAACAAAGCTCCACCACTGTCGGCGTTTATCATGATGTCAACAAATGGTTAAAAGTCGTCACTGAATACACCCGTGCTGATAATGAATGGTATGGCGAAGGGAGCGACCAATCTGCTGATGTCATCAGTGTCGGGGCTTTCTTCCTTTGGTAAACTGTTGCTAAATAGAGAGGCATAGACAATTAATGCGTGGACAACAGCAACATACATTGATTGTCTATATTACAATAACCTCTCGTTTTTTCATCCATCTACCAAAGACCCAAAGCCATGCGAGCCGTTAACTCTTTTATCACGCTTATCACTATTCTGACCCTCAGCTTTTCCAGCTTCACCGCTTCCGCATTCAGCCTCTTTAACGAAGCAGATAATAGTTATCTATGGCGATTCAAAGATGAACAATATGTCCGTCTTGCTCCCAATGAAGGCGCAAGTGCAAATCAGCATCCCGCTGAATTTACAACAGACCGTATTCGCGCGATTTTAGCCCCGCTACAAGTAGAACGCGATAAAACCACAATTCCCATATTTGAAGACCGTGAATTAGACATTCTTAGCCCTGCCATAGCAACAGGCTTAAGCCGTGCGACCCCTGCGGAAGATGTCACTTTTGCCATTATTGGTATGCATCGTGGCTTAATCAGCAATGAAAATCGAGTAACCACAGGACGCATTTTTTACCAAGCAGGTGCGTTACAGCTTGTTTTTGGCGACTTACATGCTGAAATTGATTACAGCCAAGACCGCCGTTTACACCCCTTTATTGCAGGCAGTCGCTACAAAAATACCGCGACAACGTGGAAAATCGTTCCACAAACAGGGCTAACCGTGCAACAGGCTCAAATTAGCATTGCGGTGGATGCCTTTGTTCAAGCCGCACAACAACGCGCTTTAAGTCGTGAAATGCCCGAAAAACTCGCAGGCGAAACCCAAAAAGTCAGCGCGGAAACCGCTCGTTTAACCGAAGAAGTTTCACAACTAAAGGCGGAAGTGCAAACTTTAAGACAATCCCCCAATACAACGGCACAATCCCCCGCAATGCTTAAAGCAACAACAACGCCTCCCGCAGAAACCCAAGAACTAAAACAAGCTGTTTCTAAATTACAACAAGAAGTTAAAACGCTTAAACAAACCCCGCCTGTTGTTTCCTCAACAAGTCCGACAGCGACTGCAACCAGCGTAGAAGAACGCTTATTAACCTTAAAATCCCTCCGTGAAAAAAATTTAATTACCGAAGCGGAATACCAACAAAAACGCAAGCAAATTTTAGATTCACTCTAATTTTAAACAGATAACCTTTTATTTTATATTAAAAAGTCTAGTGGAGAGTTTAAACTCACTAGGCTTTTTTTCTATGTTACCTGTCACATTGACATAGGTGACAAGCAACAATGTTTCTGATCCGAAACAGCCATGAATATGGCATACTATATGATTTGAGTTATTTTGCTATTATGAGGTAATACAATGGATTTTCTAATTCAAAATGCATGGGCTGAAGGGGCTGCCGCCTCTGCGGGTGGTGGATTTGCAAGCCTGATTCCTTTAGTAATTTTATTTGTCGTGTTTTACTTCTTGTTAATTCGTCCGCAAACTAAGCGGGTGAAAGAACATAAAAAAATGGTAGATTCCTTAGCAAAAGGTGATGAAATTGTCACCCAAGGCGGTTTACTCGGTAAAGTGACAAACTTAGGCGACAATTTTATTGCCGTTGAAGTTGCACCCAATATTGAAGTAAAGATTCAACGCCAAGCGGTTGCTGCTGTTATGCCCAAAGGCACGATTAAAGCCTTATAAATTTCCCTTATTACAACTCACTGTTTTAAAGAATCCGAATGAACCAATACCCACTTTGGAAATATATTCTAATTGGCGTAGTGATTTTCATCGGGAGTTTATTTGCATTGCCTAATCTCTTTGGCGAAGACCCCGCTGTTCAAATATCTCCCCCTTACGCCCGTAATGTCACACTAGACGACTCAGTCAAGCAAACTGTTGAAACAGCCCTTAAAGGCGCAAACATCAACTATGACAGTATCGAACTCAGTCCCGAACGCATTCTTGTTCGCCTAGCAGACACTGATACCCAATTAAAAGCCTATTCCATCTTAACGGATGCAATGAAAGGCTATGTTGTTGCTCAAAATCTTGCCCCCGCAACCCCGTCATGGCTATCCGCATTAGGCGCGAAACCCATGTATTTAGGCTTAGATTTGCGTGGTGGCGTGCATTTTCTCATGCAAGTGGACATGAAAGCCGCTATTCAACAAGATGAAGAAACCACGATTAATGATATGCGTACCCTATTCCGTAACGAAAAAATGCGCTATCAATCCCTTAATCGTGAAGCCATGGGTGGCATTGTTGTGACATTTAGCGATGCAGAAACCCGTGACAAAGCCGATGCATTACTGAAAAAAGAATATACCGACTTTAGCATTGCAGAAAAAAATACCGTTGATAGCTTTGGTCTAACGTTGAAATTTACCGAAGAAGCGATTAAAAACCGCCAATCGACCGCACTTGAGCAAAATATCACCACCTTACGCAATCGGATTAATGAATTAGGGGTTGCAGAACCCGTGATTCAACAACAAGGCACAGAACGGATTGTTGTACAATTACCTGGTGTGCAAGACACTGCGCGAGCAAAAGAAATTCTAGGCGCGACTGCAACTTTAGAATTCCGCTTAGTTGAAGGTGACCCCAGCGAATGGGCAGAAGCAGAACGTTCCAACAAAATTCCCTTAAATGCCCGTCTGTATCAACGCCGTGATGGTTCACCGATTCTGTTAAAACGTAACGTTATCGTCACAGGAGACCAAATCAGCGGCGCGTCAGCGACCATAGACCAACGCACAGGCAGTCCTGCAGCTAGCGTGCGCTTAAATGGCAAAGGGGCAGACCGTATGTTCGAAACCACCCGCGAAAACGTTGGCAAACCGATGGCGGTTGTATTTATCGAATATAAAACAGACAGCATCAAAGGGGCAGACGGACAAGAAATTAAAACCCGTCGCAAAGTAGAAGAAGTCATTAACGTTGCCACGATTCAAGAAGCCTTTGGTAAAAGTTTCCAAATTACGGGCTTAAACACCAGCGAAGCGCATAACCTCGCCCTATTACTCCGTGCAGGCGCGTTAAAAGCCCCGATGGAAATTGTCGAAGAACGCACTGTTGGCCCTAGCCTTGGGCAAGAAAATATCTCACAAGGTTTCTGGTCTATCACCATCGCCTTTATTGGTGTGCTGATTTTCATGGTCTGGCGTTATCACATTTTTGGCTTAGTCGCAAATGTCTCCTTATTCACTAATGTGATTCTACTCATAGCCCTACTCTCCTTAATTCAAGCAACGCTGACCCTACCGGGGATGGCGGGGATTGTTTTAACTTTAGGGATGGCAGTTGATGCTAACGTATTAATTTACGAAAGAATCCGCGAAGAAATACACAATGGCAATACACCACAAGCCAGTATTCACTCAGGCTTTGACAAAGCATTTTCTACCATTGCCGACTCTAACATTACCACCCTTATTGCGGGTGTTGTCCTCTTTGGTTTTGGGACAGGACCGATTAAAGGTTTTGCCGTCGTTCTCTGTTTAGGCATTCTAACCTCCATGTTTACCGCCATCATGGTTAGTCGTGCGATTATCAACCACTTCTACGGTGGCAAAAAACTCAGCAAGTTGCCTGTGTAAAACGTGAAGGAATTCATATGCGTTCACTGAATAGATTTGACTACAATTTTGATTTTTTAAGCGATAAAAAACGTCGTGTTGCTTTAATCATCTCTGCAACCATTATCATTGTTTCATTGCTTGCCATTGCGATTCGTGGTTTAAACTTTGGTTTAGACTTCACGGGGGGAACACTGATACAAGTAGAGTATAAAGAAGCGGTAGAACTTTCTACCGTGCGTAATCAGCTACATAACAACAATTATCCTGATGCTGTTGTGCAACACTTTGGCACAACCAAAGATGTACTGATTCGCTTAGGCATCCATGCAGAAACCGACAATAAAAACCTAAGTGCCAATATTCTCGATATCCTCAAAAAGGATAACGCGAATGTAGAACTGCGACGGGTAGAGTTTGTTGGTCCTCAAGTGGGCGGAGAATTAATCGAAGCGGGTTTACTATCCATTTTAATCACCATGCTTTGCATGTTGATTTACATTGCCCTCCGTTTCGAATGGCGATTTGCAATCGGTGCAATCTTATCCTTACTGCATGACCCCATCTTAATTTTTGGGATTTTCGCGCTTTTCCAACTAGAGTTTGATTTAACCGTCTTAGCAGCTATCTTAGCGGTTATTGGTTATTCCATTAACGATACTATCGTTGTGTTTGACCGTATTCGCGATAATTTTATCAAACTGCGTAAAACCACGGCACAAGAGGTAATGAATATCTCTGTCAACCAAACTTTAAGCCGTACCATTATGACAGCGGCAACAACATTAATTGTGGTTGTTATTCTGTTTTTCTTTGGCGGTAGCTTAATCCACAACTTTGCTTTAGCATTGATTATTGGGATATTAATTGGAACATACTCCTCTATCTATATCGCCAGTGCGGTTGCATTGATGCTAGGCATTAGTAAAACAGACTTAATGCCTGTGAAGAAAGAGGGTGAAGAGTTCGATAAAATGCCTTAATACATGATGAGGGTATTCAATAATCAGACTCTTTAGACAGACTAAAAACCCGACAAGGTTATTGTCGGGTTTTTTTTCGGGAAAATATAGCAACCGTATTTTAAAAAGAGAATAAAAAATGACCTATTCAATAGATTTCCGTAAGAAAGTCTTAAAAGTGAAACAAGAAGAACATCTTACCATAGCAGCGGTAGCAAAACGCTTTCAAATAGCCATCGCGAGCGTCGTCAGGTGGAGCAAAGTATTGGAAGCCAAAGGGACACGTAACAGACCAACTAAAATAGACATGGAAGCCCTAAAACAAGATGTTGCGTTATATCCCGATGCTTACCATTATGAACGCGCAACCCGTTATTGATGCGCTCTTTTTATTGAACTCTATTTAATCTTTTTATAATTCGTTTGCTATATAGTAAACGCACTATAAAATAGTGCGAAGGACTGGCAGTCCTAAATTTAAATCGCTTTGTGGTACGTTTACTATATTTTCTAACTCAAAGTAAACTCAGCAAAGCATATGCAATGGATAACAAGGTAAGTTATGCTATTGGCATACTAAAAAATGAACAAAGGAGATTAGGAGCATGTTAAGAGTTATTTTTAATCAAAAAGGTGGCGTTGGAAAGTCAACAATTACCTGCAATTTAGCAGCTATCAGTGCCGCACGCGGGCATAAAACGTTAGTCGTTGATTTAGACGCACAAGCTAACTCTAGTTATTACTTATTAGGGAAAGCATTGACAAATGAAACGTTGGGAATTACGCAATTTTTTGAACAATTACTGACATTTACTTTTCAAGAAAAGAAGATTAATGCATTTATACAACCCACTCATTATGAAAATTTGAGCGTTTTACCCTCAAATGCAAATCTCAGTGATATAGAAAGTAAGCTAGAAGCACGACATAAAATTTATAAATTACGAGATGCGTTAAAAACACTAGCTGAAGAATACGAACATATATTTATTGATACCCCTCCAGCCCTAAACTTTTACACACAATCAGCCCTAATTGCCGCAGACCGCTGTTTAATTCCTTTTGACTGTGACGACTTTTCCCGCCGTGCCTTATATGCACTGAATGACAATGTGCGTGAAATTCAACAAGATCACAATGACCGTTTACGGATTGAAGGCATTATCGTCAACCAATTTCAACCACGGGCTAAATTACCGACTCAATTAGTAGAAGAACTTATCGGCGAAGGACAACCCGTTTTAAATACCCGCTTAATCAGTTCTGTTAAAGTGCGAGAATCCCACCAAGTTGCAAAACCACTGATTTACTTCGCCCAAGACCATAAAATGACAGAAGTTTTTAACCAACTCTATGACGAGTTAGAAAAACGGGGATAACCCTATCTAATTAACGACTTTAATAGATGCTTCTAGTTGAGAGACTGCAAGCATCAACCCCACATACGAGACAATCCACATAATTATCAAAATCCATTGAGTAATTGGCGAAAAATACAACGCGCTCAACGCCGACAAACTGCACGCACACATCAAACCATACTCCACCAAAACGGTGCGCCTGTGTCCCCAACCTAACTGAACTAAGCGTTGATAATAATGTGTTTTATGAGCTTGCCAGATTTTTTCCCCGCGCAATAACCGTTTAAATAAAGTTACTGTTGCATCCACAATAAACGGTGAGAAAATTAACACCGCAATCCATAGCGGAAAAATCCCATACCGTTGCCCCCATAAACTTAACGCGGCCGCTAAAAAGCCCAACGTTGACGACCCTGTATCCCCCATAAAAATTTTAGCGGGTGGAAAATTAAATACTAAAAATCCAGCAACAGCACTGATTAATAACAAATTAACCAGCATAAATACCATATCCCCTTTTAACCCGCCTAAAATAGCAAATGTTCCAAAACCAATAATTGCCATCCCCCCTGCAAAACCATCCATTCCATCCATAAAGTTATATAAATTAATCATCCACACTACAAAAAATAAAGATAAAACAATCTGTAATCCCTCAGGCAAAAGCCAAGCAATATTAGGCAATAACAAATGAGTTAACCAATATCCGCCCTGAGATAACAATAAGAGTGTCGCAATAATATGAATAATCAGACGCTTTAGCGCAGATAATTCGTAACAATCATCTAAAAAAGAAATCAGTGCGATTAATAAAGCCCCTAAATAAATCCATAACAAATGAGATTGAATTTCCATATAAAAAAAGTACATTAAAAACATAGCCCCTGCAAAACCTGATAAAAAAGCAACGCCTCCTGTAATCGGAGTCGGACGGGTATGCAAAGACCGCTGATTAGGAATATTAACGACATAAAGAAAAGCATCAGGACGAGTAAATTGTCGAGTCAAACCCAGTGCAATGAAGAATGCAAATAGCATTAAAACCAGTACCATGTTTAATATCCTAACCTAGGTTATTAGTCTTTGATTTAATATTACTAATTAAGATGATTATACAATGCTCAAAAAAAAATTGCATGGATGCTTGACAGCCTACCAGAACATGCATATCATATGCGCTTTCCAAGTTGATGGGGCTATAGCTCAGCTGGGAGAGCGCTACAATGGCATTGTAGAGGTCGACGGTTCGATCCCGTCTAGCTCCACCATCAAATAAAATTTTAAATGAAGCAGTTTACAAATTAGTTATTATTTGTTAAAATGACCGCTTCATAAGATTTAAAGATTTAACTACGTCCCTATCGTCTAGCGGCCTAGGACATCGCCCTTTCACGGCGGTAACGGGGGTTCGAACCCCCCTAGGGACGCCACACTCCGTCTATCCCATACATACTACGAAACAGTTTGCAATCGCTTGTATTAAAAAGTGATTCTGGCTTGAAAAAAACTGTAATTGTTTCGTTTTCAATTTCAATTCCTGTCAGAAACATCGATAAAACAGCTCTTACTCTTGCTGGGTTCTCATCTTTTATTTGTTCAATTAACGACTGGCTGATGTAACCAATATCCCTTTCTTTGAGCGTAATGGGAGACGGTTTTGTTATGTCTAAGGTTTCTATTTGTTGCAATAGATTTTTAACTTCGGTCTCTGTCTGAATTAAGCGTTGATATAAAGACTCTGGGCTGTCCTTAGCCATCGTAAGGGGGCATTGTCCATCCTACGTTTGCTTGGCTAAGGAGTTGTCACAGCATAGATATTTATCTCAAAGGAGATACTGTATTTACTGGTTAGTTGCAATAGTGATGCAGGTATTGACACAGAGCAACATGCCGTATTTTCAAACCAAGAAAGCCCAAATTGCAATTCAAGCTCATCAATATGAAATGATGCACGTAACCTTTCTAGTTGTGCAACGTTTTCTTTAAGAAAAGTTATGGCATCTTCTATCAGTGGGTCTAAGAATTCTTCTTCTGATATATCTACCGAAAAACCTGAATAATCGCTAGTAACCTAAGTTCGGCGAGATTCTTTTAAAAAGACAACAGCTTGTCTGAAGCTTGTCTGAATCAGAATTCACAGAATTTTCAGAATTAGCAGGATTAAAAACATTAATTTTTTGGTTTAAGGGTTTTAAATCCTGTTAATTCTGCTAATTCTGATTCAGACAAATGCTTGTCTTTTTAAAAAATCTCGCCGAACTCAGGTTAAAAAATATAATAACCGTACCATACAGTGATTTAAATCTAGGACTGGCAGTCCTCCATGTTGTTTTATAATACGTTTAACGCGAGTACGGCGAGATAATAGATATAAAACAGAGGATTAATGATAAAAGCGGAATGGAAGAAATAAAAAGTTGTACCCAAAGGAAAAGTAGGAATAATGGAACATCACCAAACGCCCACCCCCACTTTCCAAAGGTACAATCCTGTTCTGCTCAATCGATGACTTTTGTAAATGGTTCATGCCTTTATGGGAACAAATGTTGTTAGAAGAAGGAAATCCCAAGAAAAGTCAGCGAGATGGGACAATGTCCCCGTCGGAAGTGATGACCTTACTCGTGTTATTTCATCAATCTAATCAACGTCATTTCAAAGGATTTTATACCCACTATGTTCCGCAGGTACTCGGGAGGGCGTTTCCGAAACGGGTCAGTTATCAACGGTTTGTTGAGTTATCCCAGTCAGTGATGATACCGCTCAGTGCCTACTTGCACAGTCGGCGGGTAAACTCTCGCGGGATTGCCTTCATTGACTCCGCCCCGTTAAAGGTTTGCCACAATCGGCGAATTTCACACCATAAAACCTTTGCAAACCTCGCACAGCGGGGGAAGAACTCCATTGGGTGGTATTTTGGCTTTAAATTGCATTTAGTCATTGATGATACAGGGGAATTAATCTCCTTTTTTCTCACCGCTGCGAATTTTGATGACCGCAAGGGCTTAAGGGCGATGACGCAATTTATTCAAGGCAAGTTATACGGTGACAAGGGCTATATTTCTAAAGCATTAAAGGCAACTTTGAAAACGCAAGGCATTGAATTAATCACGGGTGTCCGTAAAAACATGAAAAAAGAGCCGCTCAGTGAATTTGATACGATAATGCTAAAAAAACGCTCCTTAATAGAAACCGTCATCGGTCAGCTTAAATCATTCACTCAGATTGAACATACGCGCCATCGCAGTGTCTTGGGGTTTATGGTCAATGTCATTGCGGGGCTTATTGCTTACACTTGGAAGCTCCATAAGCCTTCTTTGATGTCTCGTATTCATCCTAAACTTGATGAGCACTTTAATTTGTTAAATCCTTCTCAACCTATTTTTATTTAAGTCATTTTTCGCCGTACTCGCGTTAATTCTGAAAATTCTGTGAATTCTGATTCAGACAAACAGAGACCTGCTAAGTTTTCAAAACCTAGCAGGTCTCTGTTTTATTTTATCTCGTAAAACTCAGGTTAATTTAACCGATTAAAAAGGGGATTTTGTCACAAAATCCCCTTTTTTTGGCAGTTTATTCGACTTTTACCCTAAACCAAGCGGCATACAGCGCAGGCAAGAAAAAGAGTGTTAAAACCGTTGCAACCAATAGCCCACCCATAATAGTGACTGCTAACGGTCCCCAGAAAACACTTTCTGATAAAGGAATCATCGCCAAAATTGCGGCGGCTGCCGTCAACATAATCGGACGGAAACGACGCACCGTCGATTCTACAACTGCTTGAAAATCAGACACCCCCATTTCTTTATCTTGCTCAATTTGGTCGACTAAAATCACCGAGTTCCGCATAATCATCCCCGCCAACGAAATCGCGCCGAGCATCGCCACAAAGCCAAAAGGTCTATCCAATAACAATAAAAATATCGTCATCCCGATAATGCCCAATGGCGCAGTCAGCAAGACTAAAAACGCCCGTTGCATACTTTGTAACTGCAACATTAACAAGGTTAAAATCGTAATCATCATGACAGGCATAACCGCTGCAATGGGTTTTTGCGATTTCGCGCTAGATTCAAGCGCGCCCCCCGTTTGAATTTCATAGCCTAGTGGCAATTTTTCCTTAATCGTGTTGATAACAGGCAATAATTGCATGGTCACATCGGGAGCTTGAATGCCGTCAACAATATCCGCTCGCACGCTAATCACGGGTAAACGATCACGTCGCCAAATTACGCCTTCCTCAAAACTATCCACCAATCGTGCAATCTGGCTTAATGGTACAGAATTGCCGTTAGCTAAAGGAATATTTAACTCGTCTATTGTTCCTAATAAACTTCGCTCGCTAGGAATTGCCCGCGCAACTACTTGAATTAACTTGTCTTCTTCACGGAATTCTGTCATATTCAACCCTGTTAAAAACGTATTTAACGTATTTGACAAAGTTTGTGAATCAATACCCAACTGACGCGCTTTATCTTGGTCTATGTCCAACTTCACAATTTTTGCTTTTTCATTCCAATCTAAATGCACATTGCGTGTATTCGGATTTGCCCGCATTGCCGTTGCGACTTCCTGCGAAATTTCACGTAACTTATCCAAATCTTTACCCAAAACACGGAATTGCACGGGATAACCCACAGGCGGACCATTTTCTAAACGGGTCACTCGTCCACGTAATTCAGGAAAATCATTGTTTAACAAATTACGGATTTTTTGCAAAACCACCTCTCGAGCTTCTCCGCCTTTTGTCATCACCACAATTTGCGCAAAATTCGCATTTTCTAATTGCAAATCCATGGCTAAATAAAAGCGTGGCGAACCATTACCAACATAACTCACATAATTTTCAATATTCGGGTCATTCGTTAAATGCTTTTCCATTTCTACAACGGCTTTTTCAGTTGCCTGATACGATGAACCTTGTGGCAACCATAAATCAATTAGCAGTTCAGGACGATTTGAGGCAGGGAAAAATTGTTGCTCAACAAAGCGGAAGCCATAAACCGCAGTTGCAAATAGGATAAACGTTAATAAAATAACGCTTTTCCGATATTTAACACAGAAAATAACCATTTTACGGAATGGGACATAAAAACCTCGAGAATACACATCAATTTCATGATGTTCTGGGGCGACATGTGTTCCTGTTGAATCTGTTGCCGTTTGATGTTTCTTGTGCTCAGGTAATAACACATAACCTAAATAAGGAATAAACAACACCGCGACAAACCAAGAAATTAATAAGGCAATAATCACAACTTGGAACATCGAAAAGGTATATTCACCCGCCGCAGATTTCGCCATCCCCACAGGTAAAAACGCCGCTGCCGTAATTAATGTTCCTGTCAACATCGGAAAAGCGGTTGAATTATAAGCAAAGGTTGCTGCATGAGCCCGACTCCAGCCCTGCTCTAATTTCAACGCCATCATCTCTACCGCAATCATTGCATCATCGACTAATAAGCCCAAGGCAATGATTAATGCCCCTAACGAAATCCGTTGTAAATCAATCCCGAAAAATTTCATCACCAAAAAAGTCGTTGCTAATACTAAGGGAATTGATAACGCCACAACCAACCCTGTACGAAAACCAAGACTTAAAAAACTAACAATTAAAACAATAATAACCGCCTCAGCCAACACCTTCACAAATTCTAGAACAGAATGTTCAACGACAGCGGGCTGATTGGAAACTTGATGCACATCGATACCAACGGGTAAATTCTGCTTAATCTGCGCCATTGCCACCTGCAATGCTTTCCCTAAAATGATGACATCGCCCCCTTTCCGCATGGAAACCGCCAAGCCAATTGCCTCTTTCCCCTCAAAACGCATTTTTGTTGTCGGTGGGTCTATATAACCCCGATAAACCGTTGCAATATCGCCTAAACGAAACACATGCCCATTAGTAGAAATCCCTAAATTACGGATACTCTCAACCGAATCAAACACCCCACTCACCCGCAAATGCACGGCATCACTTTCTGTATTAATCGTTCCTGCGGGTGCAATCGCATTTTGTGCCTGTAACGTATTGATAATTAAATTCGGGTCAATCTGCAACGACGCTAATTTACTATGTGACAACTCCAGATAAATTTTCTCTTCCTGCGCCCCAACAATATCCACCTTACTAACATCATCAATCCGCAATAACTCCTGACGCACATCATCGATATAATCTTTCAATTCCGCATAATTAAAACCATCTGCCGTAAACGCAAAGATAGACCCGAAAGTATCGCCAAACTCATCATTAAAAAAAGGTCCTTTGACCCCATTTGGCAAAGTATTCTGAATATCCCCTATTTTTTTCCGCACCTGATACCACACATCAGGTACTGCTTTTGCGGGCGTAGAATCAAGCAAATTAATAAATAAAGTACTCTCTCCCGATTTAGAATAACTCCGTAAAAAATCTAAATACGGCGTTTCTTCTAATTTTTTCTCTATTTTATCCGTAACTTGTTGTTCAACCTCTTCCGCACTCGCGCCCGTCCATAAAACCCGAACAACCATTGTTTTAATCGTAAATTCAGGGTCTTCCATTTGCCCCAACTGACTATAAGACAAAACCCCCGCCGCTAATAATGCAATTAAAAAATAACGTATTAACGCCTGATGTTGTAAAGACCATTCAGAAAGATTAGGAAGTGCCATAAATCACAACCTCATACAAGGAAAAGTAAATAAAATTCTTTACGTCTTTTTTTGACGATTAGTCAAAATATTAACAGAGGGTAATTTTTTGTCAATCCGTTGATACCGTGATACGAAAAATAAAAACGATGCTTGACAAAAATACGAACAATCGATAAAATTTCCTTCTTCAAATCGCAAGCAAAATGGCTATATAGCTCAGTTGGTCAGAGCGCGGCACTCATAATGCTGAGGTCAGTGGTTCAAATCCACTTATAGCCACCAACACCTTATAATCCTTAAATTTTCTCCCCTGCATTTTTATTAACTTTTTTTAATCTTCCGTTTTGACAAAAAACCCTTTCCGCTGTTAAAACCTCATTCAGCTTTAACACCTGATTTAATTCATCTTTGTGATTTTCTGCGACCGTTCGAGAAACTTGAAAAATATCCCGCTTTTTCTAATTTCTCTCAATAGATAGGTTAAAAAGTAGAATCAACTCTTTTCATCCTGATTCTGAATAAAAAACGATTCAAATAATTCATCCAAACTCGCTACTGTTTCCTGTAAAACAGCCGTCTGTAAATGTGCATAGCGTTCTGTCACATAGACATTGCTATGTCCTAACACTTCACCTATATGCTTTAAAGACTTCCCCTGTATCGCTAACCAAGACGCGAAAGTGTGGCGTAACGTATGCGGCGAGCAATCCGTAATCCCCGCTAACCGACACACTGAGGCAAAACTGCGCTTAATATCTCTAATCGGTTGCCCTGCAATCTGAAACACATAACGCCCATTCCTAACCTGATGTAAGCGTTCTAAAGCAAACAACGCAACCCGATTTAAAGGAACAGTCCGTGCTTTTCCCGACTTCGTTTTATGCAAGCGTAAACTGGCGGTATCCCGATTAAACTGCGTCCAGACTAAGCCTAATAACTCTTGTTTACGCATACCTGTATTAATCGCCAATAGGATAAACAACCAAAGATAAGGCGCTCTCCCATGAAATCGTGCTTTCTCAACCAACGTTCTTGCTTCTAACTGTGTTAAATACCGCTCCTTAGCAGGATTCTGTGCGGGCTTCTGGTTCAAGGTTGGGTTCGTCAAATTCCATTCCCATTGAACTGTGGCGTAATTAATTGCCGCACTTAAAACCGCTAATTCCCGCCTGATAGTCGAATCAGATACCCGAGAACGGCGATACCTCACATACTCCCCTATATCCTGACGACTCAAGCCCTCAATCGTTTTACCCCGAAAGAAAAACACTAAATTCCGAAAGCAAGCCCTATCCCGTTCAACGTTCACATGAACCCGCTTACCGCGCTTAATCTTTCCTAATGTTCCGACTTCCTCTAAATACGTCCGTACAAACTCACTAAACCCATGCTCCGCTTGCTTAGACTCCAAAAACGATAACACCTCACCCACTAAACCGCTTGGCACTTCTATTTGACACTTAATCTCACTCATTACTTAAACCCCTCTAACTTCCCCTCAATCTCCCCTAACTTCTTATCAATAAGCTCAATGTCCTCAAAAACGGATAAAATTTTATCCCATGTCTTTTTATCTAAGTTTTTAGGGTGTTGGGAATTGTTTATTAACGCAGTTTTAATTCTTAACTTAATCTCAATACAGCGCATACCCCAATTACTAAAAACTTCATCTATGTCATCTTGTTTATTTAGGCAAATCAGAAAACTATCATTTGTTTTAATAACTGCTTTCACCCGTTCCGCTGTGACAGGTTCATCAGAATTACAAACGGTCTCCCACACCTCCCGCTGTTTCTCAGGGGGTAAACCCACTAACGGTCTAACCTGCGCCTCATTCTTTGGCATGTCACCAACTGAGGACAAATTACGCACAACCGCGCTTGCATTAATCAAACGATGTGCATGTTGTCGGTGCATCTTCCACACCTCAACACAATACGCCTCGAAATTCTCATAACCCTTTAACCAATATAGTAAACGTACTATAAAACAATGCGAAGGACTGGCAGTCCTAAATTTAAATCACTTTGTGGTACGTTTACTATAGCAAGTCTGTCGGAACACGCGAATCGGTTTAAAGGACTAGCAGAGATTACTCTCTTCCCCGCGTAGCGGGGTAAAGCAGGAAGAAGGAAGAAAACCCCTATCCTTGTAAAATAGTTAAAGCAATTTTGTGCATTAAATAACTGTTTAATCTATAAAATATCGCCGAGCTCGGGTTATTTAGATTGCGCGTTGCCAAGTGAAACTTGGTAATGAGCAAATTATAAAATCTTGTTGAACTTAAGGGTTAGCGAAGTAGTTCAGTGATGATTTGAGGTGAAACAGGAATACCTTGAATAATCCACTTATCATGTTTAGCAGGGTGTAATTGTTGTGATGATAATGCAAGCTCTTTAAATAACTGTGTATTACCAAAAATAGAGCCAAATTTTTCATGGGTACAGACGTAAAACAATAAGCAATCATGGTGAAAAAGCATTAAGTCATCCCATGATTCTCCACCATGCCAATATAAACCGTCTATATTTTCAAAAAATATATCAAAATCATCAGTATATTTATTTCCGAACACCAATAACATCGCGTGACTATAAAGCGTTGTGCCTGCCCAAGTGTTAGCCCACCATGCTTGATGCATACATTTTTTTAGTATGGGAAATTCATCAAATGCCGCAACAAATGACTTTCTGCTTGCAGCACTTCCCTTGTCTTGAAAAAAACTCACGCCTGCATTAACAACAGCAAAATGTATTGCTTTTTTCCATAGCAATTTAAATATTCTTTCAGCGGGTTCATCAGCTGTTATATCAAATTGATATTGACCAAAAGGCTTATATTTTTTCTGTACCATCACTGAATTTACTCACTTTATTTTTTAAAGCAATGGTTTCATCAAGTTTTGATTCTAATAATTGATTATTCTGCCAAATCCCTTTTTGTTGTTTACCATTTATCGAGATAAATACGCCATAACCGTTAAATTTACCGTCTTTAAAATTGCCATCATATTGACTACCGTTTGCAAATTGGAGAGTCCCTTGTCCGTTATAATTACCATGGCGAAAATGACCTTGGTAACGACTGCCATTTGCATAAATTAGTGTTCCATATCCATGCCGTTTATTGTCACGAAATTCGCCTTCATAATAGTTGCCATTGTGTTGATGTAGAACCCCCCAGCC
The DNA here is from genome assembly GCF_000245015.1 of Beggiatoa alba B18LD. Lineage (NCBI taxonomy): Bacteria > Pseudomonadati > Pseudomonadota > Gammaproteobacteria > Thiotrichales > Thiotrichaceae > Beggiatoa > Beggiatoa alba. The sequence continues at coordinate 4,139,252 of NZ_JH600070.1, read as the reverse complement.
ATGGTATGCGCCTTCCCAAAATTCACCTTCATAGCTTTCGCCATTGGGATATGAGAGTTTTCCTTGCCCATGAGGCTGATGCTCTCGGGTTTCTCCTTCATAACATTTGCCATCTAAAAAATGTAAAACAGCAGTGCCTGTACTTTCGTTAAAGTGTCCGTGTGTGAATTCACCGCTGTAGCTGTCGCCGTTAGCAAGTGTCAACATACCTTTGCCATGACGTTGATTTGCATAAAACTCGCCCTCGTAGTGTTCTCCTGTTTGCGTATCTTCTTTGCCATTGCCTTGACGTTGTCCTTGGTAAAACATGCCTTCATATTGGTATCCATCAGGATAAATTTGGATGCCATTACCATGTGGCTTGCCATCGTGGAGTTCGCCTTGATAACGGCTGTTATCAGGAAGTGTCATAAATTGGGTTGTTAATGATTCTTCTGGTAATTGTGTGCTGGTTGGTGTTGGGTGTGATTGGAGAGATTGAAACAGCACTGGGAGATGTTTGGGGCGTTCTGGGATAAAACGTTGATGTGGCGGAAAGCTATTGCTGACTGTAAGCCAGCTTTGTACTGCCCAAAGTGCGAGATTTTTATCAAAGCCAAGATTGTCGTGTAATCGTTGCGCAAGACGTGTTGTGAGTATTTGGCTAGGGGTGTCTAGTTTTGGGTGAAAGACTTCTCGCGCAATACCTTGTTTTAAAGCGTGTGTTAGTACGAAAATTTCTCGTTGATATTCTCCAGCACAGGCATCACGCAGGAGGGATTCTAAGCGTTTGGCATTGTGGCAAAGGGTTGTACCGTAGCGTTGGAGGAGTTCGGTCAGTTTTTCGCGGGGTAGGTCGTGCATGTCATGCGTTATGATCAAACAGGGTGTTAGCGGGGGAGTCGTTGTGCATGGTCTAGTTGGTAGAAAAATCCTGAGTCATTATTTGGCGTTAAATTAAAAATACCTTGTAGGCGTAATGGTCTAAAGGTATAGGGAATACCGTCCATGCTGTGAATTTCGATAATGCCTTCATTGCTGTCTGGGAGGCAATAGAAGCAGGTTGGGGGAAGGGCTGAGAGGAGGAAATGTTTTTGTATCTCATTGTTTTCTAAAGGTGTCATAAAGCCTTCTATGGTAATTGTTTTTGTGTTTAAGGCTTGAATGTCTGGATTAAAGCGGATTTGTGTATCTTCAATTTGTACTTGAGAGAGGGTTTTCCATGACACAATGCCAGCTTGTTCTGTCAGTGGTTCTATGGGTAATAGTGGGGTGTTTTCTTGGTCTAGGTCTTGGATATTAAAATATAATTTTGCTGTTTTGTCTTGTTCAGGGGTACTGATAGTGAGAACATCACGCCCGACAATTGTGGCTAAAAATACTGCTTCGGCTTGACCATTATGGTCTGTGGTTATTTGGTTATCTGAGAGGTGATTACCTTGGCGGGAGGAGAGTTGTAGCACTTGACCGCTTTCGGGTTCTCCTTTGTCATTGAGATAGTTGACTTGCAATTCGACATTGTCGCCTAAGCTGGTTTGAATAATACTGATTTGTCCCCAGCCGCGTAAATTTGGCACTTCAACATGTAGCCCTGATGCTGGGGGCGGTATGACATGGGTGTTATTGCTATCGGTTGTTGCTTGTGATTTCTCCACTTGAATAACGATTTCTCGTTGGCTGCCTTGTTGGTCTTGAATTTGTAGTGTATCCGTGCCTTGTTTGTTCGCTAGTATCATGACGTAAGCATCTCCCATTGCGTTGGTTATGGGCGTTTCGTCACCGATGTAATTACCGATTTTTGAACGAACTTGTAATACTTTTTCTGCCTGTGGATGTCCTTCAGCATCGTTGAGGTGAATCCGTAATTCTACTCCTTGCCCTAGGTTTAGATGTAATGGTGTACTTATTGTGGCGGACAAGGCAGGAATATCTACATGTATCTGTGTCGTGGTCGATGTGGTATCAGTACATGCTGTAATTGCGTAAAGGTTGATGCTGAATCCTAGCCAGTACAGTGATTTACGCATTGTTTTTTCCTTAAACCTAGGGTTTGATGACTTAGTGGAGTAATTCTATCTTAATTAACCTGAGTTTGACGATATTAAAAGTTAAAACAGAGGCTTGCTGTAAGTTCAGGCGTAAAATAGCTGAAGCTATTTTATGCCTGAACTTACTGTTTAACTTATAAAATATCGCTAAACTCAGATTAATTAAGATGTTGACCTGATTTCACTTTTTGTAGGTTTTCTGAAATAACAGCGTTATTCGGGTCTATTTTTAAAATTTCTTCGTACAATTGAATGGCTTCCATTTCACGATTTGTTGTTGCCAGAATGCTGGCTAAGTTCGCGCGAGCGGTGAGGCTTTCTGGATAATATTGAATTGCTTGACGGTAAGAGGCTTCGCTTTCTGCATAGCGTTTTTGTTCATAAAAAATATTCCCTTGATTAACGAAAAATTTAGAGCGGTCAAAAGGGCGTAAAGAAGGGGAAGCAATAGCTTGGTTAATCAAGGCAATGGCTTCGTCATATTCTTTTAACATGCGATGAGCAACAACAAGGTTAAGTATGGTTTCTACCGTAATACGTACTGATTGATTGCCATTCTCATCCGTTACGCGCGTCATTGAGTTTTGCAACGCTTGAATGCCTTCTAATGGACGGTTTGCTTGTATTAAGTGTTTACCTAAAATAATCCAGCCACGTTCTTTTTTGGGCGATTTTTGCGTATTGTCTTGCCATAGTGCGATGGGGTCACGCCATAATTGATTACGTTTCCATGTCATCACGCTGAGTGTGACAAGAATAATCAGGATAAATAGAAGGCTCATGCGACGGTCAAAGTGCTTATAAATCACTTCGAGTAAAAACCAAGCACTGAGTAAACATAAGCCGAGATTAGGTAAATAAGTCCGATGTTCGAAAACAACATCAGTAATGGGAATAACGCTAGATTCTACAAGATGTGTGAGGTAGTAGAAAAAGATACTTAACGCTAATAGGGGCAAGCGTTTAACACTGTAGAATGCGATGATAAGAATGCAAAGATGTCCACTTAAGGCAAGTAAAGCTGTTGTATCCCAAAAACTGCTGGCAATGGGGTAACTATAATCAATATGTTGCCCAATCGGGAAAAAAAACAGTGAGATATATGTCCATAAAACACTAAATTGTGTTGCTAAATAAATCGTTCTGGAAATTTCTTGGGTTTCTTGAGTTAAGGCTTGCATCGCAGTCAGCGAAAAAGGATTCGCTCCCAGCAAAAGAGCCAGCAAAGCCCAAATAATGAATAAACTTGCAATTGTTCCTACTGTAATCAGTTGTAAGCGTTTTTTATAAATGGGAAAGCAAAGTAGTTCTAAGAGTAAAAAGGCTAATGGTAATGTTGCGGTATTCTGTTTTGTAAAAAAAGCACAGAGGCAAAAAACAAGACACAGTCCTAACCAAGCAGATTGTTGAAGTGTGTTTTTTTCAAGACGGAGTTGTAAATAGCAAACTAAGGCGGAAATATAAAAAAGGGCAGCCATTGAGGCAAGCCGTTGCACAATGTAAGTGACTGCTTGAGTTTGTAGCGGATGTAAGACAAAGAGTAAAGCCACTAATAGCGGTAGCCAGTGTTTACTATTGTCGGTTAAATAGTGACGCATCACAGGGGTTTGCATCAAGCTGTGTACAAAAAGAAAAACGCTTAAACCCGCGAGCATATGAATGGCTATATTCACAATATGATAGCCAAAAACTTCAAATTGATGAACTTGAAAATTTAAGGCAAATGTATAGTAGCCCAGTATCCGCAGGGCTGAAAAATTCCATAACTCTGCTAATGTTCCTTTCCATTGATAAATGACAGGATTTTCTTGAATAGAAGAAAAATCATCTAAATAAAATGGAACATCAACAGTCTGTGCATAAACGAGTAACACTGCTGACATGATGAGAACAATGTGAGCATACCAACGCGAAGTAAGGGGCATCCTATCAGTCCTGAAACATGAGAAAAAAGAATAATTCAATTTTAACGTGCTTATTCGGTTAAAAACACCCAGATTTTTGCTTTACATAAGTCTCTTTCAGCCTGAAAAGCTGACAGCTTGACATGATTGCAAGCTCTCCTCATGACCAACAAAAAATATTTTTTACAAAGATTATTCGGCATTTTTTGTGCTAGATTTACGGGGCGGATAACAGTATTTTGGTTATCTGGATACCCCTTAAAATAAAGATGTACTCTTACTTCGCTTGGAGTTTGTATATGAAAAAACTGTTCGGTGCAATTGCGTTATTGGCTTGCTTAGGTGCAGCACCTTTAGTCAATGCAGCTGATGCAGTGGACTTAAAAGAAATGACCTGCAAACAGTTAGAAAGCATGGATGAAAACACACAATCTATGATGTTGTTCTGGTTAGACGGTTATTTATCTGGGGTAACAGACGATACCTCTTTTGACCCCCAAGCCCTTGGCGATTTTGTCAAAAATTTAGGGGAAGCTTGCAAAGCTAATGCTGATGGTAAAGTATTAGAATTAGCAAAAGAAGTTGGTATTGCTGAAAGCAAAAACTAGGCTTTAGGGTAGAAGCTAATTCTTGCCTGTTAGATTTTTGACAGGTAAGAATTAGATTGAACTTTTAATACAAAAACGGAGGTTAATATGCAAACACAAAACACTCGCTATTCACACGAAAACTATGATGTTTTTTATAAGGATGAAGATAATGCCCACTCGCAAAACTATGCCGTCAAAAACTCGGCAGGTGATTCATAACCCCATCGCACGCGCACCCATTTTACGAAAAGGGGGGGTACACGAACCATCAAAAACAGGTCAACGTATGCGCGATAAACAACAGTTACAACGCTCAGTACACACTTGGTTAACAGGAGAGCAAGAATAATGCAACACTTACGACAACAAATGACACTCAAACGACGATTTCCCGCCCATTATATTCCGCCTTACATTAGGTCGCGATGCACAACACCACAAATGTTGTACCCTTCACAACCTAATGTATTTTTAGTGAATCCCCCCCTCTCCAATTTATCCGCGCTTTCCTCATCCCACTTTCCAGCTTAATCGCTATTTATCTCAATCTGAAAAAATTTATTTTTTATATTCTATAAGCTACCTGATTTTTTCCATATTTAAAAACGAATAGGCACACTGTTTGATGTAATTTAGCTGTGTTATATCAAGATGATAACGCCTAGCATGTTGTTTCAGATTTTACAATTAGGTCATTACCTTAGCCACTTGAGACTTGTTTTTAATCTTGCTAGAATTTTAACGATCTATTCTTAGGAGTTTATCTAATGGCTAAACCTATAACACTACTTTTGTTTTTTGTCTTGTTAAGCTCTACCGCTTTAACACAAGCGATTAGCCGCGAACAACCAGAAACAGGGAAGGTTTATTGGATTGGTGGCACAGACGGTTTGTATATTGTTTCTGTAGAAACCAGCAACGGTCATTTAGTTGATGCGGTTTTTTCTCAAGAAGGCAACTTCAATATTGGTGATAACGTTCAAATCATCAAGGACAATGAAGATGCCGCAGAAATCAGTAAATTATAAGCGTTCACGGCGTACTCAGGGTAGGATACGCCTTCTTTCTACTTAAGACTTTTTCCCTTCATTTTTCTAAAAATTTCCCTAATTTTTTCCTTCTGTTTTTATTAAGATTTCTGTCATTATCTGTACATATTGACTCGTTAGACTGCAATCTATCAATCACCATATCAGTTTGATTGCACGTTATAGGGTGCTCATTATGTCGCTTCGCTTTCTTGCCTATGGCTTATTAAGCCTGCTCTATTTATTCCCTTGTCATGTTATTGCGGAAGAAACACCCAAAAAATTAGTTTTAGGACTTATTCCCAATGAATCCCCTGAGATATTAAAAGAACGTTACACCCGTTTTATACAACATATAGAACAAACACTTAATATTCCTGTTGAATTACAAACACCCGCTAGTTATGGCAACGTCATTGCTGAGATGCAAGCCAAAAAAATCGACTTTGCTTATTATGGCCCTAAATCCTATATAGAAGCCGCCGAACAAGCGAATGCACGGGCTTTTGTACGTTTATTAAGCGTGGATGGGAGCGAAGGTTATCACAGTTTTATTGTGACTTTAAAAGAATCAGGATTAAAACAGCTTTCTGATTTAAAAGAAAAACGCTGGTTATATCCTGACCCAGAATCAACTAGCGGTACTTTAGTACCTAACATGTTTTTTTATTTAGAAGCTCGTATCGACCCAAACACCTATTTTAGTCAGGTGGGCTATTCAGGCAGTCATGAAAAATCTTTATTGGCGTTAAACGCGAAAACGGCTGATGTTGTTTCCGTGAGCGAGAACGTTTTACGACGTGGTGAGGGGCAATCATGGTCTATGGATGACTTTCAAATTATTTGGCAATCCGAATTAATTCCTAACTCTGTTTTTGCTTATCGAGATGATTTACCTACGGCAACTAAAATCGCTTTAAAAAATGCGGTGCTAAATTTCCGTGATAAAGAAGGATTAGCGCAATTAAAAGTGGCTGGGTTTGTACCAGCTGAAGATGCCGATTATAACTTTATCCGTAAAATGAATGACTACGAAAAACGCTTATTAGCGCGTCGTCAATAGCTGGTTATTGTAGGATGTATGACAAAATTTATTCCTTCTTGGTTTATCCGTTGGGTTAATCTCGTGCCATTACGTTATGTATTTATTATTCCCTTCACGATATTACTTTTTTTGACAGTGAGTATTGTCGGCTGGTTTTCTTGGAGTAATGGGCAAACAGCCGTCAATACATTAGCGCAACAACTGCGTCAGTCAGTCAGTATTCGCATTCAAGACCATCTCCAGCATTATTTAGAAACGCCTTACAAGGTGAATCAATTTATACAAGATGCCGTCGCTTTAGGCTGGCTAGATATACAACAGTTGGAAACAGCACAATTGGCTTTTTTAAAGCAATTACAACTATTTGATGAAATGAGTTATATCCAAGTTGGCAATGTGCAGGGGGAATTTATTGGTATTGAACGCCGTGTGAGTCACGCATTTAGCCTTGATATTGCAAATGCACAAACAGCAGGAGATATGGAAACCTATTTATTAACGCCAGAAGGACAGCGAGAAGGTAATGTATTGTCGTTTGTGCCTGCTTATGACCCAAGACAGCAAACATGGTACAAGCGTGCAGAGCAAGCGCAACAAGCCCGTTGGAATATTCAGGTTGGGAAATCGAACTGGAGTGAAGTTTTTAGCTTTTTTGGGCAGACTTGGTTATCTATTACGCATAGCACGCCGTTATTTAAAAATGGGCAATTTGTGGGCGTTGTCGCAACAGACTTTACCTTAACCGCATTAAGCCAATTTTTACATGATTTAAAAATAAGCCCTCATGGACAAACTTTTATTATGGAGCGTTCAGGCATATTGCTCGCCAGTTCTAGCCAAGAGCCTTTATATTCTTTGGGCGTGACAGATAAAAAAGTACAACGGCTTTCTGCCTTAAGTAGTCAAACGCCTTTAATTCGACAAACAGCTGAATTTATTCAACAACATTATCAAAACTTTCAAGCCATCGATAAACGGGAACAACTAGAATTTTTGATTGAAGAACAACGGCAATTTGTGCAAATTTTGCCCTTTCGTGATGATTTTGGTTTAGATTACTTAATTATTGTCGTCGTACCTGAAAAAGATTTTATGGAACAAATTAATGCGAATACGGTAGCAACAATTCGTTTAGCAATAATTGCCTTGCTCGTGGCTTTACTACTCGGCTTTATTATTTCTTATTGGGTTATTCGTCCAATTAGCTATTTAAATCAAGCTGCGCAACAGTTAGCAACAGGACAGTGGACACAATTGCCAATTGAGCGACGCGATGAATTAGGCGCATTAACCCGCTCGTTCAATCTTATGGCAGGTCAATTAAAAGAAACATTTGATAACTTAGAGGAAAAAGTTGCACAACGTACCACGCAACTAGCTGAAAAAGCGACACAACTGGCTGAAGCAAATCAGCACATTCAATCATTGAATGAACAGTTACAGGCTGATAATGTTCGCATGAGTGCGGAATTGTCTGTGACAAAACGCTTGCAACAAATGGTATTACCGCGAGCGGAAGAGTTAGCCGAAATTGAATGTTTAGATATTGCTAGTTTTATGGAGTCTGCCACTGAAGTTGGCGGCGATTATTACGATATTTTACAAGGTGATGGGCGAATAAAGATTGGTATTGGGGATGTCACAGGACATGGTTTAGAAAGCGGGGTATTGATGATGATGGTGCAAACTGCTGTTAGAACCTTATTATCTTCCAATATTAATGACCCTAAAGACTTTTTAAGTATTTTAAATCGCACGCTATACGGTAATTTGCAACGTATGCAAAGTGATAAAAATCTGACCCTATCCTTGCTAGATTATCAAAACGGAACGTTACGCTTAAGTGGACAACATGAAGAAGTATTATATGTGGATAAATTGGGAAAAATTGAACGTATTGATACATTATCATTAGGATTTATGGTAGGTTTAGAGCCTGATATCACGGATTTCATTATGCATCGTGAAGTTCAATTAACGGCGGGTGAGGGAATTGTTCTTTATACTGATGGTATTACTGAAGCGATGAATGAACAGCGAAAACCTTATGGTATTGAACGGCTTTGTGCTGTCGTTAGTCAATATTGGGCATTGAGTGCGCAAGAAATTCAGCAGGCAGTGATTAACGATTTAAATCGTCATATTGGGGTGCGTAAATTACAAGATGATGTTACTTTGTTAGTGATAAAACAAAGAGATGTAAAGGATACAACACAGGTTCAGCCAATACTTGAAAAGGGTCTCTATTGCTAGCAACCTGAATTTGGCGGGATTAAAATATTGTCTGAATCAGAATTCACAGAATTAGCAGAATTAAAAAGCGTGATTCGCATTAATTTCTTGGTTTAAGGGGTTTAAATCCTGTTAATTCTGAAAATTCTGATTCAGACAAGCTGTTGTCTTTTTTAAAAGAAACTCGCCGAACTCAGGTTAATAATAAAATCTATTTTTATAAATGTGTTTTGGCATACCATGCAGCCCCTAATAAGCCAATTTGTTGATTTAAAATAACATAAACAGGGATTTTTGCATTAATAACTTGATAACGCCCTTTAGCGCGGAATGCTTGTAAAAAATAGGATGTTTGTAGGGCCGTTAAAATTTTAGGGGCAATGCCACCACCTAAATAAACCCCCCCATAACTTAAAACTTTTAATGCCATATTGCCCGCTTCAGCACCATAAATCTGCATAAAAATATCCAGTGCTCGCGTACATAAGACGCTATGTCGTGTCATCGCAAATTGAGAAATTAAAGCACTAGGGTCGGGCACAGTTTGTAATTGTCGCGTGATTTCTGGCTCTTCTGCCTGTTTATCGTATTCACATAAAAACTGATAAATCTGGAATAAACCCACCCCTGACAGCAAGCGTTCATAACTGACATGTTGATATTGACGTTGTAAAAAGCGTAAGAGTTCAATTTCTAGCTCAGTTTGCGGTGCAAAATCGGTATGTCCGCCTTCTGTCGCAATGACATGATGTTGTGAACCATCCCAATATAAAAAAGCTTCGCCTAAACCTGTGCCCGCAGCCAGTAAGGCAATATTACCTTGTTGTGCGGGTAATTCAGGGGTTAAACAATCATAATCGGTTGGGCTTAAATGTTGTATGCCATGCCCCATCGCTTCCAAATCATTTAATAGTTGAACGCGCATACAATGGGTTTGTTGTTGCAATTTATTGACGTGTAATGTCCACGGTAGATTTAAAGTTTGACAACTACCAGCAAGCACAGGACCAGCAACACCGAGACACATTGCGGCAATATGTGGCTTATTGACCTTGTGGAGAAAGGTTTGCAGCAACTCATCAAAATGTGCATACGCCGTGCTGCTATAGCTATATTGCACTAAAGGCTGCATAGTGCTTGAGTTATAAATGGCGAGTAAGGTCTTTGTTGCACCAATATCCCCCGCTAATATCATGATATTGTTCCACAAGTAGGACAGTTAGGATTTTTGTGCAGTTGCACATGACACCATTCGGCTGTTAAGGCATCAAAAATTAACATTCTACCTGTTAATGTTTCCCCGATATTCATGAGTAGCTTTAGGGTTTCTAAGGCTTGCATACTGCCTAAAATACCTAGTAGTGGCGCGATAACACCTGTTTGGCTACAGCTTTCTTGTATTTCTGTTTCGTGGGTAAATAAACAGCGATAACAAGGACTCTCTGGTTTTTCTGCGTGAAAAACGGCAATCTGTCCTTCTAAACGAATTGCTGCACCAGAGACCAATGGTTTACGCGCTTGTACACAAGCTGAATTAATGGCAAAACGAGTGCTTAAGTTATCACTGCAATCTAAAACGACATCAACTTGTTGGACTAGGTGTAATAAAGCGGTGTCTGTTAAAACATGGGCGATAGGCGTTACTTCGATTAAAGGGTTGAGTGCTTCTAATTTACGTTTTGCAGAAATCACTTTTAACTGCCCAATATCTTGGGTGCTATGCACAATTTGCCGTTGTAAATTGGACAATTCGACCATGTCAAAATCGCAGATATATAAATGTCCAACCCCTGCCGCAGCGAGATACATGGCAACAGGCGAACCTAAACCACCTACACCAATAATTAAAACTTTACTTTGTTGTAAACGGGTTTGTCCTTCTATGCCAACTTGAGGCAGTAGAATTTGACGGCTATAGCGAAGTAGTTGCTCATCATCCATGGCTGTATTCTCTAGGCAGGTACTCAAAAAGAAGCGATTTATACAAGCGTATTACGAGATAAGAATACAGTCTATCTTTTGCATATAAAAAGAGGAGTGAGGCAAAAATGCAAAAGGCAAGCTGGGCTCGCCTTCTTGTTACGCGCTAAACTCACATTTCCTTAAGGGTTTCATTAGTAGAGATAATGGCTTGTGATTATATTGGATTATTTATAAGCCATACTTGTAAATGGGTTAATGCTTTCATAAAGCAAACAGCTAATCCACTTTACACCATCATGTAACATACAGACACTATAATATTTAGTATTCGTTTGATTATTAGAATAATTATAAATCTCAAAATAACAGAGTGTTGTTTCTAATTGAGATTCAATAATCGCAAGGTCTGCTGTATGTTGGGCAAGGCGTTCAGCCTCAGAAATAGAGGATTGATTGAGGGTTAATAATTGCTTTTGAATATCATAAGCATTGGTACGACATTCTGTAGCATGTTCTTTATTCACAAAGTTATAAGGTTTTGCCTCTAGTGAGTGTATTCCCAATAATAGGTAACCTACAAACAGTGTAAAAACACTGGTGTTTTTGATTATTAAACAATGGTAACTCATCAGCACATCTCCACAGTATCAGGTCAGGATTTGAGAGGCGGACAGACAGAAAACACAATAATCGTAGGTAAATAAAGCACTAAAATTGAGACATCCCTACGGACTGCCCCCTCAGTTTCAGCACTATTCGTACCATTTGTTTAATCCTGTCAATGTTGCTTCAGGCTACACTTAGTGATTATTATTTCTAATATTTATTGAAATATTTTAAATATACCAGCCATTTAGTATTAATGATTTAAAATGGTTTTTATGGTATTTTTCATTCGTATTAATTATTAACAACTATTTATTTTTTACCCTTAATGTTATTTGTATTAGGAGTTTAGCGGGTCTGTTGGTAGGACTAAATACGCATATCTACGCATAAGCAAGCGACTTTATTGTGCATTGCATAATTTAAATAGATTGCAGAATTATCAGTCTATAAAAGGTTTATTGATGCTTAAATATCGTTGAATCTTTATAATTTTATTTAGTAAATAATTAATTAAAAACTATATTATTGCTAATTTCTTCTTTGATAACGACAGTAAAAAAACAAGTTAAGTTTTTTTCATCTATCATGTCACACTCACGTATAAAATCTACTATAACATGATTTATATCATGTTTTTACTTATGAAAACAGTTAATGTTTTCCTGCACAATGACTATCGATGACTATTTTTCTAAACAGTCGCAACTCGTTTCAAACCTGCGTATAATTTCTATTTTAAGATGATTTTGGAGTGATTATTAATGGCAATTGAACGTACTTTATCTATTATTAAGCCTGATGGCGTTGCAAAAAACATTATCGGCGAAGTGTACTCTCGTTTTGAAAAAGCAGGGTTGAAAATTATTGCTGCTAAAATGTTACATTTAACCCGTGAACAAGCCGAAGGCTTTTATGCTGTTCACAAAGAACGCCCTTTCTTTAAAGATTTAGTAGATTTCATGATTTCTGGTCCTGTCATTGTACAAGTTCTTGAAGGCGAAAATGCCATCCAGCAAAATCGTGATTTAATGGGCGCAACTGATCCGAAAAAAGCAACAGCAGGCACAATTCGTGCAGATTTTGCACAAACCGTTGATGAAAACGTGGTTCATGGTTCTGATAGCGCAGAAAATGCAAAGATTGAAATTGCGTATTTCTTTACAGAAAACGAAATCTGCAAACGTACACGTTAAATTGCCTTACTTATTCACAAATTTGTAACTGATTAAATTGCCTTCTTTATTCGGTCATTCTTATGATTTGTGAATACATAAACGGATATAATACTGGCGTTATATCCGTTTACTTGTTCTGTTGTTATCCCTATAGCCGATTGTTTTTATACAAAAAGCTAATCAATGAAGTGTTCTTATGGAAAATGTAGTTAATTTGTTGAATTTTGATCGTCAAGACATGACGACTTTTTTTACCGAACAATTAGGAGAAAAGCCGTTTCGTGCAACGCAATTATTGCAGTGGATACATCAACAGGGTGTAACCAATTTTGACGAGATGACAAATTTTAGTAAGGCACTTCGTCAACGGCTTCAAACCGTTGCTTGCATTACATTACCTAAAGTTGTCACGACACAAAAATCCGCAGATGGTACACGTAAGTGGTTGTTACAATTAGCAGATGGTAATTGTATCGAAACGGTGTTCATTCCTGAAGATGACCGTGGTACGTTGTGCGTTTCTTCTCAAGTGGGTTGTGCTTTAGATTGCCGTTTTTGTGCGACTGCACAACAAGGCTTTAATCGTAATCTCACACTGGGGGAGATTATTGCGCAACTTTGGCTGGCTGAACATGAACTACGAGCGGAAGGCTATCAGTTAGATGAAAGTTATGCACGTGTCATTAGTAACGTTGTGATGATGGGCATGGGCGAACCCTTAGCGAATTTCAATCATGTTGTCAAAGCGATGAAATTGATGATGGATGATTTTGCCTATGGTTTATCATGGCGACGCATTACGTTAAGCACGGCGGGAATAGTTCCTGCTTTATTACGTTTGAAAGAAGAATGTCCCGTTAATCTTGCCGTTTCATTACATGCAACCAATGACGAATTGCGTAATCAATTAGTTCCGATTAATCAAAAATATCCCATCGCCGAATTATTAGCTGCCTGTCGAGCCTATGTCGAAGAAGATAACCGCCGTCGTGTTACCTTCGAATATGTTATGTTAAAAGGTATTAATGATACCCCTGCTCATGCGCGAGCCTTGGTAAAATTACTCAGTCATGTTCCGTCTAAGGTCAACTTAATTCCCTTTAATCCGTTTCCACAAACGGGGTTTGAACGTTCAGACCCTGCAAGGATTGAAACATTCCGCGATATTTTAATCCAAGCGGGTATGATTACACTCACGCGCAAAACTCGCGGAGATGACATCGATGCAGCCTGTGGACAATTAGCAGGAAAAGTACAAGACCGCAGTCGCCGCCAACAAAAACATGTCCCTATCATACCCATTAAACAGGAGAGTTGTGGATGAAACACTATCCGTTTAATAAGGCATTATTGGTTGTTTCTTTGCTTGTACTTAGTGCCTGTAGTTCTCAGCCAACCACTAATGATATAGCCGAAAATACAATCGGTGAAAAATATAAGGCAAACGAGAAAGCAGAAATTTACCTACAATTAGGGGTACAGTACATGCAACGGGGGCAACGGGGGGATTATGACATCGCCTTAGAACGCTTAAAAAAGGCGTTATCAATAGACCCCAACTATCCTGATGCACATAATGCCATTGCGGTGTTGTATGAACGTATAGGACAAACTGAATTTGCTCGAGAACATTATGAACGAGCGGTTGCACTAAATCCGCGTGATTCAGATGCACAAAATAACTACGGTCAATTTTTGTGTAAGCAAAATCGCTGGGCTGAAGCAGATGCCGCTTTTATGAAGTCATTGGAAAATCCTGTTTATAGAACGCCAGAAATTCCCTATATTAATGCAGCATTATGCGCAACACGTAGTCAAAATTTTGATAAATCGGAAGCTTATCTGCGCAAAACCTTAGAGATTAACAAAAATTTTCCATTGGCTTTATATCAGTTAGCTAACTTATATTATGATAAAAAACAATTTGCTAACGCACGCGATTATTTAAAACGTTATGCATCTGTTGCGAAACATACGCCACAAACTTTATGGCTAGGTGTTCGTATTGAACGTATGTTACATGACAAAGATTCTGAAGCCAGTTATGCCATGTTACTGCGTTCTGAATTTCCAGAATCCGAACAAACACAACTACTTAATCAATCAGAAAGACAATGAACAGACGGGTTTATCCTTTATCTCCACAAGCTGTCAGACTGGAAACACCAGACTTAGAGACAGAAGACTCACTCGCAACTCCTACATATTCCGCTCCATTTTCGCCAGAGGTTGATATGAATTCAACAAGCCAAGCCTCTCGTCTTTACAGTATAAAAGACAATCAAAGTGATTCTATTGATGATGTGCAAGTGTTGACCAACAGCAGTGGAGAAGATGAAATAATAACGCAACCAACACTGGTATTAGATAGTCCTGAATTCAATCAAATGAAACCAGGAGCGCGATTGCGCTATATCCGCGAACAAAAGAATTTAAGTCTGGAAAGTGTCGCAGATAAGTTATATTTAAATCATAGTGTGATTCAAGCAATTGAAGCAGACGATTATACCCGTTTACCATCTCGTGTATTTGTACGGGGTTATATTCGTAGCTATGCAAAATTATTAGAAATTCCTGCCGACTCTTTGCTTGAAGCTTTTGGTGCAGATGAAACAACCAGTGTTAGCCAACCCCTGTTAAAAACCCCTGTAAAACATCGGAAACAAATGACTAGCCGTGATTCATGGGTCATTGTCGGAACAGTCATTATTATTCTGGTACTGATGTTACTCATGGCGTTATGGCATATTTATCCAGAAATTTCCCTGTCCAGTAATAGCGATAACACAAGTAATAATGGTGAAATCCCTGCACCACTGCCCACCAGTGTTGATGCAAATGGCACGGCTATTCCAATTCCTGTTCCCTTAAACGGTGGAACGGCTAGTAGCAGTACAGAATACACGCCCCCTTCAGAATCCAGCACGGATACGCCTGAAACAGCTACGAATGAGGGACAAAATGGACAACAAAGTATCCCTGTTGCAATTCCAATTACAATTAATCAACCGACTGCTTCTACAACGCCTGTCGAGCCGATAGTGATTCAGCCTAATGCACCTACTGGAACAACAGCCACTGAACATAATCCTAACGCATTAGTTTTAAAATTCACCCAAAAAACGTGGATAGAAGTACAAGACAGTACCAATAAAGTTTTATATAACGGCACGGCCTCTGCGGGTTCGCAACAAAACTTAACGGGTACGCCTCCCTTTAAATTTAAAGTAGGGAATATTTTTGGTGTTACTGTTGATTACAATGGCACAACCATTGATTCCAATAGCACGCCTGTTAAAGTACAACGGCGGTTTAGCTTAGGCACAGCTCCCGCGCCAGCTAATACAAATGAAGCGAGCGCGACAACAAGCAATACTACAACAACTGCGAATAAACCCAGTAATACCAGTAGTTCAGCCTTAAGCCGTGAACAAGCAACAACACGTCCTTCTTTTGAATAAATTGGTTTAGTCACATGCACAATGAAGTCAACATTAAACGTCGAGTTTCCCGCCAAATCCGCGTAGGCAATGTGTTAGTTGGAGGCGATGCCCCCATTTCCGTACAGAGTATGACAAACACGGAAACTTGTGATGTCGAGGCAACGGTTGCACAAATTCAACGTTTAGAAAAAGTTGGCGCGGACATTGTGCGTGTTTCTGTTCCAAGCATGGACGCTGCGGAAGCGTTTGGCAAAATAAAACAAGCCGTACAAGTGCCTTTAGTCGCAGATATCCACTTTGATTATAAAATTGCCTTACGTGTTGCCGAATTAGGGGTTGATTGTTTACGAATTAACCCTGGTAATATCGGGCGCGAAGACCGTATCCGTGCGGTCGTTGATAGCGCGCGCGACAAAGGAATTCCCATTCGCATTGGTGTCAATGCGGGTTCTTTAGAAAAAGAGTTACAAAAAAAATACCCTGAACCTTGTGCCGAAGCAATTGTCGAATCGGCGTTACGTCATGCAGAAATCTTAGATGCTTTAAACTTTCACGATTTTAAAATTAGCGTGAAAGCCTCTGATGTTTTCATGGCAGTTGATGCCTATCGCATGTTGGCAAAACAGACTGAACAACCCTTGCATTTAGGCGTGACTGAAGCAGGCGGCTTGCGTTCAGGGACAGTCAAATCAGCAATTGCGTTAGGAATGTTACTCTCTGAAGGCATTGGCGATACATTGCGGATTTCCTTAGCGGCTGACCCTGTCGAAGAAATCAAAGTTGGTTTTGACATTCTAAAAAGCCTGCATTTACGGCGTAAAGGCATTAATTTAATTGCCTGCCCTTCCTGTTCTCGGCAAAATTTTGATGTGATTAAAACCGTTAATGCTTTAGAGAGCCGTTTAGAAGATATTTTAACGCCTTTAGATGTTGCAATTATTGGTTGTGTTGTCAATGGACCAGGCGAATCTAAAGCAGTTCATGTGGGATTAGCTGGAGGCACACCAAATAATCTGTTGTATATTGATGGTAATCCAACCTATAAACTTAAAAATGATAATCTAGTCGATGAGCTAGAACGAGTTATTCGCGAGCGTCTCGCTAAACTTGAAACCCCATCTGCAACAGAGGCGCGTGTAATACCTATTAAAAGCGTTGCTTAACACCACTGACTTAAAAATAGCCTTTTCCAAATGCACATAGATTTTTAAACTATGTGCATTTGTGTTTTAATCGCTTGCAAATTATGTCGCCTGACGACATCCCCATTTTATACATCATTATTCTTAATTCATTACGTATTTTGTAGGAGCAGTCCTTGTCTAAGTCGATTCAATCTGTCCGTGGGATGAACGACATCCTTCCCACTCAAACACCTTACTGGCAAACGGTGGAAACTGCATTGCGTCGCGTGTTTGAAAGTTATGGTTATCAAGAAATTCGTACCCCTATTTTAGAAAAAACAGAACTCTTTAGCCGTTCTATTGGTGAAGTGACCGACATCGTTGAAAAAGAAATGTTCACCTTTATTGATCGGGCTGAGGAAGGGGATAGCGATGCGGAAAGTTTAAGCCTACGTCCTGAAAATACGGCATCTTGTGTTCGTGCGGGTATCGAGCACAGTTTATTTTATGGACAAACACCGCGTTTATGGTACACCGGTCCAATGTTTCGACATGAGAAACCACAGAAAGGGCGGTATCGGCAATTTCACCAACTAGGCGCAGAAGCTTATGGCATTGCCAGTGCAGATATTGACGCAGAATTAATTATCATGTCTGCTCGTTGTTTCAAGGTGTTAGGCTTAAAAGACCTCAGTTTACAATTAAATTCGTTAGGGTCTAGCGACGCACGCACCGCTTATCGGGCGCGATTGGTAGACTATTTTTCTGCGTATCCAACTCAATTAGATGAAGATAGTCAACGCCGTTTGCACACGAACCCGTTACGAATTTTAGACAGTAAAAATCCTGAGATGCAGGCATTGATTCAAAATGCGCCTAAATTAATTGACCATTTAGATACTGAGTCCATTGAGCATTTTGAGCAATTAAAACACCGTTTAGACCTTGCAGGCATTTCTTATCAAGTCAATCCCCGCTTAGTACGCGGTTTGGACTATTACAACCGCACTGTTTTTGAATGGGTGACAACCGCGTTAGGGTCACAAGGTACAGTTTGCGCGGGTGGACGTTACGATAGTTTAGTGGCGCAGATTGGCGGACGGGCAACCCCTGCGATTGGATTCGCTATGGGTTTAGAACGCTTGTTAATGCTGGTCGAGCAAACAGGGCTTGTGCCCCATAATGCGAACCCTCACGTTTATTTAGTGATGATGGGACAAACAGCGGTAGAACACGGGATACAATTAGCGGAACAATTGCGTGACCAATTGCCCGAATTACGCATTATCAGTCATTGCGGTGGTGGTAATGCTAAAAAACAATTTGAACGGGCGGATAAAAGTGGGGCGCGTATTGCCCTCATTTTAGGTGATGATGAAGTTGCACAACAACGGGTTACGGTTAAATATTTGCGTGATAATCAAGCTCAAGTTACCCTCGCACAAACAGAATTAGCTGATCACCTGCAAAGATTTTTATAAAATAATTGCTCACGAATAACTTTATCTAACTGATTGACAGTATTAAATACAACATAGGCTCTACCTCTCTATAGAGTCATCGCACGAAAAAAGGAAGCATAGTGGAATATCAAACAGAAAACGAACAGGTTGAGGCAATTAAACAGTGGTTTAAAGAGAATGGAAGTTCTATTTTAATCGGGGTTGCTATTGGGTTTGGTTTGCTTTTTGGCTGGCGTGCATGGGAAAGCTATGTTGCACAAACGGCTGAAATGTCATCCATGACTTATGAGCAATTAGTTGAAGCGGTAGAAAAGAAGCAGTTAGACAGTAGTCGTGAGACTTTAACCCGCTTACAAAAAGAACACGGTGATAGCTTATATGCCGTATTAGGAGCGTTCCAATTAGCCGCTGAAGAAGTTGAGGCGAACAACTTTGCTACAGCTCATGAACAATTAGCATGGGTGTTAAATCAACCAGCTTTCCCTGCTTTTGTACATATTGCCCGCTTACGTAATGCCAAATTATATTTAGCAGAAAATAATATTGCCGAAGCGAAAAAGTTAATTGACGGTGTAAAAGTTGGTGAGTTTGCACCTGCTTATGCAGAATTACGCGGAGATATTGCTAGTTTAGAAGGGCAATTGGAAGCGGCAAAAACAGCTTATACACAAGCCTTAGAAAGCAAAGAGTTATCCTCTAATGTGCGCCAATATATTCAAATCAAATTGGACAATTTAGGGTTATCAAGTGCACAAGTGGTTGCAGCCGCTATTCCGACCTTACCTGAACCACCTAAGCCTGAACCTGTACAATCTGATTTAGGAAACCCCAGCACGCAAAAAGCGACTGTTATTGATGCCGTTGCCCATCCGAACACAGCGACCAGTCAGGAAACAACAATAACCATCCCTGCTGTGCAAACCAGTACAACAGAGACAACTATCACGCCAATTACCCGCGAAGAAGTAAAACTACCCGCTAAAATTGTAGCGCAACCCCCTGCAACAACACACGATTTAAGCAATCCAAATACAAGCACAGCACAAAAGCGTCCGACGACTCCAATCAGTAATGACAATATTTATTCCACCACCATTGGGGATAATGAAGACGACACCCCCGTCACTACACAACCTGAACCCGCTCCCACAACACCTAAGCAGGAATAATCATGATGCAAAAGACACGCTTAACCACTCTTGGCGCGTTGCTTGTCTTACTTAATGCTTGTTCTATTTTTGGTGATAAAGATAACACCGAAACACCTGCCAAATTAGAAGACTTTACGCCCAGTGTCGATGTATCCCTTGTATGGTCAACCAGTGTTGGCGGTGGGGCTGATGATGCCTATTTAAAATTACAACCTGCTGTCCATGAACAACAGGTTTTTGCAGCTTCCCCAAAAGGGTATGTTTATGCCTTTGATGTAAAAACAGGGCAAGAACGCTGGGAAAAACGCTTAGACATGGTGATTTCTGGCGGTGTTGGGGTCAATCATGACAACCTGTTTATTGCGAGTAATGAGGGGGATGTCGTCGCGCTGGCTCAGAATGATGGGGCAGAAAAATGGCGTATTTCACTCAATAGCGAAGTATTGTCGACACCACAAGCAGATGACACACTGGTTGTGATTCGTACTGTGGACGGTAAAGTCTATGGCTTAAGCAGTCAAAATGGCACGACCATGTGGATGCAAGAGCGAGCAGTACCTGTACTGAGTTTAAGAGGTAATAGCAATCCCATTTTATTACCACAAACTGTTTTAGTGGGTTTTGACAATGGCAAATTAGCCGCTTTAGAAACTAATACAGGTAAAACAATGTGGGAAACTGCTGTTGCAATCCCTCAAGGACGCTCTGAATTAGAACGTATGGTCGACATCGATGCTGACCCTAAATTACTGAATGACACTATTTATGCAGTAAGTTATCAAGGACGTAGTGCCGCGATTAACTTAAGTAATGGGCAAGTCTTATGGCAACGTGAAGTCCCTTCTTATGCAGGGATTGGCATTGATGAGAAAGCGGTTTATATCAGCGACCAACGCAGCCATGTTTGGGCATTAGACCGTCATACGGGTGCATCTCTTTGGAAACAAGAAAAACTTCAAGCCCGTTCCCTAACAGCCCCTGTAAGTATCGGAGACTATGTCGTTGTTGGTGATGTTGAAGGCTATTTACACTATTTACGTCGTGACGATGGGCAATTTGTCGCACGTTATAAAACAAGTAGTACGCGGATATTAACGCCACCCTTAGTCGTTGATAAGCAACTAATTGTTTATACGGGAGATGGTAAACTACTGGTTTTAAAAAATTAGGCTGATTTAACACACGACTTTTTCAGCCGTATTATCTTCTCTTGATTGCATAAGATTGACAGGGATATCGTCTTGTCCCTGTCATCATGACGACTCTATAGTAACCGTACCATAAAGTGATTTAAATCTAGGACTGGCAGTCCTGTGAGGACTGCCAGTCCTCCGTGTCGTTTTATAATACGTTTGCTATATACTGAAAGTTCCCTACAGTCGCTAATTCTTAGACAGGATTAGAATAAGCAATAGTTCAACTGGGAACTTATCTGCACGCACTCCACCTTCATCGTCGTTATAGATAATACGCATGTCTTTCTCCTCTCTCCCACGCATTACGCCACCGACCCGCCGTCAATTAATCCTATTTCAACTGATTTTATTAGCGATTTTAGGCATTACTTGGCTACTTGGATTTACAGAATGGTATCAATTACACCCTGAATTTATTATCGGCGGTGTTGGCAGTGCCTTTATTTTGCACTTATTACTATGGTACTGGATACGCCACACACATGATAATGCGCATACCTTACGCTTAGATACCAACGAAACATTAGATACCCTGTTTGAAAGTGAAAACTACTTCCGTGCTATTTTTGAAAACGCGCCGATTGGAATGATGTTGATAGATAACCAAACCCATCGTTTTCTACAAGCCAATCAAGCCATCTGCCAAATGCTTGGTTATAGCCGTAATGAATTATTGAGCAAAACCGTCAGTGAAATTACCCATCCTGATGATCTCATGCTTAACCGCCAACTGTTTGAAACAGCGAACCCGCTCAAACCCTTAGCTATTGGCGAAAAACGCTATTTACACAAAACAGGGCGCACGATTTGGGCAGCAGTCAGTTCATCTTTACTCCCAAACAGCAATTACCGCATTACCCATATTCAAGATATTACTGAACGCAAACAAGCTGAGGTTGCATTACGCGAAAGTGAAAACCGTTTCCGTAAAGCTTTTGAAAACGCGCCGATAGGCATGACCTTAACGGGATTAGACCGACAAATTCAACAAGCAAATAATAGCTTTTGTCTCATGTTAGGCTATCCACCACATGAAGTTATTAACCGTAATGAAGCAGATTTCACCCCCAGCATAGAAGAAGCCAATGACCAACAATGGCTTATGCAAATTTTAGAATACAGCATCAGTCCACATCCTTTGGAAAAACGCTATATTCATCGTGATGGACATATTGTTTGGGCAGCGATTAGTTCAACCCTACAACGCGATATTAACGGCAAACCCTTATATTTAATTACACAAGTTGTCGATATTACCGAACACAAAAAAGCCGAAGCCGAAATAAAACGGTTGAATACAGAGTTAGAACAACGTGTTGCACAACGTACAGCAGAACTATCCCTAATCAGTCAAGTCCTCTCCCTGTTTATTCGCAATAACGAATCACGACTAGTCTTTGAAACCATGCTCCAACAAATTTTGGAGTTAACCGAAAGCTCCTTCGGTTTCATTGCTGATGTCTTATACGACCCAATCGGACAAGCACAACTCAAATGCCATGCTATTGGCTACTTAATTACGCCTGACGACAATACAGGCAAACCCAACAACCGTTTTCAACCTTTAGCCCTCGCAGGACATTATATTTATAAACTTAACAATGCCTTAGGCATGGTCATCCATCGTGGCGAACGAATACTTATCAACGAACCATTAACTGAAACCCATGAATTACCCCGTCATTATCCACCAGTACAAAACTTTTTAGGGCTTCCGCTTTATCGTGGTGAACACCTAATCGGTGTCTTAGGGCTACACAATCGCCTAACAGGCTATACTGAAGAACTTGCGGACAGTTTAGAACCCATTCTACGCACCTTTAGCCAACTCATAGAAGCCTTTCATAACGAACAAAAACGCCAACAAGCAGAAGAAGCCCTGCGAAAAAATCAACAATTTTTACAAACGCTGATAGATAGCCTACCCGTTGCGGTTTTTGTGCGCGATGTACGGGATTGTGGTTTTGAATTTGTGGCATGGAATAAAGCCTGTGAACAATTTTTTGGTTTTAATGCAGAAAACGTATTAGGACGGATTGCACATGACTGTATGCCCGATGACTTAGCCAATAAACTCACACAAAGCGACGAAGTCGTTTTAAATTATGGGCAAGCCTTAGAAATTGCAGAAACACAAATCGACAGCCCAAATTTAGGACATCGTGTTTTACAACCCGTTAAAGTGCCTATTTTTGATGAACAACACAATCCTTTATATATTCTATGTATTGTTGAAGATATTACTGTTCGTAAACATGCCGAAGAAAACATTGCGCAAAAAACCCGAATTTTAGAAGCCACCTTAGAAAATATGGGGCAAGGCATTCTCATGGTTGATAAAGAATGGAATCTTGTCGCTTATAATCAACGTGTCACCAAACTATTTAATTTCTCTGCTGACTTTTTACGCCAACACACGAATTTCCAACAAATTGTCAAAGATTGGCTAGATCGTGCATACGGTAGCAATTTTGTCTTAAAAAACATCCTACAATCTGCACAACGCACGGATAACTTTACGACGGAACTTCCCCTCTTAGATGACAGAGTTATAGAAATGGGACACTTTCCCATTTTAGATGGGGGCTTTGTCTGGACATTCACCGATATTACAGAACACAAACAGATTGAAGAATCGTTACGCCAAGCTAAAAACCAAGCTGAAGCCGCAAACCGTGCAAAAAGTGCCTTCTTAGCCAATATGAGCCACGAATTACGCACGCCCATGAATGCCATTCTAGGCTTCTCACAACTCATGCAACGCGATGCCCACATTACCCCAAGCCTACAAGAAAATTTAGAAATTATTAATCGTAGTGGAGAACATTTACTTGCCTTAATCAACGACGTTCTCGCCATGTCTAAGATTGAAGCAGGTCGCATGATGTTAAACGAACAAAATTTTGATTTATATCATCTGCTCAATGGCTTACATGACCTATTCCATTTACAAGCAACCAATAAAAACCTTAACTTAATCTTTCAACGCCCTGATACATTGCCACACTACGTCCGTACCGATGAAAATAAATTACGACAAGTGCTGATTAACTTACTAGGTAACGCGATTAAGTTCACCAACACGGGCAATATTAGCCTAATCATTACCCACACAAAGCCAGAAGCGGACAAAGTCCGCTTGTTTTTCAAAGTTAAAGATACAGGCTTAGGCATTGCACAACATGAACTGAGTCAACTATTTAAAGCATTTGGACAAACCACCACAGGACAACAAGCACAAGAAGGCACAGGACTTGGTTTGCGGATTAGTCAAGAATTTGTCCGCTTAATGGGCGGAGAAATTACCGTTGAAAGCTGGGTCGGACAAGGAACAACTTTTTCTTTTGATATCAATGTGACACCCATTGACGCAACAGATGTTCCCTTTAAAGATACAGCACGCCGTATTATTGGTTTAGCACCGAATCAACCTGTTTACCGCCTCCTCGTGGTAGAAGACCGCTGGGAAAATAGAGAGCTAATCAGTCGTTTACTAGAACCTTTAGGGTTTGCTGTACAAAAAGCCGCAAACGGACAAGAAGCCGTCGCCATTTGGGCAAAATGGCAACCGCATTTAATTTGGATGGATATTCGTATGCCTGTGATGGATGGCGTTGCTGCAACACGAAGTATTAAAGCGCGAAAAACAGGACACCGTACCGTTATCATTGCACTCACAGCGGGTGCATTTGAAGAAGAACGCGCCGCCATGCTAGAAGCAGGGTGCGACGACTTTGTGACGAAACCCTTTAAAGAAGAAGTTATTTTTGAAAAACTCGCCCAATATTTAGGGGTACAGTATCGTTATGCAGAAAACACGCTCCCCACTATTCCACCGCCAAAAATTACCAATTTACAACTAGATGAATTGCAAGCCTTACCGACAGAGCTACAAATAGCTCTCCGAGATGCACTCTACAGCGTAGATTTAGACCGTTTAGACACATTACTATTAACCTTAAAACAAAATCATCCCGATTTAGCCGATATACTGAAAGTATGCATTGATAACTTTGAATATGAGCGTGTCCTCACGGCATTAAAAAAAATGTTATAAATATTAACCTGAATTCTGCGAGTTTCTTTTAAAAAGACAACAGTTTGTCTGAATCAGGATTTTCAGGATTAAAAGATTGTCTGAATCAGAATTTTCAGAATTAACAGAATTAAAAAGACAAGAAAATTAAAAGAATAAAAATTATGTTTTTAATTGTTTTTAATTCTGAAAATTCTGATTCAGACAAAAAAAGACCTGCTAGGTTTTCAAAACCTAGCAGGTCTCTGTTTTATTTTATAAATCTCGCCGAACTCAAGTTATAAATAACCTGAGTTCGGCGAGTTTCTTTTAAAAAGACAACAGTTTGTCTGAATCAGAATTTTCAGAATTAGCAGAATTAAAAAGCGTTATTCACCTTAAATTTTTGGTTTTAGGGTTTTAAATTCTGTTAATTCTGTTAATTCTGTTAATTCTGAAAATCCTGATTCAGACAATCTTTTAATCTTCTCTGGTGAATTCTTTTCGCGTGTTCCGACAGACCTGCTAGGTTTTGAAAACCTAGCAGGTCTCTGTTTTATTTTATAAAACTCGCCGAACTCAGGTTACTTTATGGTATGGTTGCTATAATATACTGTTTCAGAAGGCAATTTTGTAGCAATTTTTTAAATCTCCCTCAACGCTTTTTTTAGCAAGGAATTTGAGGGAGATTATCTTTATCTCTGTTTAGTTTTTTACTGTGCAGGATAGTTGCCTATCTTGAATTCAGGATAGCGATGGTTATTGCCTGCTTGGTCAGTCACAACAACGCTAAAGTATTCAAGGCTGTTTTGATTGCTCCAAATATTGCCTAATGTCAAGTTGCTAAAAGCTTCTTGTGGGTAGGCAAAAGTAACACCGTAGAGGTAATCGCCATCGGGCAGGGTTTCCAGTAAATGCATGGCAACGGCAAAGCTACCTTGGTTCTGTTTTAGTAGCACGCTTTGTATGGGTGAAATTCCTTCACGGATAATGGCTTTAACGGTAAATTGAGTATCGTTTAAATCCACTAAGGCGGGGTCAAACCCTGCTGCGAGGACTTGCGGTTGACGACGACGCACTTTTAAAGCGCGAATCGGTTCAATTTTTAGTGCTAAAGGAGTCGTTGTAAGGGTTGCATTACTGCCGATTTCTAAGTTAGGAAAGGCATGGAATTGTCCGTTAATGTCATCCACTTGAATTCTAAATTGTCCCTCTTTTGCACCGAATAAATCGCCCAGTGTGATAGCGGGGAAAATACCACGATATAAGGGAAACATGGCTTCATAGCGTTGGTCGCCATTGCTGTAAGTTGCGACATGTTGTAACGAGAGGCTGTAATCGCTGCCATTTAATAGTAGTCGAACTGTCTGAATTTTCGCATTGCCTGCACGGACAATGGCGAAGACTTTCATGTCAGTTTCAAGTAAATCGACTAGCATGGGGTCTAATCCGCCCATTAAGACTTGGGGACGTAAACGGGTAATGCCAGTCATGGTGATATTTTCGCTGGCGCGGTCAATCACGGTAATGGGAACAGTATAAGAATTACTTTGTTGCGTTAAGGTGGAGTAAGTTCTTAATACAGTTTGATAAGTGCCTGCTGCGGTAAAGGTATGACTGGGCGTGCTATCTGTCGCAATTTGCCCGTCACCGAAATCCCAAATATAGTGCAACACATCGCCAATCAGTCCAGAACTGGATTGATTAGTGAAAAAGACAGGGAGCGGAATTTCTCCAAATAACGGAGTCGCGCTAAAGTTGGCTTGTGGGATTATCACTTGACTGTTGATAAAGAAGGATTTTGAGCCTGTCACTCTGTCACCATTTGTATTGCTGGCAATCACGCTTACCGTATAAGTGCCTGCACGGCTGTATGTATGGGAAGCAATGGCTTCGTCAGTGCTTAAAGTGGCGGTGTTATCTCCAAAATTCCATAAGAAGAAATTGGCATTAAAGCTGTCAGGTAATCGTGCAACAAAAAGATTTTGCAGGGGATTACTCAGCATGGTTGAGGCTTCTAAGGTGACATTAACCGTTGTCGCTTCACTGACTTTTTGCAAAGATAAGGTATAAAAACCCAGTTGATTATCATTGTAAGAAGTCGCTTCTACGTATAAATTACCTGTATAAGTGGGGGTATAGCGTACTTTTGCTGTTTTTCCACCGCCGCTATTATCATCTTGACGGACAAGACGGTTATATTGGTCGTATAGGTATAAATAACTATCAAAGCGTTCGGAAGACATTTCTAAGACCAGTTCCTCACCCACATTGGGTGCGGTGATGACGTAACGGTCAGTTAGTGCATTCACTCGTGTCCGTGAACGGTTGTCATTCGTGCTTAATTCACCCGTTACAATATTCGCTAAGGGTAAAACAACGCCTTCAACAGGCAGGCTAACGTAAGCAACATCGGTTTGTGTATCCACTGCGTTTTTATCATCGGTTACAGTTAGACCGACAATGTATTGTCCTGCATTGCTATAGGTATAACTGATGGTATTACCCGTTGTGCATTGGCTCGCGCTACCATCACCAAACTGCCAACACCGTTGCGTAATATGACCGTCTGTATCTTGGCTGAAATCAGTAAAGGTAAAAGTTGCGGGAGCTGTCCCATTTTGCCCTGTCATGGCGAATGTATGTGCTTTAGGAGCTTGATTGCGCTGACTTGCGCTAACGCTTAGGCTGTATGCTCCTCGCTCTTGTCTATCGAGCGCGGTCACTTCTATGTAATATGTTTTACTCTCAGGTGCGGTAAAGCTGATTTCTGCCTGCTGTGTATATTTATTTTTATCGTCATTCGCTGTTAAAACTTGTGTTCCTGCTACGTCATTAAACAGATAAAGATAGGTGTTAAACGCAGCCGCCGCTTTTAACGTCACGCTTTCCCCTTTTGCAAGGTTTAATAAATATTTATCAGAGGGAGTTCCCGCACGTTGATGAGAAAAAGCATCGCTATCCTCTAAGTTACCTTGACGAATTTCATTCATGCTTAAGGCAATCGCGCTACTAAAATCGTTGCTTGGATTTGGATTTGGCGGGGTAAAGTTGACGATTTCACTGCGTGTGCTTGCTTCAATATTTTCATACAAGCTACTGGGATTAAAAGCAATATATGTCGCTATATCTGTTGCAATTTTTTTATCATCTGCTTGCGCGATAAAATAGATAATGCGTCGTGTACTATTTGCAGGAATCGTTATGACGGGATAAGTCCAATTTAATTGTCCGCCATTGAGTTGATGAGTTGCTGTAATTGCGCCCCCTGCTTGAGAATGATAATGCAATAAGGTTGGGCTGGTATTAACGACCTTATTATTAACAACCGTTTGCGTGATTAAATAATTACTCCGACTATCTGCTAGAGTTGTATTCACACCCGCACCTAATGTGCCTGAAATTTCTAAGGTCACACTCTTACTCTGCGTTGTTGGATTGCCCACAACATCCATATAACGGGCAAAATCGCCAGTTTTTGCCACATAAATACGGCGTTCAACCTGCAACCCACTCACAGGTTCTGTGAATTTGGATAAATAAACCTCTCGCCCATCCGCAGATAATTGTGCAACATCACCGAGATAATTCACATTATTAATGCGTAACCGATACATATTGGCATAAGCATTGAACGAACCTTTTGCTAAAATGCCATTCGTTTCGATGTCATAAACAAAATTTTGTCCATCGCGCAATGTAAACACTGCATAGCTACTAACAGGTAATAAACTACCCATTATCAATAGCATGGCTAGTAAAAAATTCAGTTTGGTTATATAGTTGCGTCGCACAGCTTGACGATAGCGCATTATCGCCGTGCAAACTCGTTTAATACTCTGATATATCATGCAATCTCTCCCAACACTCGCGAAATAATAGTAAGCACACCTTACAAGGGTTTAATGTCAAGAAATTAGCAAATTCAGCTATAATTTGACAAATCTTTTTTTATCTCATTGGATTACGTGTAAAATATGAAATTCCTCTATGATTTTTTCCCTATCTTATTATTTTTTATTGCATATAAGACCACAGATATTTATGTTGCAACTGCCGTTGCTATTGTTGCCTCGTTAATTCAAGTCATAACTTACCGCATTCAACATCGTCGCTATGACAATATGCAACTGGTTACACTAGCGATTGTTATTGTCTTTGGCGGAATGACATTAGTCTTGCACGACGAAACTTTTATTAAATGGAAACCCACCTTAATCGATTTCGTCTTTGCAGGTGCATTACTTGCTAGTCAATTCATTGGAGAGAAAAATTTGATACAGCGCATGTTAGAAACCGCTGTACAAGTGACGACAACCCAAGTCTGGCAACATTTAAATTATGCATGGATAGGCTTTTTTATTGTCATGGGATTCTTAAATTTATACGTTGCTTTCCATTTTGAAACAGACACATGGGTTAACTTTAAACTCTTTGGGACAATGGGATTAACCATGTTGTTTATTATCTTTCAAAGCCTCTACTTAGCACGCTATATCGAAGAAGAAACAACATCAATGACGCAGTGAGTAGGTCATCATGTTAGAAACGACAATTTATTTTTCCGCAGAAGAAGTCGCCCAATTATTAAAGGCATTGCGATTCTCTGCCGATAAACACCGCGACCAACGACGACGTGATAAACAAGTATCACCCTACATTAATCACCCAATTCAGGTCGCTACCTTACTCTGGGAGGTGGGAAAAGTCTATGATATAGCGGTTATTATCGCCGCACTATTGCACGATACCTTAGAAGATACCAATACACAGGCAGACGAAATTCAAAACTTATTCGGTCTAACCGTGTTAAACATCGTTCAAGAAGTGACAGACGATAAAAGTCTGGAAAAAGCCGAGCGTAAACGCTTACAAGTGGAACGTGCGCCCCATAAATCCCATTCCGCTAAATTGGTGAAATTAGCAGATAAAATCTGTAATGTGCGCGATATTCTTTACACACCGCCACAAACGTGGTCAGTCACACGCTGTTTAGAATATGTACAATGGAGTGAACAAGTTATTCAAGGCATACGTGGCGTTAACCCTATTTTAGAAGCAGAGTTCGACCAACTTGTCCAACAAACTCGCCAAGTGCTAACCGCCCGCCAATCGAGCCAAGTTGCTTAATGCGCGTGTGATTTTTCCCACGCTAATAATTGCTGTTTACGCGCAATCCCCCAGCGATAATTGCCCAACTCGCCCGATTGACGAATCACACGATGGCAAGGAATTAAGAAAGCAATATAATTTCTTGCCACAGCCTGCCCAACCGCCCGCGCCGCTTGCGGTTGCCCGAGTTGTCGCGCTAACGCGCCATAGCTAGTCGTACTTGCAAATGGGATATTTAATAATTGCTTCCAGACTTGTTGTTGAAATGCTGAACCTTGCAGACATAGCGTAACAGCAGGTGCAGGCTGAAAAATGGCTGACATCAACGGAGCAGTTTTTTCCTGTGCCTGAATACAAGTTGCTTGTGACCAATGACGCATTAACGCTTGTTCAGCCCCTTCTATCGTGGTGGATAAACTGAAATAGCAAATTTCTTCCGCTTCTGTCATACCTAATAAACCCATACCGAATGGGGTCTGATGCTGACCATAATAAATCGTCATGGCTGTATCAGCGGATAATGTATGAATGTTTATCATTTTCGAAACCTCACTGTCCACATTTAAAAGAGTTATGATTCATAAAAATACTTAAACAGTAACAGTGTAGCCAAAAATCCAAAAAATTAAGCGCGTTATCTTAATTAAACGAGATAACACGCTTTTTAAATTAATCTTTAAATATCAATAAATAATACTTTATTCCCACTCAATTGTTGCGGGTGGCTTACTGGATACGTCATAACAAACCCGTGAAATGCCAGCGACTTCATTGATAATCCGATTCGATAAAGTTTCTAATAATTCATAAGGCAAATGTGCCCAACGTGCTGTCATAAAGTCAATAGTTTCAACCGCTCGCAATGAAATGACATATTCGTATTTACGTGCATCGCCCATCACACCCACAGAACGCACAGGCAAGAAAACCGCAAAGGCTTGACTGGTTTTGTCATACCACCCTTGTTTACGCAATTCTTCAATAAAAATTGCATCCGCAAGACGCAAAATATCGGCATATTCTTTTTTCACTTCGCCCAAAATCCGCACGCCTAGCCCTGGACCAGGAAACGGATGACGATAAACCATTTCCATCGGTAAACCCAATTCTAAACCGAGTTTGCGCACTTCATCCTTGAATAATTCGCGCAAGGGTTCAACCAGTTTTAAATGCATTTTTTCAGGTAGCCCGCCAACATTATGATGTGATTTAATCACATGCGCTTTACCCGTTTTAGAGCCAGCGGATTCAATAACATCAGGATAAATCGTTCCTTGCGCTAACCAACGGAAACCTGTCCCGCGCTGATGTCCTTCTGCATCTAAACGCTTAGCTTCTTCTTCAAACACTTGAATAAATAAATTACCGATAATTTTACGTTTTTGCTCTGGGTCACTCACCCCTTGTAACGCGGTTAAAAAACGTTGTTCAGCATCGACTTTAATCACTTTAATGCCCAAATGTTGCGCAAACATCTGCATCACTTGCGCACCTTCATTCAAGCGTAACAAGCCGTTATCTACAAAAACACAAGTTAATTGTTGACCAATCGCACGATGCAATAACATGGCAACGACTGAGGAATCAACCCCGCCTGATAGCGCGAGCAAAACTTCTTCATCACCAACTTGCTGACGAATGGCTTGAATACTGTCTTCGATAATATTTTGTGATGTCCATAATGCTTCACAATGACAAATTGTATGTACAAAGCGTTGTAAAATATATAAACCTTGCTTCGTATGTGTCACTTCAGGATGAAACTGCACGCCATAAAACTGACGGCTTTCATCTGCCATACCTGCAATGGGTGAATTTTCACTAGCGGCAATCAGGGTAAAATTGGGCGGTAACGCGGTGACTTTATCCCCATGACTCATCCAAACATCTAACATGCCATGCCCTTCATCCGTCACATGGTCGGCAATGTCTTTTAATAACTGAGAATGCCCACGCGCCCGAATTTGTGCATATCCAAACTCGCGTAAATTAGAAGATTCTACTTTTCCGCCTAATTGTACTGCCATGGTTTGCATCCCATAGCAAATACCCAACACAGGCACGCCTAAAGTAAAGACGCAATCAGGCGCACGAAAATTGGTAACTGTATCAGTAACAGATTCAGGACTGCCAGATAGAATAATTCCTTTAGGATTAAAGGCTTTAATTGCCTCTGTTGGCATATCATACGCATGAATCTCGCAATAAACGCCGATTTCGCGAATACGACGGGCAATCAGTTGGGTATATTGAGAACCAAAATCTAAAATTAGGATTCGATGAGCGTGGATGTTTTGCATAGTCAATTCACTACAGTTTCGCGTGGCGTGCTGAAAGAAAAGAGGGGAATTGTAGCATAGGGGATAACAAACGAGCGTTTGTTTTTAGACATGAACTAATTTTTCTAAGAAAAATCAGATAAAATAGTTTAAAGACTAGATATTGATTTTATGGAAAAAACATAAAAAAAGCCGTTACTTTTTGGGAGTAACGGCTTAATTATTACTTAGACAAGTAATGGTTTATAAAGGGATACATACGGAAGTTTGTAAACCTTTAGGACCCATCTGGGCTTCAAATTGCACGGCTTGACCTTCTTTTAAGGTCTTGAAACCGCCAGATTGAATAGTGGAGAAATGGACGAATACGTCTTTACCACCGTCATCAGGGGCTAAAAAGCCGAAGCCTTTAGATTCGTTAAACCACTTAACTGTACCTGTTTGCATGAAAAAATCCTCAATGTTGATTAATGTAGATTAGAGAGGAAGGCAAACAGAAGTTTGCAAGCCTTTAGGACCCATCTGGGCTTCAAATTGTACGGCTTGACCTTCTTTTAAGGTCTTGAAACCGCTGGACTGGATGGTGGAGAAATGAACGAACACGTCTTTACCGCCATTATCAGGAGCTAAAAAGCCGAAGCCTTTAGATTCGTTAAACCACTTAACTGTACCTGTTTGCATGAAAAAATCCTCAATGTTGATTATTAATGTAGATTAGAGAGGAAGGCAAACAGAAGTTTGCAAGCCTTTAGGACCCATTTGGGCTTCAAATTGCACGGCTTGACCTTCTTTTAAGGTCTTGAAACCGCTGGATTGGATGGTGGAGAAATGAACGAATACGTCTTTGCTACCGTCATCAGGGGCTAAAAAGCCGAAGCCTTTAGATTCGTTAAACCACTTAACTGTACCTGTTTGCATGAAAAAATCCTCAATGTTGATTATTAATGTAGATTAGAGAGGAAGGCAAACAGAAGTTTGCAAGCCTTTAGGACCCATTTGGGCTTCAAATTGTACGGCTTGACCTTCTTTTAAAGTCTTAAAACCGCTGGATTGAATAGTGGAGAAATGTACGAATACATCTTTGCCACCATTATCAGGGGCTAAAAAGCCGAAGCCTTTAGATTCGTTAAACCACTTAACTGTACCTGTTTGCATGAAAAATCCTCAGTGCTGAAAATTAAAGAGGAATGCAAACAGAAGTTTGCAAGCCTTTAGGGCCCATTTGGGCTTCAAATTGCACGGCTTGACCTTCTTTTAAAGTCTTGAAACCGCTGGATTGGATAGTAGAGAAATGGACGAACACATCTTTACCACCGTCATCAGGAGCTAAAAAGCCGAAGCCTTTAGATTCATTAAACCACTTAACTGTACCTGTTTGCATGAAAAATCCTCAGTGCTGAAAAATTAAAGAGGAATGCAAACAGAAGTTTGCAAGCCTTTAGGGCCCATTTGGGCTTCAAATTGTACGGCTTGACCTTCTTTTAAAGTCTTGAAACCGCTGGATTGGATAGTAGAGAAATGGACGAACACATCTTTACCACCGTCATCAGGAGCTAAAAAGCCGAAGCCTTTAGATTCGTTAAACCACTTAACTGTACCTGTTTGCATGAAAAATCCTCAGTGCTGAAAAATTAAAGAGGAATGCAAACAGAAGTTTGCAAGCCTTTAGGACCCATTTTTGCTTCAAATTGTACGGCTTGACCTTCTTTTAAAGTCTTGAAGCCGCTGGATTGAATAGTGGAGAAATGGACAAACACATCTTTACTGCCATCATCAGGCGCAAGAAAGCCAAAACCCTTAGATTCGTTAAACCACTTTACAGTGCCTGTTTGCATGAAAAAAAAACCTCATTTACTTGTTTAATACCTACTACCATCATTACTTTGTAAAATGACAGCATTACTTCGCTTGAAAAATAACTCATTAGAAACAGCTTTATTGTATGTTTTATTAATAGTTATTTTTTCTGCGTTCTTATTTGATGTGACATAAAAAGAGTGTCACATCCACTTAAATAATGACTTGTATAGTTTTTTCTAAACAAGTTATTAATATCATTATTATAAATCGGTTACAAATAGGGCACACATACGGTTGCTTGAGGACCTTTAGGACCTAATTGTGATTCAAACTCAACTTTTTGCCCTTCTTTTAAGAGGGATTTAAAGCCTTCTTCTCTAATTGACGAGTAGTGTATTAACACGTCTCGACTGCCATCCTCTGGTACTATAAAGCCATATCCTCTTAGCTCATCAAACCACTTTATTGTTCCCGTCTGCATACTTATTTTCCTGTCTACGCATTGTATGAAAACGTGCAGGTTGTAAGGCAAGGTTATACGAGTTCAAAGCTAAAAAGTCACTTCATTATCGTTATATCACGCTAACAACCTGCATGATTGCTAGTTAAGGTTGTTTTTAGTTGATATACCTAAGATTGACAACTTGAGACCAGTAACAATTTTTGTGATGGTCTCTTAAAATTATTATCGCATTTTCTCTAAAAGAAAAGCCTTTATATTGCTTTAATGTTGCTTTTTTATGAAAAACTCAATAAACCATTCAATTTTAAATTTAGCTTTACATAAAAAGCATTTTCAATATCAACAAAAAACAAACTTAATCAGTGTGATATTTGATTTCTATCAAGGTCACGGTTGTTAAGATAATATATTTTTTTGATGTCAGCAAGCCTTTATTTATAGTGCATTGCAACAGTTTATTTCTCAATAAGGGATTATACAGATAAATTCATATAAATTTTTTTATTAACTCTGACTATCTTCTCTGTCGAGAATAGTACAAAAATGGGAGATTTTCGAGGTAGTGATAAGAATATAAAGGTTTTTTATTGTTAAAGGGCTTTATGATTTTTTTATTTATAGGTGGGAGAATATATGTAATTTTTTGAGGCAAGAAATAATAAAACGTGGAAAATCTGGCGGATAGCGAATATATGATTATTTTTTTACAATGAAATACTAGAAAGTCAAAAAAGGCGGCGTATTTATTACTGATACGAACCAAGTGATGAGACACTGTTGCCAGTAAAAAAGTCACGAAGGGTGATTGATAAGCAAAGGAGAGTGTACGGCTAAACAAATAAATTTTCTCAATATAAAAATAAAATACAACAGTTTGTTGCTGATAAGTCTTTACTGTGACCCTGCAACAAGTTAAATCTGGAGAGGATACGACTGTGCGGAAAAACACTACTGACAGCTACACTTAAAAAACTAATGAACAATATAGTCAAAAATAGTAAACCAATTCTTTGAGAAAGTATAGCATTATTCTGATTTTTTTATGGGGATAATCATGGATACCTTAAATGTAGATAAAGATATCCATGATTAATCAGGGGTTGTAAACAGTCTTATATAGCCTTAATGCCTTGAATCAACGCGGCAGCCATGGCTTGACCATCCCCGTATAACATGCGGCTGTTATCCGCATAGAATAGGTGATTTTCCACGCCTGAGAAGCCTGTCCCTTGTCCACGTTTGATAACAATGACGTTTTTCGCTTTATCGGCGTTTAAAATCGGCATTCCATAAATAGGACTTTCAGGATTTGTCCGCGCAACAGGGTTTACAACATCATTCGCACCAATGACTAAAGCAACATCGGTTCTTTCAAACTCTTCATTGATTTCTTCAAGGTCGAAAATCATGTCATAGGGTACACCTGCCTCGGCTAATAAGACGTTCATATGTCCTGGCATCCGCCCTGCGACGGGGTGAATCGCAAATTTAACCCGCACGCCACGCTCATCCAATAATTTCGCTAATTCCCAAATTTTATGCTGTGCTTGTGCAACAGCCAGCCCATAACCTGGAATAATCACGACTTGTTCTGCATACGCCATCATCACGGCTGCGTCGCTTGCTTCAATGGGTTTCAAGCTCCCTGTTACGCTCTCTTCTCCTGCACTTGCGGTTTCACCAAAGGATTTGAATAAGACATTGCTGATAGGACGGTTCATGGCTTTTGCCATTAATTGGGTGAGTAATGTACCTGATGCACCAACGACAGTTCCCGCAATAATCATGGCAGCGTTACCAATAACAAAGCCTTCAAAACCCACTGCTAACCCTGTTAAGGCATTGAATAGGGAGATAACCACAGGCATATCCGCCCCGCCAATCGGTAGGGTCATTAAAATACCGAATATCACCGCTAAGACAAAGAAAATAATGACTAAATAGGGATTAGGAACAATTAAATTGATAATGCCTAAGAGCACTAAACCCGCAAACAGAATTAAGTTAATTAACTGTTGATGCGGATAGCGAACGGTTCTCTTCATCCAGCCTTGTAGTTTTGCAAAGGCAATTAAAGAACCTGAGAAGGCGATACTACCAATTAATGCCCCTGCAACAGCTAAGGTTTGCACGGTTAAATTGCTGTCTAAAGTCCCTTGGCTAAATTTACTTAATTCAACCCCTGCAATCGCAGCCGCCGCACCGCCCCCCATGCCGTTATATAAGGCAATCATTTGTGGCATATCGGTCATTGCAACTTTTTTCGCCGTTACCCATGCCAGCGTTGAACCGATTGCAATGGCTAAAATCATTAAAATGAAATTACTCATGTGCGGTGTTAAGAAGGTGACTAAGGTCGCTATCACCATCCCTATCCCTGCCCAAACAATCCCCCCGCGTGCAGTGACGGGAGAGCTCATTTTCCGCAAGCCTAAAATAAACAAGAGCGCGGCGGCAAAATAAACCGCTTCAATTATAGGTACTGCCCACGAGTTTGCCTGTACAGGTATCGGATGACCGCTATCTTGTGCAATTAATTGCTCTAAATGGGCTAAACCTTCTTTCTGTTCTTGCAAGGCTTTTTGAATATCTGTTACGGGTGCTGTCACTTCGCACCTCCCTTGCTACTCTTGAACATTTCTAGCATCCGTTCTGTAACCACATAACCACCAACGGCATTCCCTGCGGCAAGAATGACCCCAATAAAACCAACAATTTGTTCTGTTGTCCCTTCCGCATGACCTAACGCAATCATCGCTCCAACCAGTACAATCCCATGCACAAAGTTAGAGCCAGACATTAACGGCGTGTGTAAAATCACAGGGACGCGAGAAATAACCTCGTAGCCTGTAAACGCCGCTAACATAAAAATATACAGTGCGGTAAACCCTTCAATCATGATTTTGTTCCTTCCACTAAAGCCCGTGTTGGTGCGTGTTTAATTTCACCCGCATGGGTTAAGGTGCAGCCCGCAATAATTTCATCCTGCCAATTAATTTCTAATTGCCCGTTTTTGACAAATAACGACAGCAAGTTGAATAAATTCTTTGCATACATCTCACTGGCGTGGGTTGGCATTTGGCTCGGGACATTTAACGGCGCGTGAATCGTCACACCTTGATGGACAATGGTTTGTCCAGATTGGCATAACTCACAGTTGCCGCCCCCTTCAGCCGCTAAATCGACCACCACAGAACCGACCGCCATTGCTTCCACCATGGCACGGGTAATAATTTTCGGTGAAGGACGACCGGGGATTGCAGCGGTTGTGATGACCACATTCGCAGCTGCAATATGTTTCGCTAAAACATCCTGTTGTTGCTGTTTCTCTTCTGCTGTCAACTCACGAGCATAGCCGCCTACACCTTCCGCTTTTACACCAGTATCCACAAACTTCGCGCCTAAAGATTGCACTTGCTCTTTAGTGGCAGAGCGCACATCGTAGCCCTCTACAATTGCGCCTAACCGCCGAGCGGTTGCAATTGCTTGTAAGCCTGCGACACCTGCGCCAATGACCAATACTTTTGCAGGGCGTATCGTACCTGCCGCCGTTGTCAACATGGGGAAAAAGACGTTGGATAAATCGGCGGCTTGTAAAACGGCTTTATAGCCTGCAACCGCTGCTTGTGAAGATAATGCATCCATAGACTGCGCCCGCGAAATACGTGGCACTAATTCCATAGCAAGACTCGTAATTTGCTTATCTCGCATTTTAGCAACCCGTTCAGGGTAACGATGCGGAGACATAAAACCAATCACAATCGTGCCTGCTTTCATCTGGTCGATTTCTGCGTCAGTCGGCGGATTTACTTTTAAAACAATATCCGCTTGCTGATATAACGCGCTTGCAGTGTCGATAATTTGCACATCTTTAAAAGCACCATCGGGAAAAAACGCCCGTTGACCGAAGTCTTTTTCAATTAAGACAGTCGCGCCTAACTTCACTAAGCGTCCTGCTACGTCTGGCACAAGTGCTATACGCCGTTCTTCTGGCGTAAGCTCCGTTGGTACTGCCACATAAATGGGCATGTTGACTCGCCTCCAAGTAATACGTTGAGGTTTAATAAGTTGTATTGAAAAATATCATCCCCTTCAATACTTAGGGGGGTATTTATCATATAGTCTGATTATGTGCAGTTGCAATAATTTTTCTAAAAATAAATGTGAAAATAAGTTATAACAAGTCAATTATTTAATAAAAAAGATATTTTTTTAGAATATTATTGGTTCATACCTGAAAAAAATATCGAAAAGAATTACTTTTTTTTAGAATAACATCGGTTTTTTTTATAGAATGGTCAAAAATAAGGATAAAAAAAATTTATTGAAAGAATTAATTTTATGCGGGGTATCGCCCTTATTAGCTGATACAGAAGATGTGTTAAACCTTTTAAACTATATCCCCTATGATAAATTCACGATGGGGACTCACTGATAACGCTAAATTAGTGCGTCTCTTTAACCAGACTTGACGATAGCGTACTCGCATAGGCTCGTGCCTGATTATGAATTTACTGACTGATTATCAAAACTTATCGCTATTATATGAAAGTGCAACTTCGCTGATTTATCGTGGCATACGAGCGATTGATCAACAACGTATTATCTTAAAAGTCTTAAAAGAAGAATACCCTTCACTTTCTGAGTTAAGCCGTTATCAACAAGAATATGAGATTACCAAAGCGTTTCAACATGAGGGCATTATCCAAGTT
Source organism: Beggiatoa alba B18LD (assembly GCF_000245015.1). Lineage (NCBI taxonomy): Bacteria > Pseudomonadati > Pseudomonadota > Gammaproteobacteria > Thiotrichales > Thiotrichaceae > Beggiatoa > Beggiatoa alba. The sequence goes on along the minus strand of NZ_JH600070.1, from coordinate 4,099,961 downwards.
TATGCGTTAGAAAAACATCAACATGGATTAATGATTGTCGTTGAAGATTTTGGCGGAGACTCTTTAAAGATTTTAAGAACACAACGCACTTTTAATATTGAAGAAAATTTAAATATCGCTTGCCGTTTAGCAAGCATCCTTGCTGATATTCACGCCGCAAATGTAATTCATAAAGATATTAATCCCAGTAATATCGTTTTTAACCCCATTAGCCAACAATTAAAAATTATCGATTTTGGCATTTCTAGCCGTTTACCCCGTGAAATCCCCAGTTTAAAAAATCCGCATCAATTAGAAGGAACTCTCGCCTATGTTTCTCCAGAACAAACGGGACGAATGAACCGCTTTATCGACTATCGAACGGATTTCTACGCCTTAGGCGTTACCTTATACGAACTCTTTACAGGCAAATTACCTTTTGATGAATCCGATTCACTGACTTTAGTCCATTGTCATTTAGCAAAAAATCCAATTCCCCCCCATCAATTAAATTCTAATATCCCACTAACACTGTCAAATATTATTTTAAAACTCATGGAAAAGATGGCAGAGAACCGCTATCAAAATGCGTGGGGATTACAAGCAGATTTAGAAACTTGTTTGCAGGCATGGCGTAAAAATCAAATGATTCCCCTATTTCCACTGGGGCAACAGGATAAAACGGATAAATTTCAAATTCCGCAAAAACTTTACGGGCGCGATCATGAAATCATCTGTTTAATGGATACCTTTGCCCGTGTTTGTCAGGGTAAAACGGAATTACTGTTAGTCAGTGGTTTTTCTGGTGTTGGTAAATCTTTTTTAATCAATGAAGTCTATAAACCACTGACGGAAAAACGCGGCTATTTTATCAGTGGTAAATATGAGCAATATCAGCGCAATATCCCGTATTTTGCATTTACACAAGCATTTAACGAATTTTGTAACACCATTCTGGCAGAAAGTGCGCAACAACTCGCTATTTGGCAAGAAAAAATTTTAGTCGCCGTTAAAGAAAATGGGCAAGTGCTTATCGACATCATTCCCCGTTTAGCCCTTATCATTGGTGAACAACCCCCTGTTGCTCCCGTCAGTGCGCAAGAAGCACAAAACCGCTTTAATCTTGTCTTTCAAGCCTTTTTAAACGCCTTGGGACGCGATGAACATCCCCTCGTGATTTTTATCGACGATTTACAATGGGCAGATACCGCTTCGCTATATCTCCTAAAAAGTTTACTTGCTAACAATCACAGTCGTTATTCCTTACTCATCGGTGCGTATCGAGACAATGAAGTTGATAAAACACATCCACTGAATCATCTATTAACCGACATTCCCCCCACAGTTATTACAAATATTTATCTGAATAATTTGGCATATTCACATGTTAATGCATTAATTGCTGATGCTTTATTATGCAATGTGCAACAAACTCATACCCTGACTGAATTGGTTTACCAAAAAACTCAAGGTAACGCTTTTTTTACAACCGCCTTTTTAAAATCGTTACATGACGAATCTTTGATTCAATTCGATGTTAAGCAAGGCGCGTGGGGTTGGGATGTGCCACGGATTCAGGCAAAAAATCTGACTGATAATGTTTTAATTCTGATGGCGGGTAAAATATATCAATTTCCTGCCGTTACTCAGCGCGTTTTACAACTGGCCGCCTGCATTGGCAATCAATTTGATTTATATACTTTATCGCTTATTAATGCCCAATCGCCAACTATCACCTTACAACAACTGTGGTTAGCCCTGTACGAAGGCTTGATTATTCCCTTAGATAATCATTACAAATTCATCAAAGACAGTGAATATCATATAACAGACCATTTACTTGCTAGTAAAACGCTTTTTAAATTTCAACATGATAAAGTGCAACAAGCCGCATATTCCTTATTAACCACAACAGAAAGCACACAAATACATTTACAAATTGGACGATTACTTTTTGCCAATACAGCGACAAAACAGCTAGACGATAAATTATTTGATATCGTCAATCAGTGGAATGTTGGCATTTCTCTCATGAATGATGCTGAAGAATGCCGACAATTAGCCGAATTAAATTGTCTCGCGGGTGAAAAAGCTAAAACCGCTGCTGCCTATTTACCTGCACTGAATTATTTACAAACAGGATTGAGCTTATTAGGCGAACAACGCTGGCAACAGCACTACCACTTGAGTTTACGACTTACAGAGCAAGCCGCCGAAGCCGCTTATTTAAATACCCAGTTTGCTCAGATGCAGACCTTAGCCGAACAAGTGCTACAACATGCACGAGAGTTGCTTGATAAAGTAAAAATTTATCATGTCATGATTCAAGCACATATTGCTCAAAATCAGCCAAGCCAAGCAGTGCAAACGGCAATGACCATTTTACGATTATTAGGCGTGAAATTCCCGACTCATCCCAGAGCATGGCATATACACTTAAGTCTATGGCAAACACGTTGGCTATTATGGCGACATCCCATAGAAACACTTAATCAACACCCCCCGATGACTGACCCGCGCTGTCTTGCCGTGATGCGCATTTTATCCAGCGTGAGCTTTGCCAGTTATTACGTACAACCTGACTTATTCATTCTGATTTCATTAAAACTGGTTCAACTCTCCATTAAAAATGGTAATACCGCATCGGCAGCGATTGCTTACGCCAGCTATGGCTTAATACTCTGCTACGTCACGGGGGATATTGAACTGGGCTACCAATTCGGACAATTAGCCCTACAAATGCTTGAACAATTTCCCCAAAATGAATTTAAAGCCAAAACTATTTTTATGGTTAATATCTTCATTCATCATTGGAAAGAGGATGTTAAAGAGACGCTAATCCCCTTTCAAAATAACTATTATCTGGGATTAGAATCAGGCGATTTAGAATCAGCCGCACTCTCCGCTTTTTTATATGTTTGTCATGCTTACTGTTCAGGGGGGCGCGAATTACAACGTTTAGAAGAAGAAAGTGCGAATTATTTACAAATTATAAAACAATTAAAACAAGAAATTACCTTACATCGCCATGCCATTTATCACCAAGCAATTGTTAATTTATTAGGACGTACTTCAGACCCTTGCAAACTCAGCGGGCAATATTTTGATGAAACGGTTTTACTCCCATTACACCAATTAAATAATAATAAAACTGTCCCCTTTCGCTTCTACTCTGCAAAACTAACTCTGTGTTATTGGTTTGAAAACTACAGCGAAGCGGCACAATGCGCACAACAAACTGCACACTATTTAGACGCGGGCAAAGCCTTATTTATTGTCCCGATTTTTATTTTTTACGATGCCCTCACTGCCTTACAACAATATGAAACGGCTTCTCCAACCGAACAAAAAGCCCTCCGCCATCGCATCCGCGCTAATCAACGCAAATTAAAACACTGGGCAGACCATGCCCCTATGAACTATTTACATAAATGGTGGTTAGTCGAAGCAGAAAAAGCCCGCGTATTCGGCAATCCTGACCGCTGTCATGCAGCATATGAACAAGCAATTTTATTAGCGCAAACCCATGAATATTTGCATGAGGAAGCCTTAGCCTGCGAATTAGCGGGCAAGTTTTATCTCGCCCGTCATAACCTACAATTAGCCCGTTTTTATTTACACGGTGCACATTATGCGTGGACACGCTGGGGCGCGTTAGCCAAAGCCCAGCAGTTAGAAAAGCGTTACCCACAGTTATTATCGTCTAAACAACTTAACACGCATCAACATGCGCAAAATACCCATACTGAAGAAGTTAGCCATGCTAATACGCAAAATTTAGACTTATTAAGCGTCTTAAAAGCCTCTCAAGCCATCGCCACAGAAATTGTTTTACCACACTTACTGACGCAATTAATGCGAATTGTCCTAGAAAATGCAGGAGCGCAACGCGGAGTCTTACTCCTAGAAAAACAAAGCCAATGGTTAATTGAAGCCGAAGGCAAATTAAATCCTTTACGAATTTCGGTTTTACAATCGCAATCTATCAATGCCGTCGAACAAACATCATTACCCATTTCTTTAATCAATTACGTTTTACGCACTCATGAAAGTATCAACTTAGCAGATGCACTTCATCGCGGGCAATTCATTCATGACCCTTATATTTTGCATCATCAAACAAAATCGATTCTTTGCTTACCACTGCTGAAAAAAAATGAATTAGGGGGGATTCTTTACTTAGAAAATTCACTGGCTACGGCTGTTTTTACCGAAGAACGTACCCAAATTTTAAATTTACTCAGTGCGCAATTACTGATTTCTATCGATAACGCCCGTTTATATCAATCATTACGCGAAAGTGAAGAACGTTTTCGTATTATTGCTGAAACCACCCCGTTAGCATTTTTACTCACTCGCCCGACCGATGGCTATATTCTTTATGCGAATCCACAAGCAAGCCTAACTTTTGGAATGCCTGAAGAACGTCTGCGACATGCTTACACAACAGACTTGTATCATAGCCCTAGCGAACAAACTCAAATCCTTTCACAATTTTGCCAAGAAGGGGTTTTGCGCGACTATGAAGTACAAATTAAACGCGGAGATGGTCAATTAATATGGGTTACGCTATTTATCGCCCCCGTCCTGTTTGAGCAACAACAAGTCTTGTTAAATACCTATTACGATATTACCGACCGTAAACGCATGGAACAAGAACGCTTGTTATTAGTACAAGAACGCGAAGCAAAAAATATCGCTTTACAACTGAATAAAGAAATACAGGCACAAAAAGAAGAGCTTGCCGATACTGTGGCGCAATTACAAAGTACACAACAACAATTAATTGAAGCGGAAAAAATGGCAGCCTTAGGCAATTTAGTGGCTGGGGTTGCACATGAATTAAATACGCCTATCGGCATCAGCATCACCGCCGCGTCGCAATTAGAATTAAATACCCAAGAGATTCAAACCCAATGCCAGCAAAACCTATTAAAACGTTCTGAATTAAATAACTACTTAGACAATGCTGTTCAAATCAGTCATTTACTACTGGTCAATTTGCGTCGTACCGCTGAACTAGTCAATACATTTAAACAAGTTGCCGTCGAGCAATCCAGTGAACCACTACAAGTTTTTAATATTAAAGCGCAATTACACAATATCTTATTAACGTTACAACCTTACTTTCAACAAACGGCCCACCAAGTACAGATTGATTGCCCCGAACAATTGCAATTAACCAGTTACCCCAATCTGTTCAGTCAAATTTTTACCCATTTAATTACCAATTCACTGACACACGGTTTTCGTTTTTTAGAGGCGGGAGAAATTATTATTAATGTCCATGATAGACTTGATCACCTTATTTTTATCTACCGCGATAATGGTTCAGGCATTCCACAGACGATTCAAGCACAATTATTCGAACCATTCGTAACCACAGAACGCCAACAAGGAAAAAGCGGGCTAGGGTTACACATTGTTTATAATTTAGTTGTTCATCATTTAAAAGGACAAATTAGTTACCACCCAACTGTACAAGGCGTACAGTTTTCCCTACGTTTCCCACATCACATAGACCAGTAACCCCTTACAACCCCCATTTATTCCGACATCCCCTGACTTTGCAAGGCAGACGGCTTAGACCATAATAACCCCACCTTTGTCCATCTGCGGTAACATCAAAAACGGCATGAATGCACGCTATTTACGAATCCGTTTACATTACTTACTCGGTATTATTTTACTCTGCATCGTTGCAGGCTTATTAGCCCTGTTAAGCCTACGCTTTCAGAAAACCATTGATATTACTGACAATAATCGTTACACCCTCTCGCCTATTAGCCAAGCCTTACTTGACCAATTTACCCAACCGCTAGCCATTCGCATCTATGCCCGCGATGACCAAACCGTCCGCGAGCCAATCGCCAATATTTTCACCCGTTACCAACGTTATAAACCCAACATTCAGCTCACCTTCATAGACCCTTACACCGCACCGCTAGAAGTGGAAAAAAAAGGGATTACGATGACTGAAGAAATCTTGCTGGAATACGCAGGGCAAAGTGTACATTTACAACAATCGCCTGAATTACTCAGCGAACAAGTTATTAGTGACGCATTACAAACTTTATTACGTCCCCACAAACGACAATTACGTTTTCTCACATGGCACGGAGAGCGCAGCCCCGTCAATAATGCCAATCATGACCTGAGCCATTGGGCAACCCAATTGAATAATAAAGGCTTTATTGTTGATACATTACAGTTTGATAAAACGCCAAAAATCCCCGAAGAAACGGATGTATTCATTATCGCCAGTCCCCAAGTATCATTATTGCCTGATGAAGTCGATAAAATTATTGAATTTATTGAAATGGGCGGGAATTTACTCTGGTTATTAGAACCTGAAGGCGTATTTGGTTTAGAACCACTGATGGAAAAACTCGGCATCATCATCCAACCTGGTTTGATTATTGACCCTGAAAGCCAAGTGCCGACTATGGCGACAGCAACACCTTATAAACAACATCCCATTATCGACAATTTTCCCTTTCGCTGTTTATTTCCCAAAGCTAGCGGTTTAATTGTCAGCCCACCTGATGAATGGCAAACCGATGATTTACTACTTACCGTCGATAATGCATGGTTAGAACGTGGCGATATAAGCCAACTGATTCAATATGATAAAGGGACAGACATTCCTGGCCCTTTAACGATTGCGGTCGCACTGAATCGCGCACTAAAAGCCAAAGCAAATAATGCACAAACTTCACCCGTAAAGCGTACACAACGCATTGTTGTTATTGGAGATGGTGATTTTTTATCAAATGCTTTTTTAGACAATGGCGGCAATGCCGAATTTGGAACACGTGTCATCAACTGGTTAAGTCAAGATGATAGTTTAATCCAAATTCCGACACAGGTTCGCCAAGATTTAACCCTAGATTTAAGCCAATACGAAGCGATTTTTTTAGGCGTATTATTTCTCATAATATTCCCCATAAGTTTTTTCAGCATGGCTTTAATCGTTTGGTTAAGACGGAGAAAAACATAAATGCGACAACGTTGGCTATTTATTACAACCCTATTTCTGCTCTCACTCGGGTTAGGTTCACTCAGCCTATTAACCACACCTGATGAACCTCAACCCATTAAAAAACCGCGTTTAACCACCTTAGACCCCAAACAAGTCCAAACAATCCGCATCGAACGCTTCAATAAAGACACCATTGTTTTTCAAAAAGATGCACAAGGTACTTGGCAAATTCGCGAACCATATCAACTACCTGCAAACCGTTTTCGGGTAGAAAATATCCTCACATTACTGACTAGCTCGCAATATTCCCCTTTAACAGGCGACAATATCAACCTTGCCGAATTAAAGCAGGGGATAGAGTTGCCGTTTTATTACACAATTGCCCCGAATGGGTTATTTTTGACCAAGCCGCTTTAGGGCTAGGGCTGGTCGTTGTCCCACTCCATTTAGATGACCGCCCCGAAAATATTGCCCAAATTATCAAAGAAGTCGAAGCAAAATTTTTACTCTTAGAAGGGTCTTTACAATGGAAACGCCTGTATCCATTACGACAATATTTCCGTAGCGTACAACAAATTGTCACTACCCAAGCCTTAAGCACCTCCGCATTCAGCGATGCCCGCATTGTAACCTTAAACCATTGGCTCCCCTTAGATAAAGACCAAGCGTTATATTCCTTACAAGCCCAAGAATCCGCACCTGATGCGTTAGCCACGATTGTTTATACAGCAGGCACAACAGGCAACCCGAAAGGCGTGATGTTAAGCCATCAAAATTTATTAACCAATGTGCGCTTATTGGCTGAAACGGCTGAAAATAGCGGCGTTGGATTTACAAAAGAAGATTTATTCCTCTCCTTTTTACCACTGTCCAATTTACTAGAACGTAACGCAGGCTACTATCTACCATTATATACAGCAACCCCCGTCGCCTTTGCCCGTTCTATCCCACAATTAGGGCAAGATTTAGCCCTATTACGCCCCACAGTCTTGATTTCCGTCCCCCGTATTTATGAACAAATTTATCAACGCATTCATAACCACATCGCAAAATACAATTTTTTTCAACGCTATTTATTTCAATTAACCTTGGAATTAGGCTGGCAACAATTTTGTTATGAACAAAAGCAACTCACTTGGCATCCTAAATTATGGATAGGGAAATGGTTACGCCGTTACATTGCAATGCCTGTTTTACGCAGTCTGGGCGGACGCTTACGCCTAGCCGTATGTGGCGGAACACCACTACCGCCCCCTGTTTCGCGTTTTTTTAGTGGACTGGGTTTAAATTTACTACAAGGTTATGGACTCATTGAAGCAAGCACAGTTATTACCGTAAATCGCCCACAGAATAATCAACCGACAAGCGTGGGTATCCCTTTACCACAAATAGAAATCAAACAAGCAGACAATGGCGAACTGCTCACTCGCAGTGCTTGCGTCATGTTAGGCTATTGGCATAACCCTGAATTAACAGAAAAAACGATTGATAACGAAGGCTGGTTACATACAGGCGATTTGGGCTATCAAGATGCGCAAGGACATTGGTATGTCACAGGCTATTTAAGTGATATCATTGTTTTACAATATGATAAACGAGTTATTCCACACGAAATAGAAAGTTTATTACAACAAGATTCACTGTGTCAGCAAATCTTAGTGATAGGCGACGGACAGCCCGCACTAGGTGCATTAATGGTGTTAAATCCTGAAACATGGCAATCTTTTGCCCAAACTTTAGCGGTTGCCATCAATAACCCTGAAAGTTTGCAACAAATAACTGTTAAAAAAGCGGTTTTAAATCGCCTTAATGCACACTTGCAAACCTTACCCACGTATTATCAATTACAGCATATCGCCTTATTTTTAAAACCATGGACAATAGAAGCGGGTTTATTAACACCTACACTTAAGCCTAAACGCGCCGCAATTTTGCAATATCACGCCACAGATGTTGCACGGTTATATGAACAAACGTAAGTTTTTCTTTTAACTTAACCTTAACCTGAGTACGGCGAGTTTCTTTTAAAAAGACAACAGCTTGTCTGAATCAGGATTCACAGGATTTTCAGAATTAGCAGGATTAAAAAGCGTCATTCACCCCCCCTTAATTTTTGGTTTGCGGGTTTTAAATCCTGCTAATCCTGTTAATCCTGAAAATTCTAATTCAGACAAGGTTTTAATCTTGTCTGGTGAATTCCGATGAAAAACAAGAGAGTAATCTCTGCCAGTCCTTCAACCCTTTTCGCGTGTTCCGACAGACCTGCTAGGTTTTTAAAACCTAGCAGGTATCTGTTTTATTTTATAAAACTCGCCGAACTCAAGTTATTTAATCTTTTTATAATACGTTTGCTATATCGGTTTATTAGACGGTCAGCCGAATATTGAAGTGATTGCGCATTTATGTCTTGCGTCAAAAGCAATATGGGATACGGCTGTTATACAGGGGCAACTTTATGCGCAAATGCCTAATGTGACAGAGTTTTTAAAGGGTTTAACTGAATCAACGTAAGGGCACAAAATTAACATCTTCTAATTGTTCTTGTTCGTAGCGATTACGTAAACGGGTGATTTTATATAGAATCTGATTCATGCCTTGCGCACCCACAGGAATAATCATCGACGCATTTAATGCTAATTGTTCTAATAATGGTTCGGGCACGGCTTCAGGCGCGGCGGTCACTAAAATCGCATCATAAGGCGCGTTTTCACTCCATCCCCATTTTCCATCACTTTGTTTAAACTTGATATTGTTGAATCCTAATAGGTTTAAACGTTCCTGTGCTTGTTCCGTTAAACTGGCGAGTAATTCCACCGTGTAAACTCTGGGCACTAATTGTGCTAAAACCGCTGTTTGATAACCGCAACCTGTTCCGACTTCTAAAACTGCGTTAGGAATGCCACGGCTGAGTAGAATTTCTGTCATTCGCGCGACGATGTAAGGTTGGGAAATGGTTTGCCCTTGTCCAATGGGTAGGGCGTAGTTGGCATAAGCATGACTGGCTAAGGCTTCGTCGATGAAAAAATGGCGCGGAGTTCGTTGAATCGCTTCTAAAACATCAGGGTGACGAATACCTTGATGTTGTAATAAGGTGATTAAACGTGCTGACTCTCGTCGTTGTTGTGGCGACATCGCAATGCGATTTGCGGAAATGGCAGGCATAAAGGATTTAAAATAAATACGGAAAAGTAATTAAGTGAGTCGCGTTTTAAAAACGCTCGAGTAGTTTATATGCTTTATTTTTTTTCATGAACTAACGTATTTTAGCCTAGATTCAAACACACATTATACTGTTCTTCATTCTTAGCCCCTCCATCACTTGTGAGTATTGCCATGAAAATACCTGTTGAACTGATTCAAATGTTACGAAATAGTCAAGAGATTGCCGTTTTAACAGGGGCGGGTATTTCGGCGGAAAGCGGTGTGCCTACTTTTCGTGAAGCACAAACAGGTTTATGGGCGCAGTATAATCCTGAAGAGTTAGCGACCCCGCAGGCGTTTCAACGCAATCCTGCCTTAGTGTGGGAGTGGTACGCATGGCGTAGAGAGTTAGTAGCAAAAGCACAGCCAAATCAGGGACACCTTGCCCTTGTTAAAATGGGGATGTATCAAAAGAATTTAACGATTGTGACACAGAATGTGGATGGTTTACATCAACGGGCAGGCAGTCAAAATGTTATTGAATTACATGGAAATATTCAACGCTTTAAATGTGCAACTGAACATCGAATTTTAACCGAGTGGGGCGAACAAACGGCTATCCCACCTCATTGTCCGCATTGCCATGGCTTGATTCGTCCTGATGTGGTTTGGTTTAACGAAAATTTACCTGAACAGGCATTAACACAGGCGTTACAGTTAATAAATCGTTGCGATATGTTATTAAGCATTGGTACGTCTGCGCTGGTTCAGCCTGCGGCATCATTGCCCTTAGTTGCGCTACGTGCGGGTGCAACGGTTGTGGAAATTAATCCCGATACGACCCCTTTAACGGCTCATGCTCAATTTGTTTTGCAAGGTAAAGCAGGGGAAATTCTCCCGCAACTGCTACAAGTTACTTGGGGAAGTTTGCAAGAGTTATCATCATGTTAGTAGAACAATTGCGTCCATTAGCTTCTATTATTCGTCATTATCTTCAACAACATCCTGATGGAATTGGTGAGTATGAGCTGTTGAAATATTTGCAAAAATCACAGCAAGCGGGATTTCCTGATGTGTCGCTGACAGCATCCTTGCCATTGTTTCAAATGCACTTTTTATTGTTTCATGTGTTGTATCAGTTACAAACTGAATTCCATACTGCGCAAATCGGCGAATTAGTGATTAATCCGTTAAAAATTCAATTATTGCCTTATCAAGCCACACAGACAGAAAATAGTTTAAGCGAACAAGATACATTACGTCGTTATTATTTAGATTTAAGTCACTTAGAAAAAACAACCGAACAGGATGTTAATCAATTACTCAATCAATTCTGGACACGTTTCCATGCTCAAGACAAGCGTCAAAATGCGCTGGCAACGTTAGGATTACAAGAGCCTGTCAATGCGGATGCGATTAAATACCGTTATCGGCAATTAGTCATGCAACACCATCCCGACCGTGGTGGCGATAAGCAAACCTTGCAGACGATTAATGAAGCGATGGAGATTTTAGAAAAAACTAATTTACCGCGTAAAAGTACCGATGATTGAGGAGCATAACAAATGCGTATCTGCGGGTGGCTGGGCATTTCTGGGCTAATGTTTTCTATGGCAAGTTTTGCGGATATGGGCGACGATTTGATTCAAGCTGCTGAACAGGCATTAATTCAGCAAAATCAATTGCAAGCTGAGGAAAAATATCAGCAAGCCTTAAATTACTATACGCAACAAGCAGAGAATCAAGCAAAGCAAATTAATGTGTTATTGCAACTGTCTATCCTTGCGTATCAACAAGGTGAATTTTCAAAAGCAATTCCGCTGTTAAAAAAAGCGGTTAGCCTGTGTGAGGTTATAAAAAATGCTAGTGTGGACTGTTTCGCTGTTTTACATAATCTTGGCGCAACTTATCAGGCACAAGGCGAAAATGATTTAGCTGAACCGTTTTATCATCAATTATTAACCTTGCAAATAGCAAAGTTGGGTGAAAATGCCCGCGATATTATCCCAACATTAAACGCATTAGCCAGCCTGAGTTATCAACTCGGACGTTATCCACAAGCACAGCATTTTTATCAACGTTTATTAAGCCTGCAAGAAATCCATCAACAACCTGTATTAGCAACATTAGAAGCCCTCGCCGAGCTGGCATTTACGCGCTTTAAAGATTTATCCACAGCGCAAAAACTCTATGAACGGGTATTGACCTTACAAACAGTTGATGGGGAAAGTCTTGCAGTAACAAATACATTAAACTTATTAGGGTTAATTGCGTTTCAACAACAAGATTACGCAAAAGCCGAGCCGTTATATCAGCAAGCGTTAGCCTTACGTGAAAAATTATTAGGGAGAGAACACGCAGATGTCGCAGTAAGTTTGAACAACCTAGCAAAATTATATGCAACACAAGGTCAGTATGAAAAAGCAAAGCCGTTATATATAAAAGCAATTACTATTTTAGAACAGCAGGAAATTCCCAATAATCCTATTTTGCGAAAAGTGAAGGAAAATTTACAAAATTTATTAGTACAACAATCACAATAATTATTTTTCAGTCTGTTATATCTTCATTGTCTGAATCAGAATTCACAGAATTTAAACCCCTTAAACCAAGAAATGAATGCGAATCACGTTTTTTAATGCTGCTAATTCTGACAACTCTGTGAATTCTGATTCAGACAAGCTGTTGTCTTTTTTAAAAGAAACTCGCCGAACTTGGGTTTAAATAACAACTTTCTGCAACCGTAAACTAACTGTTGTTCCTCCTGTTTCATCCTGTTGTGTATTCACCTTAGATTGCACATGAATAGAACCTTGATAAGCTAGCATTAAACGCGACACAAGGGCTAGGCGATAGCCCGAACCTGCGGGTTCACCAGCCGCCCCCATTCGGGCAGTTGTTTTATTTAAATCAAATAATTGCGGGCATAATTTTTCTGACATACCGATGCCATAATCTTTTATATTTAAAATAATAAATTTTTCATCTAAATCAAATGCTTGTATTTGTATATAACTATTAGGATAAGAAAACTTAATTGCATTGTTTAATAACGTGGTAAGCACTTGTTGACTGAATGAATACGGTTCAACAAGAACAGTGAAATATGCAGGAATATCAATATTAACCGTGATATTTTTTTGTATTAAATAATTTTTTTGCGTTAATAAACTGGCGTTGAGTGTGTCTAGTAAACAAACAGGTGACAAGCATAATTGTTTTTCTTGTAATTCTCTAATTCCTCTCACAATATCTATTAGTTCTAAGCCTGATTGTGCAGATTCTAATAATACTGATTGCATACGCATCAACATATCGGCTGATGGACTCATGCTTAATAAAGACACAACGGCACTTAAAGGCGTGGTTAAATCATGGCAAAGCAAATGAAGCAGGGCTTTACGTTCTAATTCCTGATGTTTACTAGAAACTGGTGTGCGTAAACTTAAATGTGCAGTCACACAAGTTCTTAAGCTATCTAATTGTAAAGGATGGAATAAATAACCAACCGCTCCCGATTTGATGCCTTGAATTAACGCCGTAATATCTTTAGCAGTGACTAATAAAATCAAGGGAATATTTGCTGTTTGTGGCGATTGTCCTATGAATTGACACCATTCAAGATAAGGAATGCTGTCAATCGTACAGTTCAACAAAATAATATCAATGGGTTGATTCGCTAATTCATCCATTAATTGCGCTTGGGTTTGCGCTAATATCACTTGATAACCGCTAGAGCGTAGTGCTGTTTCAATTAATTGAATTTGCGCAGTATCTTTGTCGATTAATAAAATGTGCGGTTGTTGAGGTGTTTTCATGAGGATGGGCATAAAATAAGGGGACGGTAACAATTCATCATTATAAAAAGCTTTCTGTGAACAAACAATTATACTCTGCACAACTGCAATGGGATGCTGATGGCAATCCTTATGCGAGCCAATTTCAAGATATTTATTTTTCAAAACAAGGCGGTTTAGCTGAAACCGAAGCGGTTTTTTTAGCCAATAATAATTTGCCTCAACGGTGGTTAAATCATGATTTTACACAAATGCCGTTTACGATTTGTGAAACAGGTTTCGGAACAGGACTGAATTTTTTAACCACATGCCACCATTTTTTAAACCAGCCTTTGCCTGCACAGTCCGTTTTACACTTTATTTCTATTGAAAAATTTCCCTTATCTCAAGCAGATTTAAGTAAAGCCTTAGCAAAATGGGCAATACTCACCCCTTATGCAGATACTTTATTAAATCAATATCCTGCATTAGTGTATGGCTGGCATCGTCGACAGCTTGCACAAGGTCGAATTGTTCTGACGTTAGGCTTAGGTGATGTTAATGAGCTGTTAGCGAATTTATATGCAGATAGACAGCGAGGTTTAGTCGATGCGTGGTATTTAGATGGTTTTGCACCAGCCAAAAATCCTGAGATGTGGCAAACCAGTTTATTTGAACAAATGCGTCGTTTAAGTCGCTCTCAAGCAACATTCAGCACATTTACCGCTGCGGGGCTGGTGCGTAGGGGATTAACCGCAGTCGGTTTTCACGTGGAAAAAGTCGCAGGCTTTGCAGAAAAGCGGGAAATGTTACGCGGTTTTTTACCTGATAAAACGATGCCTGATAAGCCTGTTGCGCATACTACGAGTTTACCTGCATGGTTTCACTATCCAGACTATCAAGCGGATGAAAAACACGCGGTGATTATTGGTGCAGGATTGGCAGGCACAGCAACAGCACAGGCTTTAAGCCGACGGGGTTGGCGTTGTACTTTGTTGGAAGCACAACCTGCTATTGCTTTGGGAGGTTCTGGCAATCGGCAAGGGGTATTTTATCCACTTTTATCAGCAAGCTGGGAAGATATTCCAACACAGTTTTATTTAAGTGCGTATCAATTTGCACAGCGACATTTACAGGCGTTAAATCAAATTGATATGCCAATTTTTACCGCTTGCGGGGTGTTGCAACTGGCAACAACAACGGCGTTACAAATTCGATTCGCTAAAATTTTACAAGCATTACAGTTACCTGTGGAGATAGTACAAGCTGTTTCAGCACAACAAGCCAGTGCATTAGCGGGCATTTCATTGGAACATAACGCGCTGTATTTTCCTCAAGCGGGTTGGGTTGCAACCGCACAAGTCAGTCAATATCAATTAAATCAAGCCCGTCAACAAGCTGAAATTGTTCTACAGTGCAATGTAACGGTAGCACATTTGCAAAAAACGGCGGAAAGTTGGCAAGTCTTAGACGCACAAGGGCATTGTTTAGCACACGCTCCCGTCGTGATTTTTACCAATGCACAAGGGTTTAAAAGTTTTCCCTATGCGCAGGATTTACCGTTGCAAGCGGTGCGGGGTCAAGTCAGTTATGCCCCTGCGAACAGGAACAGCCAAGCGTTAAAAATGGCGTTATGTTATGAGGGATTTATCACCCCTGCATGGGAACATCAACAGGTTATCGGGGCAAGTTATGATTTAACCACGACAACGCCTGAAATTCGTACAGCGGATAATCAAGCAAATATAGAAAAATTACAGGCGATTAATGCAGACTTAGCGCGAACATTTCCGCCTATTATTTCCGCCCGCAGTGCTGTCCGTTGCAGCAGTTTAGACCATTTACCGCTTATCGGTGCATTGCCTGATTATGCACAATTTATGAAGGATTACGCTGATTTACAACACGGCAGACCGAGTGAGCAATATGCACCACCGCATTATCATCAAGGGCTGTATGTGAATCTCGCGCATGGCTCGCGGGGCTTACTCTCTGCTCCCTTTGGTGCGGAGTTATTAGCCAGTTTAATCAATCATGAACCCTTACCACTGCCTCAACAAGTATTAAGCGCATTAACGCCACAACGGTTTTGGGTCAGACAATTAAAACGGGGAAAATGAAACTAAACATTTCTACTTAAACAGCTTCATTTTTTTTATATGCTGTGGAGACAAAAGCAGATTTGCGCGTTAAACGTAAACCATCGCGCAGATTTAGCCCTAATAAAGTGATATTCACCACACCTGCAACGAGTTCCACAGCCTGCACTAACCAAAACACAGCATCAAACTCTCCTGCGAAGGCTTTTGTATAAAGAAAATAAGCACAGGGAATTAAAACAAAAATACCATTCATCGCAATCAACGGCATCCGCTTTAATTTATGCTGTGCACGCGCTTGTTTAAAAGAAACCCCTGTTGCGCCCGCCATGATAATGCATGGAATTAATAGCCCAATGCCGTATAACACCCATAATTTAACTTGGATGACGGTTTCAGCACTGCCGAATGATTCCGCGCCTAACGTTGCCACCCAAAAACTAGCAATTAAACACAATGCCAAACTGCCCGCTATTGCATGAATTTTTGTTTTTACACGCATGATATGCTATCTCTTTATTAATCATTCACTAAATGTTCTCGTAATTGTTGTAAGGTGTGGAGCGTTGTTTGTAAATTTTCTCGTGTGATGCCTTGCGCTAAACGATTGACCCAAATCATTTGCAATCGTTCAACCTTATGATAAACATCTAATCCTGTTGGAGAAAGTTGGTATAAATAACTGCGCGAATCAGCGGGATTGGATTGTTTAACAACTAACGACTGTTGTAACAGTAAATTGATATTTTTCTGTACACCTTGACGAGTAACGCCCATCACGCTAGCAATTTGTGGCACAGTGACTGCGTGCGGTAAGGCATATGCCATTGCACCCAAAACTTGCCAACGTGCGCTATTAATTCCCAGTTCTGCAACTAAGGCATCACCCGTCGTTAATAACTCGCCATTCACCCTAAAAATCTCCAGAATCGTATCGGTTAATACTTTTCCTTCAGGACTATGCACCATACACCCTACCTCATGACAGAAATAAATATAGCAATTTTGACAACCAGTTGTCAATTTAAGCCTTAATAAAAATTAACCTGAGTTATGCGAGTTTCTTTTAAAAAGACAAGCAATTGTCTGAATCAGGATTTTCAGAATTAACAGGATTTAAAACCTTTAAACCAAGAAATTAAGGTGAATCACGCTTTTTAATTCTGAAAATCCTGTGAATCCTGTGAATTCTGATTCAGACAAAAAAAGACCTGCTAGGTTTTCACTTAAATTTAAACCACTTTATGATAACCTGAGTTCTGCGAGATTTCATAGATGAAACAGTAAATTGCTCGTTACCAAGTTTCACTGGGTAATGCCGACTCGCCAAGTTCTGCTTGGCTTGTCCTTGAACGTTTCAATCTTAAGTCTGCTTGTATTCACAAGCGGAGCTTCAAGGCAGGCATTACCACGCAGAGCTTGGTAACGAGCAATTGTTGGAGCCTAATAAATGAAACTAACTGTAGAAATTGCAAGTGTTCCAGATAGAGATAGTGTTGTCGCCGAAATATGGTCTAATGATTTTATGCTCGCAGAAATAATTCAGTGTGATACAGGTGAGTGTATTATTGAGTTGTACCCAAATCGACACGAAAATACTGGGGTATGGGAAATTAATCTTGATGATTTTATTCAATCGCTAACAACTGCTAAAAAGCGTCTTCTGGGGTAGTAAACCAAGTAGGTGGGCATTGCCCACCTACGACGCTATCGGTCGCCTACTCACGCAAACACTCACTGACGGCAGAGTGGTTTATTACCAATAACCTGAGTTCGGCGAGTTTTATAAAATAAAACAGAGACCTGCTAGGTTTTCAAAACCTAGCAGGTCTGTTGGAACACGCGAAAAGGGTTGATGGACTGGCAGAGATTATTCTCTTGTTTTTCATCAAAATTCACCAGACAAGATTACAACATTGTCTGAATCAGGATTTTCAGAATTAACAGAATTAGCGGAATTTAAAACCCTTAAACCAAAAAGTAAGATGAATCATGCTTTTCAATCCTGCTAATCCTGAAAATCCTGTGAATCCTGATTCAGGTAAGCTGTTGTCTTTTTTAAAAGAAACTCGCCGTACTCGCGTTAAGTAAAAGACCTGCTAGGTTTTGAAAACCTAGCAGGTCTGTCGGAACGCACGAAAAGGACTGGCAGATATCATTTAAGCATTTAAACTTAAAAAATTTACAACCAGTTACCCATTAAAATAAACGGCGACCAGTAAAAAGGATGTTGATAACGTGGGTCTTTTAAAAGGACTAACTGTGCTTGTTGTAAGGATTCTGCTTTGTTTAGACGGTCAGTAGCGCGTAAATGGTAAAGTTTACTCATTAATTGCCCCGTACTTTCATCATCCACTTGCCATAAGGTTGCAATCACGCTTTTTGCACCGCGTAATTGTGCCAATGTGCCAAAGCCTTCAATTTCTTTCCCATCGGCTTTTTTATTGCCCATTGCGGTATTACACGCGGATAGGGTTAATAAATCTAAGGGACTGAAATCGTAGCCTATACGAATTTGTGCAAGGGTTAATTTTTCACCATTGCCCAGTAGCAAATACGAGTTACTATCACCGCCTACAGGTTCAAATACGAAATGGCTGGCAATATGTAAAATGGGTGTACCTAAGTCTAAGACTTCATTGAGTGTTTTTGTATTAAAGTCTTTGTTAAGATAAATATTGCCTTTTAAAACGGATTTAATACTACTCAGTTCATCTTCCACCGCAGGCAGGGCGTTAAAACCTTCTAGGGCTTGGCTTACGCCTAATCCTGCAAAATAGCTATCTTCTGAAGGTTTGCTTTCTAAATTGCTTTTTGCCGCTTCCGTGTAAAGTACAACCGCGTATTGTTCGGCAACGTAGTGTTGACCGTCATGTAGTGCTGCTAAAGGAATATAACGCAGTACACCATCTAAAGAGACCATCAGCGTTTTTGCATCTGCTTGTCTTAAATCGGATTCAATCGGCTTCAGAATTAGGTTGTAGAGTTCTTGCGCTTGAGGAATTGGCGAGCGGGTCACTGTTTGTAAGCTGGTACGGAAATTTTCCAATTTATCGCGGAGCACTATTTCACTGATAGAAGTTTGTCGTACCAGTTGCACGTCGGGCGTTGTGAGGATGATGTGCAATTTATCAGGCGTAATGAGGTAGTGAATTAAAACTGCGCCATGTCCTAAGTTACGTAACGTATTTTGTAATGGCTTGAGTTTATTTAAATTACGCTCGCTGATGTCAATAGAGCGTTGTGTATCTGTATCTTTAAATTGTTTTTTCAATTCACTGAGGTAGTTTTGAAAAGCGGCTTCTGCGGCTTTGGTGTCTTCGACTAATTCATCATAACGGGCGGACTCTTCGGGGGTTAAACCTGTTTGGCGTTTTTTCTGTTTCAATTGTTCCCGTTCTTTGGCTAGACCAATTAATTGATTATTAATCGTGTCATAGCGTTCTGCCCATTCTTGTTCGATAGCGTTGTAAGGGTTTGTGCTACCCGTGCGTTGGGTATTGCTAAAATCGGCATATTCATCTTCTTTGAGCAAGCCTAAAATTTCTTGTGCTTCTACCGTGCGCCCTTGCCCGATGAGTAAGTCGGCAACATTTTGATAAACTACTTTTTTATCTTCAATAAAGCTGGTTTGCAGGGATTTATCGAGTTGTTTGACATTAGAGCGTAGGGCTTGAATTGTGCCGATGGCTTTTTTACCCCAGAAAATTGCATCATTGGTTTGCGATTGTTTTGCCAGTAAACGACTGTAATGATTTTGAATTTTCCATAAAAGTTCGGGTTCTATGCTGGCTAATGGTAGCGCGCGCTCGAATAAGATTTTCGCTTCAACAAAGTTACCTAGTTGCTGATTAAGCTCGCCTAAACCGTTTAAACTTTGCGCAATATCAGGATGTTCTTTGCCTAAGGCTTTTTCCCGAATGGTTAAAGCGCGTTCATAATAAGGCTTGGCTTTTGCGTAATCGCCAAGGCTGTAATAGAGCCAACCGATATTATTTAAACTTAAAGCAACACGCGGATGGTCTTTGCCTAAGACTTTTTCCCAAATATTTAAGGAGCGTTTATAGTGTTTTTCAGCTTGTTCGTAGTCGCCTGTGCTGTAGTAAATTAAGGCTAAGTTATTTAGGCATAAGGCAACATCGGTGTTATTTTCGCCGAGCGTTTTTGTCCAAATACTTAAGGCTTTTTCATACATGGGCTTTGCTTCGGCATAGTTGCCAATGTTGTAATAAAGCAAGGCAAGATTGTTATAAGCCAGTGCAACATCAGGATGTGCTTTGCCATAAACGGCTTCGACGATATTTAATGATTCTTCATAGAATTTTTTCGATTGTGCGTAGTCGCCTGTACTGTAGTAGAGCAGGGCAAGATTGTTCAAACTTTGCGCAACTTCGGGATGCATTCTGCCATAGACTTTTTCACGAATTTCTAACGCACGTTCATAGCGTTTTTTCGCTTCATCATAATTTCCCATGCTGTAATAGAGCAGGGCGAGATTGTTTAAACTCAGGGCAATATCGGGATGTTCTGGGCTTAACTGTGCCTCACGAATCGCCAGCGAGCGTTCATAAAGGGCTTTTGAGTTGGGATAATCGCCCATGTCGTAATAAAGCAGGGCTAAATTATTCAGACTGAGGGAAATATATAAATGGTCTGGTGGAAGCAATTTTTCACGGGTTGCTAAAGACTCCTCGTATAAGGGTTTAGAATCGCTAAAACGTCCCATGTTGTAGTACAACAACCCTAAGTTATTGAGTGCTACTGTGGTTTCTAGGCTTCCTCGTCCATAAACTGCTTCACGCAAAGCAAGCGATTTTTTATGTAATTCTTCTGCTTGTTGATAAACTCCTGTTTGACGGTATAACTCAGCGAGATTATTCAGACTTTCTAATGTGACGCTGGCTTGTTCACCATAGACAGCTTCTCGAATTTTTAAAGCACGTTCATACAGCGGGCGGGCTTGGGGATATTTGCCTGTTTGGCGATAAACTTCAGCTAAATTATTCAGTGTTACCGCAACATCGGGTGAATCTTTTCCAATATTTTTTTCGCGGATAGAAAGCACTAATTCATATAGCGGAATTGCTTGTTTAAATTCGCCCATGCTCCAGTACAGCAGGGCTAAATTGTCAGCACTGAGCGCGACATAATTGTGTTCATCCCCCCATATTCTGCGCCGAATTTTGAGGGCTTTTTCATACAGTGGACGGGCTTTGTTATATTCGCTGGTTTCGTAATATAACAAGGCTAAATTGTTCATACTGGTTGTAGTTTCGAGAACATCATCACCAAGCAATTTTTGTCGTATTGCCAATGCACGGCGATGTAAAGGCTCTGCTTCTGTGTAACGTCCTACTAAGCGGTAAGTTTCCGCTAGCGTGTTTAAAGTCGTTGCAATATCTGCGTGTTCTTTGCCATATAAATTTTCTTGAGCTGCTAATAAGGCTTTATAAGCACTTGCGACTTTTTCAGTATCTTGGGGGCTTTGTAGGTTGATGATGTAAGCGAGCCAATCTAATGCAAAGATTTGTTGTTCTAATTGTTGGCTTGCCTTTGCCGCTTCAAACATTTGTTGAAAGTCATCTGTTGCTTGCTCATATTGTTCTAATTTAGAATGGATTTCTCCCTGATGCGAGAGAAAAATAGAACGGGCGGCTTGATTCGTAGAACACTCGTTATTGAGTAACGCGGAGAGGTGTTTTAATGCTTGTTCCCATTCTCCTCGTTCTTTAGCAGCAAGACTTGCGTCGAACCGTCGTTGACAAGAGGGGTCAAGTTCTATTGCTTGTCCTAGTGTCGAGAGCAATATCAAGCTAACTATAAGATAGATACGCATGTTTTTTCTCTTTAAATTTAGGAAATTATCGTTTCAAAAATAGCGGTAATCAATGTGATGGGTTTATTGACATCTGGCAAGGGTTATTTAGCTTCAATCTGTGTTTGTTAAGTGTAGCGAAGGATAAAAATTTAGTTGCGGTTCTTCGCTTTCTTATCTGCTTGCTTGTTGTACACACTATAAACGATTAAAATAATCCATTCAGTTGCCCGCCTTTGGAGAAGTACCGAAGTGGCTATAACGGCACCGACTCGAAATCGGTTGGGGGCATAACGCTCCACGCGGGTTCGAATCCCGCCTTCTCCGCCAATTATCTTCCGCATTGTGACATATTTGATTCAAAGTGTTGCATCACTTTTGTTGCCCATAATTGACCTGCTCCCTAGTATTTCTCTTTATTGTTTGAAAATGGTGTGATTTATAACAATATCCTGCTTTGCTGATATTGTGCGGTATGTTTCTTGCCGTTTTTGTGCGGGGAAAACCGCTACAATTTAGTTTACTAAAATACTCAAGAATAAACACCAAAGTGGATACTTCATCATTTGTGGGAGCTGTTTTTATAATGTCGACAACACAACTCATTGATAAATTTAACCGTAAAGTAACTTATTTACGTATATCTGTAACTGACCGCTGTGATTTTCGCTGTGTCTATTGCATGGATGAAAAAATGAATTTTTTACCACGGGCGCAGTTATTGACCTTGGAAGAAATTGCGCTGATTGGACAGGCTTTTGTCGAGTTGGGCGTTTCTAAAATTCGTATCACGGGGGGAGAACCGTTGGTGCGAAATAATATTATGCAATTGTTTGATAAATTGGGTCAGTTAGATGGCTTAAAAGAGTTGGTTTTAACTACAAATGGCTCTCAATTGCAAAAATTAGCGCAACCATTGCGCGATTCGGGTGTTAAGCGAATTAACATCAGTTTAGATAGTTTACGGGCGAACCGATTTACACAAATTACACGAGTCGGACAATTATCAACGGTCTTAAAAGGCATTGATGCCGCTTTACAAGTTGGCTTTGAGCGGATTAAGTTGAATACCGTGATTTTAAAAAATCGTAATGAAGACGAAATTATCGACCTTGTTAATTTTGCCATTGATAAAGGCATAGACATCAGTTTTATTGAAGAAATGCCATTAGGGGTGATTGGGGAACATAATCGCGCTGAAGCCTACTATTCCAGCGACCAAATTCGCCAAGATATCGAGCAAGTTTTTCCTTTCATTCCAACGACTGAAACCACAGGCGGCCCTGCAAAGTATTATCGAATTCCGAATACGGATACTCGTGTTGGTTTTATCTCTCCGCACAGCCATAATTTTTGTGAATCCTGTAATCGCGTGCGCCTCACGACAGAAGGGCGTTTATTACTCTGTTTAGGGCAAGAACATTCTATTGATTTACGTCGAGTGGTGCGTGCGAATCCCAATAATATGGAAGTTTTAAAACAAGCCATTGTGAAATCTATGGAAATCAAACCCAAAGGACATGATTTCGATTTAACTCGTCAGCCAATTATTTTACGCTACATGAATATGACAGGCGGGTAGCCTTTCCTGCTAATACAATGAAATAGCGTTATTTTTAGGGAGAGCCAATGACGCAAGATAATTTCTATCAACCCATGATGAGTCAAGCAGGATTAAAGCCCACGTTTTCCGTGCTTGCCTTAGATGAATATGGGTTAACCAATGAGGTACACATTGCGGGAGAATCCCCGTTGACATTATTTATTGATAATAAGGAAGTTGTCACTTTGATGACTTTGGGGATTTATCCTGAAGCCTTAACCATTGGTTACTTACGCAATCAACGGTTTATAGAATATTTAACGGAAATAAAATCGGTTTGCGTCAATTGGGATAGGGAGCGTGTCGATGTTGTCACCTTCAAGGGAATTACTGAATGGGATAGAAAAATAAGTAAGCGCACAATAACGACAGGTTGTGGGCAAGGCACGGTCTTTAGTTGCAGTGTTGATAAAATTTATCATGTGCGTTTGCCTGAGGTACAAATTAAACAATCTTATATTTACGCCTTGCTCAATGCGTTGAATCAATATAATGAAATCTACCGCCAAGCAGGTGCGGTGCATGGTTGCGCCTTGTGTGAAGGCACAGAGATTTTATACTTTGTAGAAGATGTGGGACGGCATAATGCAGCGGATACGATTGCGGGGCAAATGTGGTTAAACCAATGGACGGGAGAAAACAAAGTTTTTTACACCACAGGGCGTTTAACTTCTGAAATTGTGATGAAAGCCGCGAATATGGGCATTGCTATTTTGTTATCGCGTTCAGGGGTCACACAAATGGGCATTGAATTAGCCGAACAAATTGGCGTGACCATGATAGCGCGGGCAAAAGGGAAACATTTTCTTGTTTATACAGGGACTAAGAATATTATTTTTGATGCAATTCCTAGTATGGATACGGTGAAAATACTGGATAAACATTATGAATAATCGGAATTCGTGAGTGTCTCTAATCAAGCCTATCTTCTTTGAACCATCGCTCATAAGGTTATAACCCGATTAAAAAATTGTAAGTGAACTCATAAAATTGCGTAAAACATCATTCATAAAGGTTACTTTTATGCAATTTTTTAAAACACTTCTCTTAAGTCTTTTCTTACTTTCCCCCCCGCTTTACGCCGTTGAACCTCAAGTAGCGACCTCAGCCGACCATGTGCTTTATTTACGGGCAGATGGCAGTGTTTGGGCATGGGGGGGAGATATTTCTATGAATAATCCGCGTATGACTGCGAATGTCGTGAGTATCGCAACGGGCGCGTATCACCATTTTGCGATTAAAGCTGATGGAACGCTGTGGGCATGGGGTGATTCCCGATATTTTCCAAATGCCTCACAACATGGCTATCCTGAAACGATTATAGACCCTATTCAATTACCCATTACCAACGTTAAAAGCGTCATTATTGCTGAAACACATCAATTGATTTTAAAAAATGATGGAACGGTGTGGAGTTGGGGCAGTAACACGTTGGGTCAATTGGGCAATGGGATGCAAGATGAAAACTATCACGATACTCTAACGCAAGTGGCTATTCCTGCAAATATTATTGCAATTGCTGCGGGTGGTGGTTCTGAGTTTGGTTTAAATCTCTCAACATATACGTATGCTAACACCATTTATGCTCACTCTTTAGCCCTAGATACACAAGGGAAAGTATGGGCATGGGGAGGCAACGGACAAGGGCAATTAGGCTTAGGGGATACCGTCAACCGTTTAAGCCCTGTACAACTGCCATTAACCAATGTTGTACAAATTGCCGCAGGGGCAAAACACAGTTTAGCACTGACGCAAGACAATCGTTTATGGAGTTGGGGACTGGATTACAACGGTAACGATCAAACGCATTTAAGTCCGCAAACTATCAACATTGCCTTAAATGGGGTAGAAACCATTGAACATATCGCTGCTGGTGGTACTTATTCAATGGTGAGAATTAATGCAAAAGGGGCCTCTATTATCAAAACGTGGGGGATAGCAGGTTGGGGAAATGAACCGAGCTATACCCCTGTTAATCTTGTAAATAACGTTCCTTATATCATTACTATGGGGATTGGTAGTCACAGTATCAGACCCAGTAGTCGTTTTAGTGTTATCGATACCAGTGTCGCATTTCTTGATAATCAAGGACATGTCTATTTTCTGGGGGCTCAACAAACAACTAAGAAAGATAAACTCATCCCCATTTCTTTTGCAAGCACAAAACCCCGACATGTTTTATACATGCCCGAAGGTTTTTTAGGTAATGGCGTTACTGAATTCATTACGGTTTTAAATACCAATGATGTTCCTGCCTATGGCTATCTACAATTGATTTATGAAAACAGTGGTATGCAAAGCCAAATCCCCGTTGAATTTCCGCCAAAACAACGAAGTACAATAGATTTATTTGCTTATAAAAAATTCTATATTAATGAGTTTCTCACCGAAGAATTACGTTATGCAGACCCATTTGCAATGCGCTTAATTATGTATCAACCCATTACCGCCTCACTCACCCATTATGACAATGGCATTGCTTTAGGTAGCGAATTTACCGCAACCACAAGCAACCGCTGGCATAGTGCATTAGGCATGAATGTCAATTATGAACGGGATTACCTCTGCATCGAAAAAGCAGATGACGCGAATGTTACTAATATTACCGTCACCTTAACTCATGGTTTAACAGGTAATACCTTTAACTACAATGTGCCTGTCGCACAACTCTCTTATTTTGCAGGTGGTCGTATCTCCGTCTTTTTACAAGACATCCTTAATAGTTCCCCTGTTGCAAGCGCGTTTAAAAATGCCCCGTTTAGCATCACCGTCACCAGTGGTAATCAACTCGTTGTCGCTCTCAGCCATTACGACGACAGCTTACACGAAGGCACATTAACCTTATTACAACCTAATAACGGAAGCGCGACAGGCTATGTTGCTGAGGGCTGGCTTGCAGGAAATGCTTTTGAAATCGTCGATATTTTCAACCCAAACACAGAAGCAGTGACTATCGACTGGAATATGATGGGCAGTATTAACAAACAATTTTCAACCACAATTCCCGCAGGACAAAAAGGTAGCGTGTTATTAAATGACCATGTTAGCAAGCAACAAGATTATGCACTTGGATATCAAGCTCATACCGCTAACGGCGCACCCGCTAACATCGTCGCAAATTTCTCTGATTTTGACGAAATCAGCTTAAACGGCGTGCCTTTCGTACAACCTAACAAGGTTTGGGAACTGTCTGAAGGCTTTATTAATAACACCCCAAACAGGGTGCGTGAATATTTATTGCTCGCCAATCCCAACAACCAAACGGCTAACGTTAAACTCTTGTTCTACTACGATTTACCGATAGAGCCGACCATTATTAACTTAAGCATTCCCCCCAAAGCAAAAGGCGGTTTAGCTCCTCACGATGATAATCGCTTATTCCGTCGTCCCGCCGACCAAATTGGCACTGCTTTTGGGATACGGATTGAATCTGATGTTGCTATCGTGCCCTACTTTGTACATTTTGATTATGTATTTGGCGGTAGCTTTGCCATGACAGGCATACCGAAGTAGTTTTCTAGTCTTAACCCTGCAAAAAAATAGCGGATAATTGGGTTCTAAACCACGATTATCCGCTATCATGAAATCTATCCTTAAACTTCATCGCAAAAAATTTTTAAAACTCCTGTGTTTACTCCTATTTTTCACCCTTCCGCTCTTCATCACCAGTTTAATATGGCTTACATCCAGCATTCACGCCTTACTTCACACACAAACTGATGCATTAACCTTTGCTACCAACTTGATTAATAGCGTATTACTGATATGTATTGCAATGTTAGGACTATTTCCCCTCAGCGATTTTAAAACATGGGTTTGGGAACAAGAGACACTCACCGTTTACCATTTTTATGTTTGGAAACAAACTTATCTACTCTCAAATTTAACTGCATTTTATGTGATGAGTGTCACAGGTATGCGACAATATCAAACAAAACCCTATCAAATTCTAATCCTTTCTTTTAAAAATCCCCGCACACAAAAAACATCAACACTTTCTTTCTCATCACAATATTTTAAAAATTTTGCATTGCTGGTTGCACAAGTCAAACAACGCAATATTTCAGAAAATAAAGAATTAATCGAAACAAAAACCTTAATATTCTGGTCATTACTTGCTTATATCGTCTTTTTAATTCTACTTGCGGCAATTTTGACAAAAATAACTTAAACGCACCTAATGCTTTTCTCTCTCTCAATCTGTTTCGTCATACTCAAGTTATTTACTAACTTGACGCATTCTGTCGCAAAGATTGTCGCAAATATGAAACAGTTTTTTTATCGGAAATTTTTATTGCACCTGCACAACATCAACTATTTTTTTATTATTAAATAACTATTTACCTGTTTCTTGCTATCCTAAGTTAATCGGTCTAATTCTTGCTGTACTCGGCTTCAGTTAGATAAATACTAACTTAACTAATTCTAGGGAAAAAACAATATAATTCCCGATACTATTGCTAACTCGATTTAGCGATAGACAACTACAAAAAAGACAGTGGACATCTTTCACCCCTAACAAGGAGGCACTTTTATGCAAAAGTCCCTTTATATCGACGCGCAAAAATGCACGGGCTGTTTACAATGCGAAATGGCTTGTTCATATGAACACGAAGGCGTTTTTAATCCCTCCAAATCACGGATTAAAGTTTTTAACTTTGAACACGAAGGCAAATTTGTTCCTTATACCTGTACACAATGCGCTGAAGCATGGTGTTTACATGCCTGTCCTGTTGAAGCCATTGGTCTAAATAAATTAACAGGGGCAAAAGAAGTTGCTAATTCTCTCTGTGTGGGCTGTAAAGTCTGCACCATTGCCTGTCCATTTGGCACAGTCAACTATAACCAAGAGACTGGTAAAGTCATTAAATGCGATTTATGCGGTGGCGACCCTGCTTGCGCGAATGCCTGTCCAACCCAAGCCATTACTTACGTCGATTCAAATTGGACAGGGTTAGAAAAAATGCGTGCATGGGCAGCAAAATCCGTACAAGTTGCTTAATCAATTCACCAGTGGAGGTTATTTATTATGGCGTGGACAAAAAAAGTTTTGCGGGTGAATTTAACCCATTCAACTTGTAGCGTTGAACCATTAAACATGGTTTGGGCACAAGAATATTTAGGACAACGTGGTTTAGCAACCAAGTATTTAGTCGAAGAAATTGACCCAACAGTTGATGCCTTATCCGCAGGTAATAAGTTAATTATGACCACAGGCCCTTTAACGGGCACGATGGCAGCTACGGGCGGACGTTATTCCGTCGTCACAAAAAGTCCTTTAACGGGTACAGTTGCCTGTTCTAACTCTGGCGGATTCATTGGTGCGGAAATGAAAAACGCAGGGTGGGACATGGTGATTTTTGAAGGTAAAGCCCCTAAACCTGTTTATTTATATCTGGAAAATGACAAAGCCCAATTATTAGATGCCAGCGAAATCTGGGGCAAATCCGTTTGGGCAACTGATGACTGGATTCACCACAAACACCAAGACCCCATGATTCGTGTCGCAACCGTTGGACGTTCCGCAGAAAATGGCTGTTTATTTGCGGGTATCGTCAACGACAAACACCGTGCAGCGGGACGCTCTGGCGTGGGTACAGTCATGGCTTCCAAAAATTTAAAAGCCGTTGCCATTCGTGGCACAAAAGGCGTGGGTAATTTAAAAGACCCCAAAGGCTTTATTGCCGCCACCAATGCCGCTAAAAAAGTTTTACGCGACAACGCCGTGACAGGGGCAGGCTTACCCAAATACGGCACACAAGTCTTGATGAACGTCATCAACGAAATGGGCGCAATGCCAACGCGCAACTGGCGCGAAATTCAATTTGAAGGCGCGGGCAAAATTTCTGCCGAAGCCATGTATGAACCGCGTAAAAGCGATAGCAAGCCTAACCTCGTGACTAATGCCGCCTGTTTTGGTTGCACCATTGCCTGCGGTCGGATTTCCACCATTGATAAAGAACACTACACCATTCAAACCAAGCCTGAATATTGGGGCGCGTCAGGCGGTTTAGAATACGAAGCCGCTTGGGCATTAGGCTCTGATACGGGTGTGGACGATTTAGACGCACTGACTTATGCCAACTTTTTATGCAATGAAGATGGTATAGACCCCATTTCCTTTGGGGCAACTGTCGCCGCAGCGATGGAACTGTACGACATTGGCGCGTTGACCAAAGAACACACAGGCGGTTTAGAAATTAAATTCGGTTCTGCGCAAGCCCTCACCACCTTAGCCGAACTCACCGCACGCGGTGAAGGTTTTGGTAAAGAAATCGGTTTAGGCTCTAAACGCTTATGCGAAAAATACGGACATCCTGATTTATCCATGACCGTGAAAGGGCAAGAATTCCCTGCTTATGACGCACGCGGTATTCAAGGCATGGGCTTAACCTACGCGACCAGCAACCGTGGTGCTTGCCATTTACGGAGCTATACCGTTGCCTCCGAAGTCTTAGGCATTCCCGTCAAAACAGACCCCTTAGAGACAGCGGGCAAACCTGAATTAGTGAAAGCCTTTCAAGATGCGACTGCCGTTGTCGACTCTTCAGGTTTATGCGTCTTTACTACCTTTGCATGGTCACTGAACGACATCCAACCTCAAATCGATGCTGCCTGCGAAGGTGACTGGAGCATGGAAAAACTGCTGTTAATGGGCGAGCGGATTTGGAACTTAGAACGCGAGTTCAATCTAAAAGCGGGCATTACTGCAAAAGATGACACCTTGCCCAAACGCTTATTGACCGAACCTGCAAAAACAGGTCCAGCTAAAGGTCGTGTGAATGATCTCGCTAAAATGCTACCAGAATATTATCAACTGCGTGGCTGGTCTGCTGATGGCATACCCACAACAGAAACTAAACAACGTTTAGGACTGTAATCGCTGATACTCGCTCGACTGCCTGTCGTCGCTTTTTCCAACGATATGCAGCAAAGCCATTAAGATAAGCGTGTTTGTGGTTTGTAGGGTGGAATAGGCGTAAGCCGTATTCCGCCATGTGATTTATAATCTGTTTTTGCTCAGTTTTTACAGAACTTCACGGTGGAATACGCTACGCTATTCCACCCTACAATAATCATGCTCACTTAACTTAATGGCTTTGACGATATGCAGTTGGGTAAAATACCGACAAAAATAGAATAATAGTAACGTTTTAGCCTGTAACACCACCCATCATTACACTCACCCACTCATAACAAATCGGGAGTTAAACTCATGATAACTTTAATTTTTATAATATTACTGTTACTCCCCTTCGGCTGGTGGGCAACAAAAGGATTCGACCTTTTTTACCTTGGGAAAGAACTTCCCAAATTAATGGGATGGTACGCGGTTGTTGGCTTCGCGTTTACGATTTACATCGTACTGTTTTAACGAAATGAGCCAACGCACTAAGATTGCGCAATCATCAGCGACACACTTAAACAGGCTCATCTTCTAACAAGGATATTATCGTGGTGCATCATGTCATTATCGGCGCAGGCCCTGCGGGCGTTATTGCTGCCGAAACCCTCCGTAAAGAAGACCCAGACAGCAAAATTACAATCATCGGTGAAGAAACAGAGCCACCTTATTCACGCATGGCGATTCCTTACTTATTGATTAAAAAAGTGGGGGAAGAAGGGACTTATCTACGAAAAAATCCCCAACACTTTGCAGAACGTCGTATCAACCTCATGCAACAACGGGTTAAACGCATTAACACGCATGACAATTTTGTCGTCTTAGACAATGCCACAACCCATCATTTTGATACCTTACTGATTGCGACAGGCTCAAGCCCCGTGCTTCCACCCGTTGCAGGTATCAATTCTAAAGGTGTGCACAACTGTTGGACGCTCAATGATGCGCGTAACATCATCAAAATTGCCCAACATGGTGCTAAAGTCGTCCTACTGGGTGCGGGATTTGTCGGCTGTATCGTCTTAGAAGCCCTTGCTATGCGTGGCGTTGACTTAACCGTCGTTGAAATGGGCGACCGCATGGTACCTCGGATGATGCCCCCCAAAGCGGGCAACTTAATTAAAACGTGGTGTCAATCCAAAGGCGTACAAGTTTGTACCTCTACTCGAGTTGTCTCCATTGAACGCGACGACAAACGCCCACACCCGCTTGCTGTTTCTTTAAGCGATGGGCGCGTATTAGAAGCGGACTTAGTTATCTCTGCGGCGGGTGTACGTCCAAATACCCAATTTTTACAAGGCAGTGGCATTCAAACCCATAAAGGCAACGGTATTCTGGTTGACCACTACCTACAAACCAACATCCCCAGCATTTTTGCAGCGGGCGATGTTGCCGAAGGGCGCGATTTTTCAACATGGAACTTTGAAGTTCATGCCATTCAACCCACTGCCGCCGAACATGGACGCATTGCCGCCCTGAACATGACAGGACATCGACATTTTTATCGCGGTAGTTTTAACATGAACGTCTTAGACACTTTAGGCTTAATCTCTGCCTCATTTGGTTTATGGATGGGCGTTGATGGTGGCGACAATGTAGAACTCTACGACCCTGAACGCTACCGCTATATCAAGCTAGAATTTAAAGAAGACTTCTTAGTTGGTGCAACCAGCTTAGGCGTAACGCAACACATTGGCGTACTCCGTGGCTTAATTCATGGACGTGTGCCATTAGGCAGTTGGAAAGAACGCTTAAAAGCCGACCCGTTCCGCTTAATGGAAGCCTATTTAGCCAGAACCCAAATTCCTGAATCATCAGGCTGGCGACCCGAAGACACCCGTAGAGCCGCATTATTAGAGGTGTAACATGTTAATTACCCTAAAATTATACGCCAGTCTTGCGCAATATTTACCCACAGGGGCGAAACGCAATCAAACGGAGCTGGATATAGCCGAAGGGACATCGTTACAAGATTTAATTACAACACATCATATTCCTGAACAATCTGCCCACTTAGTCCTGATTAATGGGGTTTATGTCGCTCCCGATAAACGGGCAAGCGCACGATTAAATCAAGGCGATATTGTTGTAATGTTTCCGCCTGTCGCGGGTGGGTAAATCGCTCAAAAAAAAGACTGGCAGTTCTTCAAAGACTGCCAGCCCTAAAATCGTTTATTCTCATTAAGTTCAGATTAAATCAAATTCCACCCATACACAAATACTTAATTTCTAAGAAATCATCAACCCCATATTTCGACCCTTCGCGTCCAATGCCCGACTCTTTCACCCCGCCAAATGGTGCGACTTCGGTAGAAATAATCCCTTCATTAATCCCCACCATGCCATATTCCAAAGCTTCCGCCACTCGCCAAACTCGCCCTAAATCTCGACTATAAAAATAAGCAGCAAGCCCGAACTCTGTATCATTTGCCATCTGAATCGCTTCTGCTTCAGTTTCAAAACGGAATAAAGGCGCGACAGGGCCAAAAGTTTCCTCACGGGCGACCCGCATCGCAGGCGTAACATTCGCTAAAATGGTCGGCTCAAAAAACGTATTGCCCAACGCATGACGTTTACCGCCACAAACCACCCGCGCCCCTTTACTCACGGCATCCGCAATATGTGCCTCGACCTTTTCCACGGCGTGCATATCGATTAAAGGGCCTTGCTGAGTTTCCCCTTTCAAACCATCACCGACGGTTAATTGTTGCACGGCAACCGCTAACTTTTCCGCAAACTGCTCATAAATACCTGATTGGATTAACAAGCGATTCGCACAAACACAAGTTTGCCCTGCATTCCGATATTTAGACGCAATTGCCCCACTCACCGCTTTATCAAGGTCAGCATCATCAAAGACGATAAACGGCGCATTTCCGCCTAATTCCAAAGAAACTTTTTTCACCGTTCCCGCGCATTGTTGCATCAATAACTTGCCTGTTTCGGTTGAGCCTGTAAATGATAACTTACGTACTAAGGGGTTTGCCGTCATTTCCCCGCCAATCGCTCGAGAATTCCCTGTTAAGACATTGATAATTCCCGCAGGAAAACCCGCGCGGTCAGCCAATTCAGCAAGCGCAAGGGCGGAAAAAGGCGTTTGACTGGCGGGCTTAATCACCACAGGGCAACCAACGGCTAAAGCGGGCGCACATTTACGGGTAATCATGGCATTGGGAAAATTCCACGGTGTAATTGCTGCGACAATGCCAATCGGCTGTTTTAACACAATAATCCGTTGCCCTTGTTTACTAGCGGGTATCACATCGCCATAAACACGTTTAGCTTCTTCGGCAAACCATTCGATAAAAGACGCGCCATAACTGATTTCACCTTTAGATTCGCTCAAGGGTTTACCCTGTTCAGCCGTCATTAAAACGGCGAGGTCATCCTGATTCGCCATAATAAGCTGATACCAAGCCCGCATAATTTGCCCACGTTCTTTCGCAGTTTTATCTCGCCATGCTGTCCATGCTTGCTGGGCAGCAACAATTGCGTGTTGTGTTTCTGCTTCACCCATTTCAGGCACAGTGCCTAATACTGCACCTGTTGCGGGATTAGTAACTGTTATTGTTTTACCACTATCGGCATCTAACCATTGACCATTAATATAAGCTTGTTGACGAAACAAACGCGCATCTTTTAGCGATAACATGGTATCTCCTTAATCTTTAACCACGAAAAACACGAAAGGCACGAAACAGATTTTTTTCGTGTGTTTCGTGCCTTTCGTGGATAAATTAAATATATTGGTTCAGATAAAGAACTATCATTCGTATTCAACAAATATAGCCTTAATCATAAAGGGGTTGCACCTAATGTGTTTCAATACCCTGCCAAAATTCACGCATACTATCGATTTTATAGAATTGGATTAATAAAGCAGTTATCTTTTCATCCGTTAATTGAAACAGGCGTTCTTTTTCTTCTAGTGTTAAAGGCATAAAGCGAGCTTCTAATAAGGTAATTAGGGCTTCTGTTTTTCCTTCGGCTCTACCTTTAAAAATCCCTTCTTCAAATCCTGTAGCCCTTTCTTGTTGCCGTATCTGTTGAATCGCATTGTCTAACATGGCTTTTACCTCGTATTTATCTTGATAGACCTGCTCCAAACTTTGATAGTCTTCTACAGAGCGTCGTCCGTGTATCTGAAATGCTCAAAGCCTTCATATTCGGCAAAAGAAAATAAATATAAACTTTGTAAAATATTGGGAGAAATCAAGGCTAATTCTTGAAAAACTGTATTTTGCATCATTTCTTGTTTAATACTGTTCACAACATCTTTAATAACTACCGGTAATATTTCACAGAGTTGTTTAAAAGCTTCTTTTTCGCCTGTTACAATAT
The DNA here is from genome assembly GCF_000245015.1 of Beggiatoa alba B18LD. Taxonomy (NCBI): domain Bacteria; kingdom Pseudomonadati; phylum Pseudomonadota; class Gammaproteobacteria; order Thiotrichales; family Thiotrichaceae; genus Beggiatoa; species Beggiatoa alba. The sequence goes on along the minus strand of NZ_JH600070.1, from coordinate 4,065,321 downwards.
GATAAAAATGGTCAATTGAAACGCGCCGAATACGTTCGTCGGATAATTGCTCTCCTTCTAAAGAGATTATCCAAGGGATATTTTGGCTATTTTTTGCAATCACTTCAACAAGAAAACATTGTGCACATGGGTCTTGATTAATTGCATGTTGCATTCTCATATAAGTCTTTTGTGATGAAGAAGAATTCATTGTGTTATGTTTATTCTTCATTTCAACGAAAATTTTTAATTCGTCGTTAACGATATCAAATCCTTTAGCAGGAACATACCAGCCATTTCCTAAATAATTGAAAATATTTTGATGGAAATAGCCTATATGATTAGTATTTGATTTATCAATTTGTCTCATGATTTCATCATTAATCAACAGTTGTGGATTTTTCTGGTAAATGATGTGATCAAAAGTGAGCTTAATAGGATCAACTAAGTTTTGATTGAAGGATTTTAAATCCATCTTAAACCGATATTTTAAAATGGTTTCTTGTACATGATTAAATAGGTTTTCGTTAGAAATGAAGTTTAAGTTGTAAGTGTTCATACCTGACAGTCTGCATTCCCATTAAATACTGTTTAATAGATAAGCCGATATGTTTGGCTAAATTGACGGGGACAGCATTCCCGATTTGTTTATATTGTTCTGCGACTGAACCGACAAATTCCCAATTATCAGGAAAAGATTGAATTCTTGCATTTTCTCGCACGGTGAAGGGTCTTAACTCATCGGGGTGACAACGGTCTGTTTGCTTTTGAGCAGGCGAACATAACACGGTTAAACCTGCTTCATCCCATGACATACGCCGAGCAATCCCTGTTTTCCCGCCTCCTAAATGATAACTCCCTGCTAAATATTCTCGCGCGATTTCGTCGGGTAAATCCCGCCAACATCCGCCTTGTGGAATTAATGCAAAAATCGCTTTTTTCTTCTCGTTATAACTCGCACCAAGTGAATCAGGCACATTTTGCAAAACATCACGCAATGTTAATTTTTTACATAAAGGCTTAGGAAAGGTATAGTCAAAACCAATTTTAGCTCTTACGTCATTTCTTACACCAATAATGACAATACGTTCACGTTTTTGTGCAACTTCATAATCAATTGCATTTAAAATTTTATAATAAACTTGATAACCGACTTCTTTAAATACATTCAGCATGGTTTCTAAAGTTCTGCCTTTATCATGGCTGACTAAACCCTTTACATTTTCTGCTAAAAACATGTTAGGTTGTAATTCTTTTAAAATTTCGGCAAAACTATAAAATAATGTGCCTCGAGTATCTTCTAAGCCTAATTTTTTACCCGCATAGCTAAAGGCTTGACACGGATACCCCCCTGATAATAAATCAAGTGGCTTATCTAATTTAATGCTTTTTGAAATACCCACATCTGCAATGCTGAGAATATCATCCTCGATGATATACCAATCAGGTCGGTTTTTTCTCAATGTTGCGCAGGCCCATTTATTATTTTCTAATACGGCTTTTGTATCAAAGCCTGCTAACGCAAGCCCAAGCGCAAGCCCGCCAGCTCCCGCAAATAACTCAATCACTGACGGCGTATAACTCTCGAAAGAAGCACAATTGAGTTGCATAACACTCATTAAAACACCCTAATCCACGAAAAACACGAAAGGCACGAAACAGATTTTTTTCGTGTTTTTCGTGCCTTTCGTGGATAATTTATTCAGTTTCATTTATCACTAACATCGGGTCTATCATCGTACCGTTAAAACTTACACCCCAGTGTAAATGCGGCCCCGTTGCCCGTCCTGTCATGCCCACTTTGCCAATAGGTTGTCCCACGGAAACGGCTTGATTTTCCTGAACATCAATTTCACTGAGATGGCAATACATGGTCACAATACCGTAACCATGGTCGATAAAAACGCTATTGCCATTAAAAAAGAAATCGCCTGTTAATACGACAATTCCATCCGCAGGGCTTTGAATAATCGCCCCTTGTCCCGCAGAAATATCTAGCCCGCTGTGAGGTTTACGCGGTTGATTGTTGAAAAAACGCCGTAAGCCAAAAGGACTGCTAAAGCGTCCCGCAACTGGTTTTATTAAGGGTAAAGGTAACAGCGAAACCGCACGCCATGCAGGATTTAAGGCAATTTGTACTAATTTGTTTTCTTGCTCAATCCGCCGTAAATCGTCGGGTTCTGGGTCAACTTGACGTTTATTTTTTAAAGTTAAACGTTGTTCCGCATACTTTTTATCAACAATTTGAAACGGATAACGGGTGTTTGTTTGGGCATCAATTAATGTTTGTGTCCCTACCGCCGTAGATAAAGGAATACCAACTAATGCAACCCAACGTTGTGTTTGAACATCAAACCACAAGGCAACCCGTTTACCGTTATAACGCATATCAGGCGGTAAAGTCGGATTATTGCTGTTAAGAACTATCCATGCAATTCCCCCAGCAACAGCGGGCGTTGTGCGTATTTTATTGAGAACTGTCGCTAGTTCATTCGCTTGAGCAACGTTTAAACTTAGCCCCAACCACAAAATACTAAACAACATCCAACCTATTGCACGGTATCGCATTATTAACCTCTCACATAAAGTATTAAGCCAGCATTTTATTTAAAAACGCTAACGTTTTAGCGCGGGTATCTTCGGCAGCTTCTAAATCGTAATTTAAATTTTCAGGATTGATAAACCCTGCATCTGCATCATAACTATGACATTCTAGCGGTCTCTCAGCTTCTGCCATGACATGTTCTAATGCCGCTTGTTTATCAGGCCATGTTTTTTCTGTTTCTGCAAAGACTGCAAAAACAGGACATTGCAAATTCGCAACTTTATGTCTATCAATAATAATCCGACAGTAATATAAAACAAGTGCTTGGACATCTCCCGACATTTGTAACGCCAAATTTTGTGCTTGCAAACCGCCTGCCGCCCAACCTAACACACTGATTTTTCTCTTTGCCGTTTTTAACGCGCTCAATGCCGTGCTGAGTTTACGACTCACAATATCAGGGTTTAGTGTGTGCATTAATTCACTGGCTTCTTTACTATTATTGGCGACTTTACCGTCATATAAATCGACAACCATGACATAAAAGCCTTGTTCTGCAAAATAATTTGCCCAGTCACGGTTGTAGTCGGACACGCCGAATGAGTCATGAATCATCAATAAACCTTTGGTCGCTTTTTTTGCACCTGCGACATAAGTGTTAAAGATTTCACCCTCTGGTGTGGTCAACTCCATTCAAAAGCTCCTTAATACATGAAAATACTGTAAAAACTATATCAAAAAAGAGGTGATAGTGAATGGTTATTAAACTTTCACAAAATAACGCTTCATTTTGCTCTACAGTGACTAATAACAAGGCAATTGCACGATTCACCATGCGTTTAAAGGAGCGAATCATAGTCGCAAATTGGCTCTTTAGCAAATACTCACATAACAGAAGTTTAATGATTGAATTTGCAAAATAAGTAAAAAACCTATTTCCTTTCTCAATTTTTTTGCTACAATAGTCCTCATTAGGACAATCAATATTAGTTTAAATGAGGCAAGCGATAATGACTGCACGTTATACCCCGACCGCGATTACTTTACATTGGCTCATTGCCTTATTGCTGTTTGGCTTATTAGGACTGGGCTTTTATATGAGCAACTTACCCTTATCACCTGAAAAGCTACAGTTGTATTCATGGCATAAATGGATAGGCGTAACCGTCTTTTTCCTCGCCTGTTTCCGTTTAGCATGGCGCATGACGCACCCCGCCCCCGCCTTACCTGCTGGGATGAAATGGTGGGAAATTTATGCCGCCCATGCAGTGCACATTCTCTTATACGGCTTAATGTTAGCGATTCCGTTATCAGGCTGGTTAATGAGTTCAGCAGCAGGCTTTCCCGTCGTGTATTTTGGCGTATTGCCGTTACCTGATTTAGTCTCAAAAAATACAGAGTTACGCGAGCTTTTTGGCGCGATACATGGCAGTTTAAACTTCCTCCTGATTGCTTTAATTGTGTTACATATTGGGGCAGCGATTAAACATCAATGGATTGCCAAAGATAATCTTTTAAAACGGATGTCCTTCTTTTCATAAGGTGATATTTATGATGATGAAAAAATGCTTTTTACTCCTACTATTGGGCGCATCATCCTTAAGCCCATGGGCACACGCACTGGAATATAACGCCGTAGTAGCCAAAGACAGCAAAATCGATTTTGTTTATACCCAGATGAATGTCCCCGTTGAAGGCATATTCAAAGCCTTTGATGCACAAATACAATTTGACCCTGCAAAACCTGAAAGCACCAGCGCGAAAATCGACATTGATTTAAACAGCATCGATTTAGGCAGTGATGAAGCAAACACAGAAGTAAAACGGAAACCATGGTTTAACTTAGCAGTTTTTCCAAAAGCAACGTTTAGTAGTCAAAGCGTGAAAAGTCTCGGCAATGACCGTTATGAAGTAACAGGCGAACTGGATATTAAAGGCAAAAAGCAAGCGGTTGTCTTACCTGTCGTTGTAAAGCAACTGGATGCTAAAGTGGAATTTAGCGGACAATTCGTCTTAAAACGCCTGCAATTTAATATCGGTGAGGGGGCTTGGTCAGATACTGAAACCGTCGCCGATGATGTCACTATAAAATTTTCTGTCATCGCCACTGCAAAACCCTAAGCAGGGCAACGTTTACCCCATTAATTGGATTTAACTATATTTTTTATCGGAGTTTTACCATGAAAAAGACTTTATTATCTGCCGTATTATTAGGTTTAAGCACGACTGTTTTTGCGGCTGACACATTAACCATCGATTCAACCCATACATTCCCTAGCTTTGAAATCAATCATATGGGATTTTCTACCCAACGCGGTCGGTTTAACAGCACCAAAGGAACGGTTGTATTAGATACGCAGAAAAAAACAGGTTCTGTGGACATCGTTATCGATGCAACATCCATCGACACAGGTTTAGCCAAATTAGAAGAACACTTACGTGGCGAAGACTTTTTTAACGTGGAAAAATTCCCGACTTTAACCTTTAAGTCCACCAGCGTGAATTTTAAAGACGACAAACCCGCATTTATTGAAGGTAATTTAACCTTATTAGGCACAACTAAGCCGGTGACTTTAACCGTGAATTACTTCAATTGTGGTACAAATCCCATTACCAAGAAATATCATTGCGGAGTTGATGCAACAACCAGTATCAAACGTTCTGAATTCGGCATGTCAACCTACGTGCCTGCCGTTAGTGATGAGGTCAAAATCAGCATTCAAGCAGAAGCGTTTAAAGGCTAACCGCAAAATTTAACTGAAGCGTGCAAGGGGTGGAAATCCTAATTTTCTGCTCCTTTCTTTTTACTTTCCTGCCGTTTTCGATAAAAAGTTCGTTCTTGCAGGCCTAATTGTTGTGCTAACGCTTTTAATGTCCCTGTAAAATTCGCTTCTGCCCAAGTTAAATAGTTTTTTTCTACCTCGTCTAACGTGCAAAATGCTGTACAGAACTGTGGCTCTTCCTTCATTTCTGGATGTAGATTTGGCACAACTTCAACATTTAAATGATGCGGTAGAATTTCCTCCCCATCTGTTAATAAACTCGCCCGCTCTAATAAATTGCGTAATTCACGAATATTGCCCATAAAAGCATAGTTTTGTAAAAAAGCTAAACTGCTAGGATGCAAGGTTAATACGCGATGAGGAGCTATGCGTTTTAATAAAGAATCACATAACAGGCCAATATCTTCGCGCCGTTGCCTTAACGCAGGTAGTGTGATAGGAAAAACATTGATTCTATAGTATAAATCCTGCCTAAAAGTGCCTGTTTGTACCATGTCTGCTAATGGTTTATGGGTTGCACAAATTAAGCGAAAATTAGCTTTTTGTGGCTCTATACTGCCAACTCGCCGATAAATGCCTGTTTCTAATAAACGTAATAGTTTTACTTGTAAATTCAAGGGAACATCGCCGATTTCATCTAAAAATAATGTGCCATCGCGTGCTTGTTCGACTAAACCGAATTTACGTTGATACGCGCCTGTGAACGCGCCTTTTTCATGTCCAAATAGTTCACTTTCAAATAAATTTTCTGATAAGCCCGAACAGTCAACAGGCACAAATTGCCCTTTTGCATAAGGACTTTCTGCATGAATTGCCTGTGCAATTAAGTCTTTACCCGTTCCCGACTCTCCTAGCAGTAAAACAGTCGCCTCGCTTGGCGCGACTCGGGAAACTAAGCCTAACACCTGTTGAAACGCAGGACTGCGCCCGACTAATCCTTCAGCCATGATGTCAGGACTGGCGATTTTTAGCGTTCGTAACACCTCTAATAAATAAACAATTTCCCCGTTGCTGTTGCGAATCGGCAAAGTTTGGATGTCGACATGGCTTTCACCGTGGCGGGTGTAATGAATGTGTAGCACACGCTGGGCTTCGCCTGTTTCTAACGTAGTTTTTAGGGGACAGCTTTCGCCCGCTTGGTCACAAGGGACATTGTAATGATGTGATGCTGCATAACAATAAGTTTTTTCAGGTGAAATCTTAGTGTAATGCGTTTGATAAGCGGTGTTAGTCGCCAAAATTTCATAGTCAACGCTGAGCAGGGCAGCGGGCACAGGATAGTACTGTAGAAATTGCAGAATTTCAGGGCTAGGCATTACCGTCATTTTTGGCAGTCTTTGAAAAGGTGATTAAGTCATTTTTGACAGTTTATCTAAATTCAAAATAGAACACAATTTAAAATTTTTATTTATAAACAAATAGTTATTTTTAAATAAGAAATCGGCATTGCTTTTGCCAAGTCTTTAAAAAGCACTTTTATGGCAAATCACATATACAGGCCGTGAAATCGCTTATTTATCATGAATTATCGTAAGTAATATACTGATATTAAAAATAAATTTTTTTGGCATGATTCATGGTATTAGCTTGAGCTTACGATTATATTCTGCAAGCAATTATCTGAGGTCATTATGCAAAAATCGTTTTTTACACCACTAAAACGGGAAATTATCAGTATTTTAGCAATTAAATTATTGATTTTGTTTGTTTTAAAAAATTGCTTTTTTAGCGAACCCATCGCCCAACATTGGACTGTGCCTAATATGGATGGGGTGTTTTTTTCTTCTGTGATAAAAGTTGAGTAGTAAAGCATGACTGACAGTATTGTAGAACTCTCGCGTTTACAGTTTGCGATTACCGCGCTGTATCATTTTTTATTTGTGCCTTTAACCTTGGGCTTGTCGTTTTTAATGGCAATTATGGAATCGGTTTATGTCATGACGAATAAACAGATTTATAAGGATATGACCCAATTCTGGGGCAAATTATTTGCGATTAATTTTGCGCTAGGGGTGACGACTGGCATCACGATGGAGTTTCAATTTGGTACAAATTGGGCGTATTACTCGCATTATGTCGGTGACATTTTTGGCGCACCGTTGGCAATTGAGGGCTTAATGGCGTTTTTCTTAGAATCGACATTTATCGGTTTGTTTTTCTTTGGTTGGGATAGATTAAGTCAGCGTAAGCATTTAATGGTCACTTGGTTAGTGGCAATTGGTTCAAATTTATCCGCTTTGTGGATTTTAATCGCTAATGGCTGGATGCAAAATCCTGTCGGTGCAGAATTTAGCTATGAAACCATGCGTATGGAAATGGTGAGCTTTAGCGAAGTTATTTTTAATCCTGTCGCACAAGTGAAATTTGTGCACACCGTTGCAGCGGGATATGTCACAGGTTCAGTGTTTGTATTAGCGATTAGTGCCTTTTATTTGCTGAAAAGACGCGATGTGGAATTTGCTCGCCGTTCATTCGCGGTCGCTTCGGGCTTTGGTTTAGCAGCGATTTTATCCGTTATCGTCTTAGGAGATGAAAGTGGTTACACCGCAGGCGAAGTGCAAAAAGTCAAGCTCGCGGCGATTGAAGCTGAATGGAATACCGAAGAAGCTCCCGCCGCTTTTACCTTGTTCGGTTTCCCCAATCAGGAAAGCCAAACAACGGATTATGCTATTAAAATTCCTTATGTGATGGGAATTATTGCCACGCGCTCTTTTAATGAAGAAGTCAAAGGCTTAAAACAACTCATTGCTGAAAATGAGGAACGGATTAAACGCGGAATAACGGCTTATACCTTATTCAAGCAATTGCGTGAACAGCTCAAAGCAGGACAAGTGCAAGCGGAAACTAAAGCCGAGTTTGAAAAATATAAACAGGATTTAGGCTACGGCTTATTGCTGAAAAAATACACGGCTGAAGTTATTAATGCGACACCTGAACAAATTCATCAAGCTGCGTTAGACACAGTCCCCCATGTCGCGCCATTATTTTGGGCGTTTCGTCTGATGGTCGGCGCAGGTTTTACCATGTTGATTTTATTTGTATTAGCGGTTTATTTCACCGCACAACGCACATTAACCCATCCTAATCGCCGCTGGTTTCTCTGGTTCGCGCTGTGTTGTTTGCCTTTGCCTTGGATTGCCTCAGAAATGGGCTGGTTTGTAGCAGAATATGGTCGCCAACCATGGTCAATTGCCGAAATTTTACCTACCCATTTAAGTGTTTCTAGTCGTTCAATGAACGATTTATATTTCAGTTTGGCGGGATTTATTGGTTTTTATACGCTGTTATTTATCGTAGAAATGTTTTTAATGATTAAATACGCCCGTTTAGGCCCTAGCAGTTTAGGCACAAAACGCTATCACTTTGAACAAATGACAACCATCAGCGCGAAAGGATAAAAAATCATGTTGGATTATGAAAGTTTAAAGCTGATTTGGTGGCTTTTTGTTGGCATTTTGCTGATAGGTTTTGCAATTACAGACGGTTTTGATATGGGTATTGGTACGCTGTTACCTTTTGTGGCACGCAACGATACAGAACGGCGGATTGTGATTAATGCCATTGGGGCAACGTGGGAAGGCAATCAAGTGTGGTTTATCACTGCGGGCGGGGCGATTTTTGCGGCTTTGCCAATTGTTTATGCAGTCGCTTTTTCAGGCTTTTACATTGCCTTATTACTGGTTTTATTCGCGCTATTTTTGCGTCCTGTTGGCTTTGATTATCGCAGTAAAATCAAACATCCTTATTGGCGGTCAACATGGGATTGGGGTTTATTCATCGGTGGTACAGTGCCTGCAATTGTGTTCGGCGTGGCGTTCGGTAACTTGTTGCAAGGCGTGCCGTTTTACTTCGACGACGAATTGCGGGCTTTTTATACGGGCAGTTTTTGGCAATTACTCAACCCCTTTGCGCTGTTAGCGGGCATTGTCAGCTTTTCCATGTTAGTGATGCACGGCGCGATTTATTTACAAATTCGCACAGAAGGCGCGATTTATGAACGCAGTCAACGCGCAACATGGCTTTTTGGTTGGTTATTTATCGGCAGTTTTGCATTAGCAGGTTTATGGTTAATCTTTGGTATTCAAGGTTATCAAGTGTTGACAATGCCAGCAACCGACGCATTGCCGAATCCTTTAGCCAAAACAGTCGCCATGCAGGCTGGGGCGTGGTTAAACAATTACGGCACTTATCCACTCACTTTACTTGCACCGATAAGCGCATTTGCGGGCGTAGGGTTAGCAATGCGTTTTGCGCAACGGCAACAGTTAAAGCGGGCTTTTGTAAGTAGTAGTGTGATGTTAGCAGGAGTGATTATGACAGCAGGGTGCGCAATGTTTCCTTTTATCATGCCTTCTAGCGTGAATCCGAATCACAGTTTAATTATTTGGGATTCTGTGTCGAGTCATTTAACCCTGCTGATTATGTTCTATGCGACCCTGATTTTTTTACCGTTGATAGTGTTTTATACCAGTTGGGTTTATCGAGTGTTGCGTGGCAAAATTACCGAGCAACACATTGAGGCTCATCAACATTCCGCTTATTAAGGAGATTGTAACATGTGGTATTTTGCGTGGATGTTAGGCACTGCACTTGCCTGTTCGTTGGGAATTATTAATGTGTTGTGGTTGGAAGCTCAGGAAAGTTTGGAGAAAGATTAGCGAGATTTATAAAACAAAACAGAGACCTGCTAGGTTTTCAAAACCTAACAGGTCCTTTTTTGTCTGAATCAGAATTCACAGAATTTTCAGAATTAGCCGAATTAAAAAGCGTGATTCGCATTAATTTCTTGGTTTAAGGGGTTTAAATCCTGTTAATTCTGAAAATCCTGATTCAGACAAGTTTTTTAAACCCTATCAATCCATTTCTCAATAGTCGGGGCGTGGTAGTTGCTCAAAGCTTGTAATAAACGTTCAGGTTTTTCTTCGACTAATAAACTTTCTAAGTGTTCGCTTCTTAGAAATCCTTGCGCAACGCTATGTTCTAGGAATTCTAATAAATAACCAAAATAGCCCGCAATATTTAATAAGCCACAAGGGCTATGATGTAACCCTAATTGTGACCATGTCAGGACTTCGAATAACTCATCTAATGTGCCCCATCCACCTGACATGGCAATAAAAGCATCTGATAGTTCCATCATCTTGGCTTTGCGTTCGTGCATACTGTTGACGATGATTAATTCTGTTAGTCCTTGATGTGCCACTTCTTTAGCAACGAGAAATTCAGGGATTACGCCGATGACTCGCCCGCCCGCATTTAAGACGCTATCGGCTAATACGCCCATTAAACCAATATTTCCTCCGCCATAAATCAAAGTAATATCTTGCTTAACAAGAGCTTTGCCTAAAGATTGGGCGGCGTGGCTGTAATTGGGATGGCTCCCTTTATTTGCCCCTGTGAATACGCTGATGCTTTTGAGTGTTGTCATGCTGATATCCCTCATGAATTGGATGTATAGCGCAAAGTGTGAGCGCGCTATACACTACGCCTTTTCTCTTTTAGTGATTGTTCAATTATGCGTGTGTTAGGTATCGAAACGTCTTGTGATGAAACTGGGGTTGCGCTGTATGACAGTGAACAGGGGTTGTTAGGACATGAATTATATAGTCAAGTCGAACTCCATGCACAGTATGGCGGGGTTGTTCCTGAATTAGCCTCTCGTGACCATGTACGCAAAATCATTCCTTTATTAACCGATTTATTGCAGAAAACAGGTACACAGCGCGAGCAGATTGATGGTGTTGCTTATACCGCTGGCCCTGGTTTGATTGGTGCGTTATTGGTTGGGGCTTCTGTTGGGCGTAGTTTGGCGTGGGCATGGGGTGTGCCTGCTATTGGGGTGCATCATTTAGAAGGGCATTTATTAGCACCAATGTTAGAAACACCTGCGCCAATTTTTCCATTTTTAGCCTTGTTAGTTTCTGGTGGACATACGCAATTAGTCGCGGTGCGAGGGATTGGGCAGTATCAGTTATTGGGGGAATCGGTAGATGATGCAGCGGGCGAGGCATTTGATAAAACTGCAAAATTATTGGGGCTTGGTTATCCCGGTGGTGCTGCTTTAGCACGGTTAGCGGAGCAGGGACGACCTGAAATGTTTCATTTTTCGCGTCCGATGACAAATCGGGCAGGTTTAGATTTCAGTTTTAGTGGCTTAAAAACGCAGGTTTTGACAACGTGGCAAGCGCAGGAAAATCCTAGCGAACAGGTTCGTGCCGATATTGCCCGCGCCTTTGAGGACGCGATTGTCGACACCTTAGTGATTAAATGTCGACGGGCATTGCAGGAAACGCGCTTACAGCGGTTAGTGATTGCGGGGGGCGTTGGTGCAAATAAACGCTTGCGTCAACAGTTGCAAGCATTGGGGAAAAGTTTGCGCATTCAAGTGTTTTATCCGCGTATCGAGTTTTGTACGGATAATGGTGCGATGATTGCGTTAGCGGGATGTTTGCGCTTACAAGCGGGACAGTCAAATACACTTGATTTTAATGCCCGCCCTCGCTGGTTAATGACCGCGATTGATGAAACTTATCAAGCTAAATCGCCATAAAGTGCTTGGCAAATCGCTAGAATCGTGATGGTTGCGGTTTCTGTGCGGAGGATGCGTGAGCCTAAACTAATGGCTTTATAACCTGCCTGTTCTGCGGTATTAACTTCAGTTGTGGTAAATCCGCCTTCTGCACCAATCACTATGCGTAATGTCGTGGGTGGCGTTTCTAATTGTAGTGGTAAGGGATAATGAGCGGTTGGGGAAAGGATATAGGCGAGTTCGTTCAGTGGCTCAGAAAGATAGTTTTCTAAGGTGGTGACAGCATGTAATGTTGGTAAGCGATTACGTCCTGATTGTTCGCACGCACTGATGAGAATTTTTTGCCAATGTTGGGCGCGTTTATTTGCGGTGATAGGGTCTAGTCTGACACTGCGTTCTGTCATAATCGGTACAATGGTATTCACGCCTAATTCAACCGCTTTTTGCAGGGCATAATCCATGTGTTCTGTGCGTGAAATTGCTTGTACCAGTGTTAATTTTAAAGGGGATTCACGCTCTATTGTGTGCCATTCGCCAACGTGTAAACGGGCATTTTTTTTACCAACATCAACTAAACAAGCATCATATTCTCCACCTTCACCATTAAAAACCCTCAATTTATCGCCTTCTCGCAAGCGTAAGACGTTTAGCATGTAGTGTAAGACCTCTTTAGGAAGGTCAATGCGGGTGAGAGGGGAGAGGGAAAGCGGGAGGTAAAAGCGGGATAAACGCATAAGTACAGCCTCAATGGGATATGCAAAGTTGGTCAGAAAACGGCTTATTTTACTGTAGTTAGATAAAAAGCAAAAAATACTACAGTTTAAAATTGCTTAAACGGTATGATGGTTGTTGATAGTTTTGGGGAAATATTTTTTATTATCAGTAGATTGATTCTAAATAGGCAAGACAATACCCTATTTATTTATGTTTTATCGCATCAATTGCAACGAGGTAAGGAAATTATGCTGACAGCTGAAGAGAAAAAACAGCAAGTTGCTAAAGCAGCATTGGAGTATGTTGAGCCGAATACGGTGATTGGAGTCGGTACAGGAAGCACCGCAAATTGTTTTATTGATGAATTAGCAAAAATGAAATCGCAAATTGAGGGAGCTGTTGCAAGCTCCCAAGCGACAGCAGACCGTTTAAAATCACATGGTATTCCTGTCTTAAATTTAAACGGTGTAGGCGAATTATCGATTTATGTTGATGGTGCAGATGAAGCAACACATCTTTTGCAGTTAATTAAAGGGGGCGGTGGTGCGTTAACCCGTGAAAAAATCGTTGCGGCTGCCAGTGCTAAATTTATTTGTATTGCGGATGAAAGCAAATTAGTGAATCAATTAGGACAAAAATTCTATTTGCCTGTTGAAGTGATTCCGATGGCACGCAGTTATGTTGCGCGTCAGTTGGTGAAGTTAGGCGGTAATCCTATGTGGCGGGAAGGCTTTACGACAGATAACGGCAATATGATTTTAGATGTTTATAATCTGAATATTAGCGAACCGTTAAAGTTAGAAACCGCTATTAATAGCATTGTGGGCGTAGTTGAAAATGGTTTATTCGCCCATCGTCCCGCCGATGTATTACTGTTAGGCACTGATAACGGGGTTAAAAAATTAGTTGTATAGTAACCGTACTATAAAACGATACCGAGGACTGGCAATCCTGTGAGGACTGCCAGTCCTAAATTTAACCCGAGTTCGGCGAGTTTTATAAAATAAAACAGAGACCTGCTAGGTTTTAAAAACCTAGCAGGTCTTTTTTTGTCTGAATCAGAATTCACAGAATTTTCAGAATTAGCAGAATTAAAAAGTGTGATTCACCTGACTTTTTGGTTTGAGGGTTTTAAATCCTGCTAATCCTGTTAATCCTGAAAATCCTGATTCAGACAAATTGTTGTCTTTTTATAAGAAACTCGCCGAACTCAGGTGTGGAATAGCAAAGCGTATTCCACCATACGATTTATAATCTTTTTTTGCTCAGTTTTTGCAGAATTTCAAGGTGGAATACGCTTCGCTATTCCACCCTACAACATTCAAGCTGTTGTCTTTTTAAAAGAAACTCGCCGTACTCGCGTTAAATTTAAATCACTTTGTGGTACGTTTACTATATTTCATTTATGAAATCTCGCAAAACTGGGGTTAATTTTTACACTTAAATGGCAGGTAAATAGGATTGAGCGTGGTTGTACCAGTATCCGCATTCTTGCAACTCCAAGTTCGTGATTCAGACAGATACACCAATCCCAGTGTGGCGTTGGCATCAAAACCAGCATCGGTTTTTAAGAAGGCGGTGTAGAGACATTTTTTATCATCAGAGAGATGAGTATGCACGATGTTTTCTACATACTTGTTGGTAATTGCAATGCCTATTTCTTTTGGGTTAGGACAAGCATGTTGCGCCGCATAAAAGGCTTCCACGGGAGATTTTAGTTGTTCCAATATACTCAATGATAAATTCACTTTAGCGCGTTTTAGATAATTCCAATAAGAAGATGGATTTTCGTTCTGTTTGGAATAAATCACTGACCCAATACCTAAGCAAAAACATAACAGCAAAACGCCAAATGCACTTTCAGCCCGTCTCTTACTCAACACTGCTGGCAAGGTCAGCGCGGCGGCAAAAAATACTGCGGTAGCAGAACCTGTACCACACACAATCGCCCCCAACACAAACACAATAAAAGCTACTATCAACCAGCTGATTTTGGAAGGTATTTTTTTTGGCTGTACTGCAATGGGTTCATTAGTTGGTTTCATTGCGCCAGTCTCTTGGTGACATATAGTAAACATATCATAACGCGAGTTCGGCGAGATTCTTTTAAAAAAGACAACAGCTTGTCTGGTGAATCCAGATGAAAAACAAGAGAATAATCTCTGCCAGTCCTTCAACCCTTTTCGCGTGCTCCGACAGACCTGCTAGGTTTTTAAAATCTAGCAGGTCTCTGTTTTATTTTATAAAACTCGCCAAACTCAGGTTATCATAAAGTGATTTAAATTTAGGACTGGCAGTCCTCGGCATTGTTTTATAGTACGTTTACTATACTGTGAATCCCGATTCAGACAAAAAAAGTTACTCATCAAACTCAGGTTAATAAGTAATATTCTTGTATATTACTTTTTCATCAATAACCAGATTTTTTAAAATCGTTACTATCTTTTCCGCACTGTGCCCATCACCATAAGGATTTACAATATTCTTAATAGATTGGCGATATGCCATATCAAATAGTGATTGTTGAATTGCGGCTAAAATCTGCGTTGTATCATAATCTGTAAAAATCACATTACCTGCATTTAAACGCCCTCGTTGCCGAGAGCCAACATTGACAACAGGTAAACCCAAACTAGGTGCTTCTAAAATGCCTAAACTGGAATTGCCGACTAAACAAGCTGCATGACGCAAGACATTAATAAATAGCGTGCGCTCTAAGTTCTGAAAAAGAAATAATTGTGGATACTTCTGCGCATATTCTTGATAAGCCTTAATAATTTCATAATTCCCCGCATCAGAATTTGGGTAATTAATCAAACAGTTACAACCCGTTGCGACAATAGCATCTAAGGTTTGACGAATATTAACTGCTGATTGTGCATATTCCGTGATAATGGCATGTTGCACTAAGACTAAATAATTACCTTGAGTAATATCAAACTGTAAGGCTGTTGATAAAGCCTGTCGGTCTAAAACAGGCGTTTCTAAAAAGCGGTCTAAGGCAGGATTTCCGACAACAAAGATTCTCTCTGGCTCTTCCCCTAAGCGACGTAACACATCTGCATGAGCAGGATGCGTGGTGAAATGTAAATGCGCAAATTTAGAGGTTGCATAACGGACTGAATTATCAATATTTCCATCTTTAGCAATATCGCCGCCGAAAAAATGCGCAACCACAATTCCCATATAAGCTGCAGTAATCGCTGTAGAAATCGCTTCTTCTCTATCACCCGCGACCATGACTACATCAGGTTTAAGGCGGATAAACGTTTGTGCAAAGGCAGGGATTTGATGCCCTAAAGAAATAACTCGCCCAATTTTTTCATTGGTATCAACAAGATTATAAACTTTATCTGCAATTTTAAATCCATCTTGTTCAATATGGACAAGGGTTTTACCAAATTGTTCCGATAAATGTGCACCTGTTACTAAGATAGATAAGTCTATCTCTGCTAATTGATTCAATTTTTTTAGCACAGAATAAAGTAAGTCATATTCGGAGCGAGCTCCTGTGACAAAAATAATTTTTTTCATGTTTGTTTTCATTGGTTAAAACACATCAGAATCTCCCATACTGACGCGCCAGTGTTGGGCATTGTAGAGGGCAGATTGATACGATTCCCCAAAAGCACGAACGCCTAAATAGGTTAACGGCAAGGTCGGAATAAAACCGATTTTTTCTAATGGCAAATAGAGTGCGTCTTGCAAAGAGACCCAGCCATTAATCTGCGTGATAGGGTGATAAAACGTAACGATTTGATTCAGCAAGGCAAGCAAGAGGCTTTCATCCGCAGGAAAAATACATTCAACAATATCAACGGCCCGCGTTTCTGCCGTTTGATACAACTTAGTCACTGCAAAATAGGTTTGTTCGTGGTCAGAACAGCTAAAAATTGTATAGTGATTGCTTGGATTTTGTAGATAACGCCACGTTAAAAAATCGCTGGATTTATGCACACTGACAGGAAATGCTTGGCAAAACGTTCGATAAGTGTCTGCATGTTGCGCGGTAAATTGGCTAATCGGTTGAATCAACACGCTAGCTTGTGTCGTTTTTAACCCTTGAGTTGCTAAGGTTAAAGTTGGAAGAAGATTTAAATTATGCCAAGCTAATTTTTTAATAAAACCATAGTGCGAATTTCGATTCGGAAACCCCCAAATACTGCTAAATCCTGCCTGTTGCATGTCGCTATAAAACTGTTGGGCTAAATCGGTAAAAATGCCCCGCCCATTATATTGCGGGTGTGTCATCGTCGTCATAGACAGCGCGGATAAAATCGGCGTTCCTTCCAGATTCAAATAACAGGGGCTAGCAGCATAATGCCCAACCAGCAACTCATCATCCCACATGAGATAAATCAAAGGGCTATAAACAGGATTTTGTAAAAATCGCCATTGCCAATAAGCCAGTGACAGTGGCTTGCCGAATGTTTGCTCGAATAGGGTTAAAATTTGCGCTTCTTGACCTGCTTGATAGCGAGTAATTTGCATGATTCTCCCCTTTGATGATTGAATGCCTAAAATTTGTTTATTTTTCTAATAATCTTGGCATCAATTCGACCAAATTGCAGGGGCGATGCCGATAATCTAATTGGTCTTGAATCAACTTTTCCCATGCGGTACGACAAGCCCCAGAAGAACCTGGCACACAAAAAATATAAGTCCCATTTGCAACGCCTGCGATAGCGCGAGATTGAATCGTTGAAGTTTTAATTTCTTCATAAGAAACCATGCGGAAAATTTCGCCAAAGCCTTCTAATTCTTTATCTAATAATGGTTTAATCGCCTCTGGTGTGCCATCGCGTCCTGTCACCCCTGTTCCGCCTGTGCTAATAATTGCATGGACATCAGCATCAGCAATCCAACGTGAAACAATAGCGCGAATTTGATAAATATCGTCTTTTACAATCGCTTTTTCTGCTAAGACATGTCCTGCTTGAGTCAATTTGTCGACCAACAGTTGACCCGATGTATCATCAGCTTCTGTGCGTGTATCAGAAATTGTTAAAACGGCAATACGAATGGGTTTAAATTCTCTGGACATGATGTTTTACCTATTTAAATGAACAATACCTTGATAAAGAGGGGTTATGGTTATGACTTTTTTAAAAATAATGATGATGTGTTTAAGCATCAATCTACTGATACTTTGGAGTTTTCCTGTTAATGCATTGAATAATAAAAGTATCCCTGAAGATGCCATACAAGGCGATTTTGATGGAGACCACAAAACGGAATTTGCATGGATTACCTCAAATATCAAAGAACCGCAAACAGGGGATAATATGGATGAATGTGAAGGCGGTGATTGTCGCTGTATTATCCATTTTTCGAATTCCATGATAAAGGAAATCGTCGTTTCTATGTGTATCGGGGCAGATTTATTGCAGAATGAGGGGGATTTAAATGATGATGGGGGCGATGATATTGCTTTAGTCCCTAGTTGGTGGACAAGTTGTTGGCAAGCGGCGCACATTTATACATTGAAAAATCAGCAATGGCGCGAAATGATTAAACCTTTTTCTATTTATTGCGCTCAATTAGAGGAAAATCCTGATATTGTTCGCAAAGTTGGTCATCATTTGATTGAAATAGAAGAAACGCATATAGACGATGACACATTTCAGGTTAAAAAACGCACTGTTAAGGTTAAATAAAAATGGGGAACAGTCAATAAATCTGTTCCCCATCAAGTTCAGTTATAGTAAACGCACTATAAAACGATGCGAAGGACTGGCGGTCCTCACAGGACTGCTAGTCCTAAATTTAAATCACTTTATGGTACGTTCACTATATGTTTAAAACCCAATCAAGACTTAACTTCTATCCCCAGTCGTTGTCGAATTTAAGCGATATTCGATATAGGCTTCATCTCGTAATTGACGCAACCATGTTTGTAAATCTTCCGCAATTTTACGTTGTCGAATTTGCTCAGTTGCTTTCATGCGTGAGGCTTGCTCTGTATTATCTTGTTGACGGCGTTCTAAAACTTCTAAAATGTGCCAGCCAAAATCGCTTTTAAAGGGGTCACTGATTTTGTTTAAAGGAGAACGAATCACTGTTTGCTCAAATTCAGGCACCATATCCCCCGGATTAACCCAATCTAACGCGCCGCCATTATTCGCGGAGGCATAATCCTCAGAATAGGCTTTGGCTAAATCGGCAAAATTTTCTCCTTTTTCAATCCGTTCCTTAATCCCTTCTAAACGCGCTTGCGCTTCAAAATCTGACATCACTTCGCTGGTTTTAATCAAAATATGACGGACGCGACTTTGTGTCACAATGTTTTGTGCAGATTGCCCCCGTTTATCAACCAATTTAATGATATGAAATCCACTTGCGTTCCGAATTACATCGCTAGTTTCCCCAACTTGTAAACGGCTTAACGCATCGGCAAATAAATTGGGAATTTCGCCTAAACGTCGCCAGCCTAAATCCCCCCCTTCTAAGGCTTGTGGGCTATCAGACATTGCAACCGCTGTTTTTTGGAAATCTGCTCCCGCCCGTAGCTGAATTAAAATATCTTCAGCTCGTTTTTGTTTTTGGGCAATTACTTCAGGCGAAGCCGCTTCTGGTACAGCAACCAGAATATGAAATAAACGGAATTCGGTAGCTGTTTTTCCTGTCTCTTGTTTAGCTTGGGCTAATAAAAATGCATCAATTTCACGGGGGGAAACATTAACTCGATTAACAACTTGTCGTTGCTGTAAGCGTTGAATAATTAACCGATTGCGAATATCTTCGCGGAATTGATTAAAACTTAATCCCTCTTGTTCTAAGACCATCCGCATCTTTTGCAAATCTAAATTATTTTGAGCAGCCACTTTGCGCATGGTTTCATTCAACGCATTATCATCTACATTAATGCCTGTCCGTGCGGCTAATTGTAACTGTATTTTGCCCATAATCAGGCTTTCTAAGACTTGACGTTCTAACACCTGACGGGAAGGAATTTGAATTTTTTGCTCGTTGAGTTTTGCCTCTGTCGCCCGTACTTCGTCTTGCAAGGCTAAGGCGGTAATCACATCATCATTGACAATCGCAACAATATAATCAAGCAATTGTGTTTCTGCTTGAACCACTAAGCTGTAACATAATAATAAGCCTGTGAGTAACTTCTTCATGCTTAATCCTCAATTATTTTGCACTGAGCCGTGATACATCGGGCTGAATTCGTGGACAGCGTGAATAAACGCGCCAACATGTTCGGGGTCAACTTGCGGATGAATCCCATGTCCTAAATTAAAGACATGACCTGAACCATGTCCATAACTGGCTAAAATTTCCGCGACTTCTTCACGAATCCGTTGCGGAGAGGCATACAATACGCAAGGGTCCATATTGCCTTGTAACGCCACTTTTTGCCCAATCCGTCGCCGAGCCTCACCGATAGGCAATTGCCAATCCAAACCGACCGCATCACACCCTGTTGCTGCAATATGTTCTAGCCAATCATTGCCGCCTTTTGTAAATAAGATGACAGGTACTTTTTGCCCTGCTTGTTCTCGCTGTAGCCCTGCAACAATTTGTTGCATGTATTGTAAAGAAAACAGTTGATAATCACGGGTTGTTAATACACCGCCCCATGTATCAAAAATCATCACTGCCTGTGCACCTGCGACAATTTGTGCATTTAAATACAAGGTGACGGCTTGGGCTAATTTATCCAGCAATAAATGTAAACTATGGGGTTGGTCAAACAATAAACCTTTAATCTTACTAAATGTTTTAGTTGAACCACCTTCCACCATATAAGTGGCTAATGTCCAAGGACTGCCAGAAAACCCAATTAACGGCACACGTCCTGCCAATTCACGGTGAATCAGACTTACGGCATTAATCACGTATTGTAAATCTTGATGCGGGTCAGGAATGCCTAACGCTTCAATAGCTTGATGATTGCGCAAAGGATGGCTAAAAATAGGACCTTCACCTTCACTGAAATACAGCCCAAGCCCCATCGCATCGGGAATCGTTAAAATATCTGAAAACAGGATAGCGGCATCCAATGGATAACGGTCTAAAGGTTGCAAAGTAACTTCACAAGCAAGCTCTGGGGTTTTACACAGCGTCATAAAATCACCCGCTTTTGCACGAGTTGCTCGATATTCAGGTAAATAACGCCCTGCTTGTCGCATCATCCAGACGGGTGTTTGATCAACAGGCTGACGCAGTAAAGCGCGTAAAAAGCGGTCATTTTTTAAAAAAGAGGTCATGGAAATCGTTGCGCGTGTTCACAAGAGAAAGAGCTGATTATAACTGATTCTGACGCAGGGCTATATTCCCTCTTGCGTGGATTTTCTGACAGCTTGATGTTGTGATTATGTAGGGTCAACCTAGGGCATACCCCTTATTTCCTCAAGCAGGTATTCTGTTTGATAGTGAAATAAAGACAAAATAGTAACAATAATTACAGATAATTTTTTATCTTTTAAATAGATAGTGCAATTTCTATTGAAGCCGATACAACTCTCTTTTTCAAGATTGTATCAGTCATAAAACGCTTGCTCTAAAAGACTGGTTGGTCAAAGCTTATATAAAATGTGTAAAATACAAAAATTTTGACTCAACAAACTTGACTGGCTGTTTCATGCTCTCGCCATTTGCCACCGCTTAAGATAAAACCGAAACACTATGATAAACTATGATATTTTTCTCAATAACTGGTTGCTTATTGTCGGTATCATTATTGTTTTTGCGGTTATATTAGGATTCTTTTTATACAAGCACCGCAAGCAAAACCCCCATACAACAGAACAAAATAACTTTCTTGCAGACGCGCCCTTATTTGATGATACCGAGAATGCTAGCCTTCCCCCGTCAGATGCAAACGCGGAAACTTTATTTCAAACCGACTTACACACCAATAATGAAGAAGAAAATACTGCTGAAACATCCCTCAAAGAACCCAAAGAATTAATTATTGTGTTATTCGTCATCGCACAACATGAAACAGGTTTTTTAGGTACAGATATTTTTGAAGTTTTACAAGATTTGGGGCTAATTCACGGTAAAAAACGCATTTTCCACCATTATGGCTTAGGAGAATCAAAAACCCAGCACCCGATTTTTAGTATTGCTAATCTCATGGAACCTGGTGTTTTTAACCCTGAAGATGCGCATATATTCCATAGCCAAGGGCTTGCTTTATTTTCACAATTACCCGGTCCTTTTGGCGGACGAGTTGCATTTGAATTAATGCTAAATACAGCGCAACGAGTCGCAGAAACATTAGGCGGTATTGTGGAAAATGATCGGCATCAACCATTAACTTCAGAATTAATTGATGAATTACGTCAACGTATTAACGAATTTGAACAACGTACATAAATCACGATAGATCAATAAACCATTACACAGCTAAAGCATCACGACAATAAACTTAATTCTTTCCTTTCGTGAATCCTGAATGATATGATTAAGAAACTGTAATATTTAGCCCATATAACAGCGTTGTCATTCATGACTTTTGTAGTGGTTTTTACATAAAAAAAATAGAGCATTCATTATTTATATTTAAGTCTAAATAAATACTAACCCATGAAAATTACAGCCATTGGTGTAAACGCGGCATTCTCGACAGGAGAATATGAAGACGGCTTATCCGTTCAAGATGTGCGTGAGTTGATTTTAGAATTAAGAAAAACCAGTACATTACGAACCCTGTCAGAAGCTGAACTCACTGCGCAACTGACACAACGCAGTAAACGCTTTTACAATCCTAAATGGCATTCAAATTTCTTAATTGAGTTTGATATGCCTAGCAAACGCGGTTCAGCTCCTTATCGTTTACTGGTAGATATGGGCGGAGATGCACGCCACGCTTTAAAAGCCCTACATTTATCTTCTACACAAATTGATGGCGTTTATATTTCCCATCCGCACAACGACCACATCGGCGGTATGGAATGCATCGCATTAACCACCCTGTTTAATCCCAATTACACCCAACAAAAGAAAGCATGGTTAAACGGAATGTTTATTGCGGATAAATTATTTCACGAACAAACACTATGGGCTAACCCCCCCTCTAATACCAAACCTGATTTATTTATTCACAAAAAAGTGTTAGAGCCATTAAGACGTGCCGTCGGGCCTGGATTAGATACCGTGCAAGGTGTGCCAAATGTTAATTTAGAAACTTATTTCGATATTCACCTTGTTGGCAAACAAGAAGATGGCAGAACCGTGACCCATACATTTCAAGATGGCGAAGAATCATGGGTCATGACCCCTGTTTTTGCCATGCATGTATTTTCTAGTTCTGAAGAAATGCCCAGCTACGGGATTAGCTTACAACATACAAGCGGTTACAACGTGTTAATGCCGACGGATATTCAATTTATGATTCCGCCACAATTAGAAATGCACTACCGCAAAGCCGATCGAATTTACATGGATTGTGAAACCAGCTCATTCCCCTCAGGTGTACATCCCCATATTTCCGATTTAATCAAACATTTAGACCCAGAAATTCAAAAAAAATGCCTTTTATATCATTATGATGCCTATCCCGTTGTACCCGATGGCATGTTTTTCGGCATTTTAAATGCGGGCGATAACCATATTTATCCGCCTCCCAAAAACTAACGTCATTGTGGGCGGATAACATCAATTAAAAAACCTGCTAAATTTTCAAAATCTAGCAGGTTTTTTTTAACCTTTCGCCATTTGCCACACTTCATCCAAAACCGCCGCTGCTCCCCGTGCAACTTTATACCGCACGGCATAAGACACCTCTGTCCGTCCGGGGTTAATTTCTACGGTTGGAATTCCTAACGAACGTGCCGCTAAAACAGGTTGCGCGATATAAGGAAAAACGCTGGTTGTGCCAATCGTAAAGACTAAATCGACACCATCTTCTAGTACTTTATACAAACGATGTAAAGCAGGTTCGGGCAACATTTCCCCAAATAACACCACATTAGGACGAACTAAACCGCTACATTTAGGACAACTAGGGGGGAATCCTGCTAATTCAGTGTAATCCGTGACAGAAAACTGATAACGACATTTGACACAATGTAAATCGTAAACCCGTCCATGAATTTCGATAACGTGTTTATTCCCTGCTAAACGGTGAAAGCCATCAATATTCTGCGTCAATACCCACGTTTCTGGCTTCGCTTGTTCTATCTCAGCAATCACCTCATGCCCACGATTAAAAGACGCACCGCGACAAGACTTTTCAATTTCTAACAAGTATTTCCACGTAATTTCAGGCTTACGCATTAACATATCGCCCGACAAGGCAACCTCTATCGGCATATTGTCGTGGGTTAATTTGCCATCGTACAAGCCACCAATGCCCCGATAAGTCGGCAAGCCTGAATCGGCGGACATGCCTGCACCTGTAATAAACAGGATTCGTTGTGCATCCCGAAGATGTTCAGCAATCGTTTTTAAGGGTGTGTCCATGATTATTTAGCTTAGCGTGAAAGGGCGAAAACTCGCCCCCCCTTTTTTAAAAGTTTACCGCAATTGGTCACGCAATAAAGTCAGAATCTGCTCAGCCGTTTGAGTGGATTCTAAATTGCCTTTTTTGCTCAATACAGCAATTCGTGTATGGTTTTCATCTTTTTCAGGCATGAGGAAAATAATGTATTCTTCTGTCGCTATTTGGTCACTGCTACCAAATAAGGTATCCCATAAGCCTTTGCTTTGTGCGGCTTGCTTTGCGTTTGCGTAGCGGATAACGTAAACGCGGTTAGTACGGTCGCGTTTATCGACGCTAAAGCCGATACGGTCTAGTGCGATGCCTGTATCGCGCCATGTGCTTTCAAAATCTGCACGTACTAAAAGACTTAATCCATCTGCTTGTTTTTGTAGCTCGATTTTATTATCTGTGTTGCTCGCGGTATTTGCTTGCGCGACAAAGTTCATAGCAAGACTATCTTGTAAACCAAAATAGACGAGCATCCGCTTCATCATTTCATTTTCTAATTCTTTGTTAGCGGGTTCGGATAACCAAATTAAAGGTTGCCAAACGTAGTCGTCACCAACACGAACCCGTTTTGTCCCTTGATGACTGATATAAAGTTCAGTCGTTTTGCTATCGCTACCGCGTTCTAAGCGCATTCGATAGCGGTTGCGGGTTGAGGTGCTACTGTCTTCTACCCATTTGGTTTGTAAAACGCCTAAAGCAGGGGCATCAATTTCTAGTTCAAAGCCATTTTTTATCCAAAATTGTCGAGCAACTGACCAAATTTGTTCTGGTTCAGCATGAATAAGCATCCATTGGTTATTGCCTTCTTTTTTGACTTCCACTTCATTCAGTTCTGGCAATACGACTACTTTAGTTTGTCGGGCAGTTTGGGTTAAATCGACGACGGGCGGTTTATCGCGTGGGGCAGGCATTGTCCCTGTGGTATTTGTACCAGTCTGTAATTGTGTAACGGTGTTTTGGCTGTTATTAACCGCTCTTGCATTGGCACTGACTTCAGGAATTGGCATTTCTCCATTGATATTGGGGTCAGTGATGGTGGGCGGATATTCTAATGGCGGAATAGTCTTGCTGTCTTTGTATTGGTCACGGTTATCAGGCAAAGCACGGTCGATTTTATCGAACATGCCACAACTGCTTAAACTGGTGCAAAGGAGGAGTAATCCACTAACTTGTTTTAACGGAGAGGACATAGTCAGACCTTAGGCAATGAGAATTTGATGAGGCAATGGTAATTCGTTGAGTAGTATGAAATTAGGGTGATGGTGTTTTAAATCCGCCTGACCCTAACCCGCCTTTTTTTGCAGTGCCTAACGGCTCTAATGTTATCGGTTGTTCTAATGGGGTTTCCGTCAGATTTTCATCAGTAGTATCGATACTATCAGGCTCTGCGGTTTCTACACGTGCATTGGGTGATGTATTTGGTTTTGTTGTTGTATGAGGTGCAAGTGTTGGCTTTGGTTCTGCCAATTTTGGCGTTATAACAGGTGCTGTGGTTGCTGTTGATGTAGCGGGCGTTTTTTTATTAGTCGTACTTGAAGAAGTACTGATATGTTGAGAAGCATTGTTATTCGCTAATTCGCTAGAAACCGTCAACGGTTGCATAATTTTTCCACTTTCGTAGCTCGGATTATCGACCCATGATTTATCGAGGAAAGGAACAACAATACTACAGCCTGTCGCACATCCAACCGTAACGGATAGCGTGATAAGGTTTATCAACCGCTTCATGTGTTTTGACCCATTGATGTCGTTAAGTGGTAAGGTTTTCTTAATTTAAGAAAGCGGTGAAGGTTTTAACATTTCACCGCTTATTAAAGCTGTTTAGATTATGTCTATATTAGACACCCGCTGCTTGCATGGCTTGCTTAAGAACAGCGTGATATTTTTCAGAAAGTGGGGTTAATGGCAAACGAATGCCATCGCCAATTAAGCCCATTTGTTGAACGGCCCATTTAACAGGGATAGGATTCGCTTCAACAAATAAGTCAATATGCAGTTTTTGTAAGCGTTGATTAATCGCTTCTGCCCCTGCACGGTCGCCTTGTAAGGCTTTTAAACACATTTCATGCATTAACTTGGGGGCAACATTTGCCGTTACAGAAATTGTGCCTTTCATACCGCGCAAAATTGCTTCCATCACGGTGTTGTCATCACCGCTATAAATCGCAAATTTATCACTCGCAAAGGCAACTAAGGCATCAACGCGATTTAAGTCGCCTAGAGCTTCTTTAATCCCGATAATATTATCAATCACCGATAAGCGTTTAACGGTTTCTGGCAACATATCGCAAGCCGTGCGACCAGGAACGTTGTAGAGAATTTGGGGAATATCGACACTTTCGGCAATTTTACGATAATGACGATATAAACCTTCTTGTGTGGGTTTGTTGTAGTAGGGGGTTACTAACAAACAAGCGTCCGCGCCCGCTTTTTTCGCACATTCCGTCAATTCAATGGCTTCTGCCGTAGAGTTTGAACCTGTTCCGCCAATCACGGGCACGCGCCCTTTAGCCATCTCGACCACGAGGCGGATAACTTCACAATTTTCTGCATGGGATAGGGTTGCAGATTCACCCGTTGTACCAGCCGCCACAATGGCATCGGTCTGGTTTTCGATATGAAATTCCACTAAACGGCGTAAGGCTTCAATGTCTAATGTGCCATCAGTGTGCATAGGGGTGACTAATGCCACCATACTGCCTTGAAACATGAGATGACTCCCTCAGTCAAAATTCAATCACGGAATTAAACGATTCATAGTACGTATCTTGCCTAATGATAACAAGTAGCGAGGGGATATTTTCTACATTTATTGAGGGACTGTAAGTCATGTAAAAAGAAATATGGCAAATGTCATGATATTTGGGGAAAAACGATTAAATATTTTTTAACTAAATATTATCCAATCGTTAAATAATATCTATCACTCTTAAAATATTGGATAATTCTATGAGCACAATATGACAATTTATTAGATTGCGCTCCAAACACATAATATTGATACTAATGGAGAAATACGGCTATGTCAGAACAATTTAAAATCGGCGAGGTGGTCGCATTAAAGTCAGGCTCTCCACGCATGACTATCACGGAACTGAATGAAAAATTAGCAAAATGCTTATGGATGTCAGAAAATCAAATTTATTACAATGTATTCCCATTAATTGCGCTAGAAAAAGATTACGATCCACCAATCGTCGGAGAAATAATGGGTTAATGCTAACTGTTTTAATCTGAGCCTCATCTTTTTTTAATATGAGTAAAATGGCATAGGCTATTTTACTCAATTACTTACCTGTTTATGTAAAATCCTACTGAATCTTAACTAGTTATAACCGTTCAGCAATTCGTAAAACTGCACTGCGGGCGCGAGGATTTTCATCAATTTCTGCATCACTGGGATAAATCGCTTTCCCCACTAAACGCACGGTTGGGTTTAATAAATGCGCAGGAATGGGAAAATTTGGCGGATAAGGGTCGCCTTTGGCTTCGTCCCGAAAAAAGCGTTTAATAATACGGTCTTCCAAAGAATGGAAACTAATCACCGCTAAACGTCCTTGTTTGGCTAACACGGCTAAGGCTTGCGGTAAAACGGCTTCTATCTGCGCTAACTCACGATTAATAAAAATCCGTAAGGCTTGAAAAGAACGGGTTGCGGGGTGTTTATCCACTTCCCAAGCAGGATGTGCAGTGCGAATAATTTCTGCCAATTGCACCGTATGGGTTAATGGCTTTTGCGTGCGTGCGCTGACAATGGCGCGGGCAATTCGACGTGCATGACGCTCTTCCCCATAGTTTTTTAAAATATCCGCAATGTCTTTTTCTCCCGCCCGCGCAAGCCACGCACTCACAGGCTCGCCACTGCTGGTATCCATGCGCATATCCAGAACCCCATCCCGCATAAAACTAAAGCCACGTTCTGGCGTATCTAACTGTGGCGAAGAAACCCCCAAATCTAACAAAATACCGTTAATTTTTCCTTGTAATTGACGCGCTTCAACCACTTTTTGCAAATCCATAAAGGGAGTGTGTTCGATAGAAAAACGTGCATCGCTTTGTTGTAACGCCTGCCCAACGCTGACAGCGTCGGGGTCTTGGTCTAACGCAATTAACCGCCCTCGTGCGCTCAACCGTGCCAAAATTGCGCGACTATGCCCGCCCCGTCCAAATGTGCCATCGATATAAATGCCATCAGCTTGAATATTTAATGCGTCAATGGCTTCTTGTAATAAAACAGAACGGTGTTCTGTGGTCACGCTGAATACTCCTGCGGTTTTTTTGTTGGGGTAGAACGTCTGATTTTTGAAATTTTTTGTGAATGTTTTTTTAAAATTAGCTTTTATCTACAATTTATTAGAGATTTTTTCTACTGCTTATAAAACATCTGGAAAAACGACTGATGACGATGTCTGCTTATATGAAACCTGTCATGCCTTTAGCGAACCTGAAAAAAGACGGATAATAACTTGAGTTCGGCGATATTTATAAAACAAAACATAGACCTGCTAGGTTTTCAAAACCTAGCAGGTCTGTCGGAGCACGCGAAAAGGGTTGAAGGACTGGCAGAGATTATTCTCTTGTTTTTCATCGGAATTCACCAGACAAGATTAAAACCTTGTCTGAATCAGGATTAGCAGGATTTAAAACCCTTAACCCAAAAATTTAAGGTGAATCATGCTTTTCAATTCTGCGAATTCTGATTCAGACAAGCGGTTGTCTTTTTTAAAAGAAACTCGCCGAACTCAGGTTAGATATAGTAAACGCACTATAAAACGATGTGAAGGACTGGCAGTCCTCACAGGACTGCCAGTCCTAAATTTAAATCACTTTGTGGTACGGTTACTATAGGTTTTAATCAAGCATCTGTTTACCACAATGTACGCACTTATCATTTTGTATAACAGGGATAAATTCGTTATCTGCTGTCTTTTGGCGTGATACTTCTGTTTCTGGTAAATGCGTTTGGCAACGACGGCAACGGAGCATTAAGCCTTGTTGTTTAACCGTTGTTTGAGAGGTATTGCTTTTGCGGGTCATTATCTCTCGTTTGAGAGAGGCAATATATCGGCGAATGATATACCAAAGAAATGCCGCAATAGCAGAATAAATAAGAAAACGGATTAATCCCATAAGGCAATATTCACAGAGATATTATGCGGATTGACGCACAGGATTTTCAACTTGTAAGCGATGGGCTAATTTATCTAGTATCCCATTGATATATTTATGGCTTTTATCTGCACCGAAGCGTTTTGCCAGTTCTACAGATTCGTTAATAGCGACGCGCCAAGGAATATCAGGACAGTAGGACAGTTCATAACTGCCTATCCATAAGATAACTTGTTCAATGGGGTCTAATTGGGCGACGGGACGGTCTAAGAAGGAGCTGAATTTTTCATTTAATCCAGCAGTGTAGAGTGGAATCTCGTGGAGTAGCTTATGAAAATAAGGAATATCCACTTTGCTCATGTCTTGGTCAACGAGAAATTGTTCCTCGATGCTTGAAACGGATTGTCCTGTAAATAGCCATTGGTATAAGGCTTGGAGTACACGTTCTCGCGCTGCACGGCGGGCTAACGGGGATATTTTCGGTTTATTTTCGAACATGATGAGAGGACTCTAAATGTTAAAGAACAAAAAACGCTAAATAGCAAAAATAAGGGTTTGCAATGAACTCGCATTGTAAAAAAACCTTATTTTTCATCAGTGAATTGCGAATAAAAAACGGCGTAGTTTACGCTAATTATGTATAACAATTCAATGGTTTTTATAAAAAACTTGTTAAGTTGTTTTTTATAAAATAGGGATACCGCCGTTTAAAAATGGGGGTATCCGTTTGCTGCCCTTAGATTTTTGTTATAAAAAGACGCGCATTTGTTTTGGCTTTATAAAGACTTTTTCACCTTTTTGCAGGCTGAGTTGTTCAAATTCGCCTTTGCTTAGTTCTGCTTGTAAGACGTTTTCATCATCTGGGCGATGTAGTTCTAAGCGGATAGAAGAGCCGACTTTACTAATGGTGGTAATAATCGCTTCTAACGCGCTTTGATGGGGGGCGCGGGTAATTTCTAATTCATGCGGACGGACATAGGCAACTGTTTCAGATTGTTCTATATGGTGATGTTCGTTTAATGGAATTTGTGCATCCCCAACATGAACCGTGCCGTTTTGTAAGCGTCCATGAAAAAGGTTTACATTACCTAAAAATTGGTAAACGAAGGGGTTTGCTGGGTGCTCATAAATTTCATTGGGTGTGCCGATTTGTTCGATTTTCCCTTGATTCATCACTACGATGCTGTCCGATACTTCCATGGCTTCTTCTTGGTCATGGGTGACGAAAACACTGGTTAAGTGGATTTCGTCATGTAGTTGGCGTAACCAGCGACGCAATTCTTTTCTAACATTGGCATCTAACGCGCCAAAAGGTTCATCAAGTAGCAACACTTTGGGTTCAACGGCTAATGCTCGCGCTAGTGCAACCCGTTGCCGTTGTCCACCTGATAATTGGCGGGGATAACGGTCAGCAAGTCCATGTAATTGAACTAATTTCAATAGACTTTCTACCCGTTTACGAATTTCAGCTTTTGGCGGACGGGAATGGCGTGGACGCACTCGTAAGCCAAATGCTACATTTTCAAATACAGTTAAATGCCGAAATAAAGCATAGTGTTGGAAGACAAAGCCGACTTGTCTTTCTTGTACAGGCTGGCTGGTAGTTTCTTCGCCATGAAAATAAATATTGCCTGAATCGGGGGTTTCTAAACCCGCAATAATGCGTAATAGCGTGGTTTTTCCACAGCCTGAAGGACCTAACAGCGCGACTAATTCGCCTGTTGGTACTTCTAAATTGATGCTTTTCAACGCTTGGTATTGATTAAACGTTTTTTGGATGTTTTGAATGGTAATACTCATGATTCGTTCACAAATTGGCTAGGGACAATTAGGCAGCATCTTTGGCAAATTCTTTTTGAACTTGCCATTCTAATAAGGTTTTAAACACGAGGGTTACAATGGCTAATAGTGCCAATAAGGAAGCCACCGCAAATGCAGCGGGGGCATTGTATTCGTTGTATAAAATTTCAATGTGCAAAGGCATTGTATTTGTTAGCCCGCGAATGTGACCTGACACGACCGACACCGCGCCAAATTCTCCCATCGCCCGTGCATTACACAGCAACACACCATACAGCAAACCCCATTTAATATTTGGCAGGGTAATATGCCAAAAAGTCTGCCAACCATTTGCTCCTAAAGAAACGGCGGCTTCTTCCTCGTCCGTTCCTTGTGCTTGCATTAAGGGAATTAATTCCCGTGCAACAAAGGGGAAGGTGACAAAAATTGTTGCCAGCACAATGCCTGGAATAGCAAAGATAATTTTGATATTGTGGTCGATAAGCCACTCACCTAATAATCCTTGTAATCCAAAGAGTAAGACGTAAATTAAGCCAGAAATGACAGGGGAAATGGAAAACGGTAAATCAATTAACGTGATTAAAAAGTTTTTCCCTGTAAATTCAAATTTTGCAATTGCCCATGCGGCTGTTACGCCAAAAACTAGATTTAAAGGGACAGCAATCGCGGTTGTAATCAGGGTGAGATAAATTGCAGCTTTTGCATCAGGTTCACTTAATGCGGTGATATAGGTCTGCCAACCTTTTGCAAAGGCTTCATGAAAGACGACAAATAGGGGTAATAAAATAAAAATAGTTAAAAAAACTAAGCCGATAGTTAATAAACTATAACGTACCCAACGTGGTTCGCTGATACTGTGATGAGGGGTTGCAAAATGAGACATTCTCGATAAATCCTAACTATTGCGTTGTTGTGTCCAGCTTTGAAGCAGGTTAATCACAAATAACAGGGCAAAAGAAATGACTAACATCACTAACGCGATAGCTGTCGCCCCTGCATAATCATATTGTTCCAACTTAATGATGATTAATAATGGTGTAATTTCTGAAACCATCGGCATATTACCCGCGATGAAAATTACCGACCCATATTCACCCAGTGCCCGCGCAAAGGCTAATGCAAACCCTGTTAATAAAGCAGGCACAATACTTGGTAAAATGACGAGCCAAAATGTTTGCCAACGATTCGCCCCCAAACTGGCGGCCGCCTCTTCAACATCTTTTTCTAAATCGGCTAACACGGGTTGTACTGTTCGCACGACAAAAGGTAAGCCGATGAATATCATCGCAATCATAATACCAATGGGGGTGAAAGCGACTTTAATTCCTAAAGGTTCTAAATATTGCCCAACAATGCCATTGGGTGCATAAATCGCTGTTAACGCAATCCCCGCAACAGCCGTCGGCATCGCAAAGGGTAAATCGACTAAGGCATCAATCACCCGTCTGCCAACAAAGTCATAACGTACCAATATCCACGCGACGATAAAGCCAAACAAGGCATTAATCAGTGCGGCAATCAGTGCCGAGCCAAACGATAAGCGATAAGATGCCAGAACTCGCTCCGAGGTAATCGCCGCCCAAAACCCTTCCCAACTCAATGTAAAGGTTTTAAACACAACCATGGATAAAGGAATTAAAACGATTAAACATAAATAAAATAGGGTGTAGCCTAAAGTCAGTGAAAATCCAGGTAGGACACTGTGTTTTTTATGAAACCAAGAACGCGCCGATGGTGCGGCAACCCCCTCAGTTTCTTGAGGCACGCTAAGGGCTACAGGGTTGACAGTGGACACAGATAAAACCTCTAAACATCGATAAAAAGAGATAGATAAAAATGAGACTCATCCATGAACACTGTACGGATAAGTCTCTAAATAGTGAGCATTGCTATTGTAAAAATTCAATGCGTTACTTCACCTGATAGATTTTGTCGAACACACCGCCATCTTGGAAATGTGTCGTTTGTGCTTTTGACCAGCCACCGAATAATTCATCGATGGTGAATAGTTCAACATGGGCAAATTTATCTTTGTGTCGTTCTGCAACGCTAGATACGCTGGGACGGTAGAAGTTTTGCGCGGCGATTTCTTGTCCTTCTTCGGTATATAAAAATGCTAAGTAGGCTTGTGCTACTTTTTCAGTCCCTCGACGTTTAACCACTTTGTCGACAACCGCAACGGGCGGTTCTGCCAAAATACTGAGTGAGGGTGTCACAATTTCAAAATCTTTTGATTCTTTTAAAACTAAATACGCCTCATTTTCCCAAGCTAACAAAACATCACCGATACCACGTTGCGCAAAGGTATTTGTCGCGCCCCGTGCGCCTGTATCTAACACAGGCACATGACGGAACAATTGCGCGACAAATTCTTGCGCTTTTGCCTCATCATTGCCGAATTTTTTCAGCGCGTAGCCCCACGCAGCGAGATAATTCCAACGCGCCCCGCCCGAAGTTTTTGGATTTGGCGTAATCACAGAAACGCCTTCTTTAATTAAATCATCCCAGTCTTTAATCCCTTTAGGATTACCTTTACGCACTAAAAAAACGATAGTAGAAGTATAAGGGCTACTATTATTCGCTAATTTCTTTTGCCAATCTGTGGCTAATAAGCCTTTCCCAGCAATCACGTCGATATCGTAAGCTAATGCAAGGGTCACGATATCCGCTTCTAAGCCATCAATCACCGCCCGTGCTTGTTTACCAGAACCGCCATGAGATTGATTAATCGTAACGGTATCCCCTGTTTTCGCCTGCCAATATTTAGCAAACGCAGGGTTAAATGCTTGATAGAGTTCGCGGGTAGGGTCATAAGAAACATTCAACAAAGTAATTTCTGCTGCAGGAACAGAAATCGAGAGACTGAGACCCATTAATAAAGAGGAAATGATTTTTTTGAATGACATAGACGTAGATTCCTGAGAGAAAAACATTTTAAAAGTGACCTGTTACGCTTTACTGTAACGAGAAAAGGTAATCATGAAAAAGAATAGATTGGTATTCATTAATAGCCTTTGGTTATTGCTATTAAGAAAAATTGCTTATCGTATTTTTAAAAATAAGTTGATTTATCAAAATATTAAATGCGTGTATGGTTTGCTTGGGCAATGACGGACAAGTCACGTTATCAATGTTTTACTCAAAATTGCAATTTATTCCTTAGCAGAACACCGTTTAGTGAATTTAATTCACCCGAATACGGTAATATTTATAAAATAAAACAGAGACTTGCTAGGTTTTCAAAACCTAGCAGGTCTATGCGCTATCTGTAAAATCTCACCCAAACTTAAGCTGTTAAAAAATAGATTAAAAATAACCTGAGTTCGGCGAGTTTCTTTTAAAAAGACAACAGTTTGTCTGAATCAGAATTTTCAGAATTAAAAAGACAAGAAAATTAAAAGAATAAAAAATTATGTTTTTAATTGTTTTTAATTGTTTTTAATTCTGCTAATTCTGAAAATTCTGTGAATTCTGATTCAGACAAAAAAAAGACCTGCTAGGTTTTAAAAACCTAGCAGGTATCTGTTTTATTTTATAAATATCGCCGAACTCAGGTTAAAAATAAATAATTGGAAGCATAAACTTTCGGTTTTATTCCATCTGCAAAACAATTTTGCCAATATGCTCATTACTTTCCATTAAACGATGCGCCTCGGCTGCTTGAGCTAGTAAAAACGTTTTATAAATAATGGGTTTAACTTGCCCTTTTACCAATAATGCCCAAACGTTTTGTAATAAAGCCTGTGCAATTTGCGCTTTTTGCGTCACGCTACGAGCACGCAATGTAGAGCCTGTTAAGGTTAAACGCTTCATCATGATGGGCATTAAATCAAGGTTTAACTGGCTTCCTGTTAAAAATGCAATTTGCACTAATCGTCCTTCTAACGCTAACGCTTTTAAATTGCGGGTAATATAATCCCCTCCGACCATGTCTAAAATGACATTAACCCCTTGTCCATGAGTAACACGTTTAACAACGTCAACAAAATCCGTTGTGCGATAATTAATCGCATGATGTGCACCTAATTCGCGGCAAACTTGGCATTTTCCCTCATTACCTGCGGTTGCAATCACGGTTGCACCAAAGCTTTTAGCCAATTGAATTGCGGTTGTTCCTATGCCACTTGAACCACCATGTACTAAAAACGTTTCTCCCGATTGTAATTTTGCCCGTTCAAAAACATTCGTCCAAACAGTGAAAAAAGTTTCAGGTAAAGCGGCTGCACTGATAAAATCCATACCGTCAGGAATGGGTAAACACAATTCGACGGCTGCTGTGCAATATTCAGCGTAACCGCCCCCATTAAGTAGTGCGCAAACAGGTTTATTTAACCATTGTGGGCTTACTGTTTCGCCAACAGCAACAATTATCCCCGATACTTCTAAACCAAGCACTGACGATGCGCCCGCTGGTGGTGGGTATAAGCCTTGACGCTGTAAGACATCGGGGCGATTAACCCCCGCTGCGACAACTTTAATCAGTACTTCGCCTGTTTTCGGTTGTGGAATCGCATCTCGCGCTAAGATTAATTCATCAGCACTACCTGCGGATTTTACTTTGATGTAATTCATTAAATGCGTGAGAGAGGCAGCCATCACCGTTCCTTTTATGCGATTCGTTCTTAATCCTAATTCATCCGTTTTAAAATAATTGACGATTTTAGGGTTGCTGATTGGTTAAAAACCAAGTATAACTAATTAATTTTACAATAAATTAAATCTTAATTATTTTGTGATGCACTGGATTTTTGACAAAACTAGTGTCATTAAATTTCCGCAAAATTAGCGTACAATTCTTGCTTAATTTACTCGGCTATTAGTAACAAACGGTATCCCCTAAATGCGCAATTTTGGTATAAGATACTTAATTGACCTTATCTCTTCATTAGCCTTGCGAAAATAACGTGTTGCAAGACCATTTGCCCAACCTTGTCCGCTTACTTGAAGAACTTTCTCGTTTACGTGAGGAAGTTCAGATTTTACAGCAGGAAAACGATGATTTAGAGCTATTGCTAGAAACTATCGTTTGTCATTCTGATAATATCGAGGATATCTTAGCCCGTCGTGCTAAAAGTGTTTTACAAGATAAACGGGATTTAGAACTTTTACTCGAAACCACCACGGAACATTCAGATGCAGTAACTGACGCACTAAAGCATCAAGCGCGTGCAGTTGCGCAGGAAGGTGAACGTAAACTCGCGCAGTTTTTAGAAGCAGTTCCTGTCGGCGTATTTGTCGTGGATGCGCAGAATAAGCCTTATTACGCCAACGCAATGGCACGCCAGTTATTAGAAGGCAATACCATGTTAGCGGATGCACAGGGACAATTTAATTATATTCAAAACCTTGTAACACAAATATTGGATTATAAAAGTTATTTTCCTAAATCTCATGCTAAATCGTTACATTTAGAGTTTAAACAAGATTCTAGTTTTTTAGGAACAGACTTTTTTCAAGGATACCGCGCAAACGCGCAACAAGTTCCAGTTCCCTATCCTCACGCTGAACAGCCTTTACTCCTCGCGTTGCAGGGTGAACAGGTACATATTGACGATTTAGAAATTCAATTAGCAGATGGTTTATTGCCTTTAGAAGTGTGGGCAACGCCTATTTTTAATGAAAAACAGGAAATTTTATATGCCATTGCTGTTTTTCAAGATATTAGCCAACGCAAATTAGCTGAGGCGGAGCGTATTCGTTTAGCCCAAGAGCGTGAGGCGAAGGATGCCGCATTGCGTATGAATGCATTGCTCGCGCAGGAAATTCAAGAGCGACGCAAAGCAGAAGCAGAATTAGCAAAAGCTAATCAAGAATTGCAACGGCTCGCCAGTTTAGATGGGTTAACGCAATTAGCAAATCGACGGCGTTTTGATGAGTATTTAGATCAAGAATGGCGACGAGCAACTCGAGATAATTCACCGTTATCATTGATTTTATGTGATGTAGATTACTTTAAACCTTATAACGATAATTACGGACATCAGGCAGGCGATGAATGTTTGCAACAGGTTGCTAAAGCCATGAGTCAGGCTGTTAAACGTCCTGCTGATTTAGTCGCTCGTTATGGGGGGGAAGAGTTTGCCGTGATTTTGCCGAATACAGATACTGAAGGGGCAAAAACGGTTGCGGTGAATATCGCTGATGCGGTGAAAGCCTTGCAATTGCCACATCGGGCTTCTCAAGTGCAACCTTTTGTTACCTTAAGTATTGGTATTGCAAATGTTTATCCGAATCGTCATTTATCGATGTTGTTGCTGATTAAAACAGCGGATGAGGCGTTATATCAGGCGAAAGAGACAGGACGAAATCGAATTGTTATTCAATTGATGAACGATACAGTGGAATAGTTGTTTTATAGATAATGATAGAGACCTGCTAGGGTTTAAAAACCTAGCAGGTCTTTTTTGTTTTACGGCACGCCAACAACACGTAATAAACGTTCAATAAATATATCGGGCGAAATGGCATCGGCTTCTGCTTCAAAAGATAGTAATAAGCGATGTCGTAATATATCGGGTAAGACGGTTTGTATATGTTGTGGGGTTACATGGGACTCACCTGATAGCCATGCGTAAGCCCGTGCACAGCGTACCAGCGCGATACTTGCCCGTGGAGATGCGCCAAATCGTTGCCAACGTTGCAAATCTTTGTCATAAGCAGCAGGAGCACGACTAGCACGGATAATGTCGACAATATATTCTTTTAAACGGGGGTCTATATACACTTGTCCTACTGCTTCACGTGCGGCAAGTACATCGGCTTGACTTAAATGATAGCTGGGTGTGGTGTTGGGTAAATTTTCTGTGGGGGGCGTGTTGGGTTCGTGTAATGCTAGGATGGCTAATTCTTCTTCACGGCTGGGATAGCTGACTTTTACGTAGAGTAAAAAGCGGTCGAGTTGGGCTTCAGGTAGTGTATAAGTCCCTTCGTGTTCAATGGGGTTTTGGGTGGCTAAGACCATGAACAATTTGGGCAATGGGTAAGTTGTTTGTCCGACTGTAATTTGACGTTCTGCCATCGCTTCAAGCAATGCGGATTGTACTTTTGGGGGGGCGCGGTTGATTTCATCCGCCAGTAAAACATGATGAAATAAAGGGCCTGCACGAAAGGTAAATTCGCCCGTTTCTTGTTGATAAATATCTGTTCCAACTAGGTCGGCGGGTAGTAAATCAGGGGTGAATTGAATCCGATGAAATTCTCCCTCGATAGCTGTCGCTAAACTTTTCACAGCGGTTGTTTTTGCAAGCCCTGGCATTCCTTCAACTAAAATATGTCCGTCACTGAGTAACGCGATTAACATGCTGTTAATCAAATGATGTTGTCCGATAACCTGCTGTCCTAATTGCTGGCGTAGGGTTTTAAATGCGTTTGCATCCATCATTCATTGATTCCGAAACACGGTTGAAAGGGGTAGGCGATGTAAATGATTGGTTGATTTATATCGCTTTTGTAGTAAATTTTTTGCGTTACGGTAATTCTATTGGGTTATATAACCGTTGATATTCTGCAATGGCATAGCGGTCGGTCATGCCTGCAATGTAATCTGCTACTGCGCGGGCGCGTCCTGCGTCATTGCCAGATATTTCTTGTAAGCGTTGTACTTCTAATTGTACGGTGTGGGGCAATAAACGTGCATCATTATTAAAGGCTTCAAATAAGCCATCGATAACGCGACGGGCTTTAAATGCCATGCGTTGCACACGATAATGTTGATACATTTGCTTACGTAAAAATTGTTTTAATTCTAAGTGTTTTTCATACATGCCCGCGCTCATGGTGAGCATAGATTCTTCACGTGCTCTCACTTCATCGATATTTTTTGGTTGTAAAGTTTCTAATTGCGTCGAGCTGGTTTCAATCAGATTTGCAATTTGTTCCCCTATCATACGGCGTATGGTTTCATGAATAATGCGCCGTTGTGATAAGGATGACCATTGCATCATGGTATCTGTGTAATGGTCATTAAATAAACGTTGTTCCCGCAATTGTTGCACGGTGACTAAATTTGCCCGTAATGCGTCATCAATATCATGATTGTTGTAAGCAATTTCATCGCATAAATTTGCGACTTGTGCCTCTAAACTGGGTTGGGTGTAGGGTTCATGCAGAAAGCGTGAGGCGACATTGCCTAAGAGTTTTGCTTGTCTGGACGAGCAATGTTTTAGAATCCCTTCGCGTACTTCAAAGGTGAGATTTAAGCCACGAAAAGCGGGATAGTGGTCTTCTAATTCATCAACAATTCGTAGGGCTTGTAAATTATGTTCAAACCCGCCGAATGGTTTCATACAGTAATTTAATGCGTCTTGTCCTGCATGTCCAAACGGGGTATGACCAATATCATGCGCAAGGGCAATGGCTTCGGTTAAGTCTTCATTCAGTTCCAAACAGCGGGCAACGGTACGGCTCAGTTGTGCAACTTCGAGGGAATGGGTTAGACGGGTACGAAATAAGTCGCCTTCGTGATTGACAAAAACTTGGGTTTTATATTCTAAGCGTCGAAAAGCAGCAGAATGAATAATTCTATCTCTATCACGTTGGTATTCACTACGATATTGTGAAGCTGCTTCAAGATGTTGTCGTCCCAATGAAAGGTTTTCATGTGCCGCGTAACTAGCCAGAGAACCTTTATTAAATATCATGTTGTCATCTCCTGCTGACCTAAGGTAAGCACTTGATGTAATTGGGTAAGGTCGTATTGATCGGTCAGTAAAGATAATCCCAATTTTTGCATTAAGACTAGGCGGACTTTGCCATCACGGGCTTTTTTATCAACTTGCATCCGTTGCCACATATCGTCAGCCGTCATTGTGCTTGGAATGGTGGTCGGGAGATGACAGCGTTTAAGCAGACGGACAACCCGTTGCACGTCTTCTTGACTGAGCCAATCCATGGCTTGTGAAAGTTGTGCCGCTAATACCATGCCGACTGCTATCGCTTCGCCGTGTAAATAAGTCCCGTAGCCCATACCTGTTTCTATGGCATGACCAAAGGTGTGTCCTAAGTTTAAAAGTGCGCGAACACCTGATTCTTTTTCGTCTAGGCTGACAATGCGGGCTTTGTTTTGACAAGAGCGGGCAATCGCATAATTTAGGGCTTCTGGGTCGCGTTTTATGAGTGCATCGATATTGGTTTCTAACCAGTCTAAAAATTCTAAGTCGTCAATTAAACCGTATTTAATAACTTCTGCCAGTCCTGCGCTTAATTCGCGGTCGGGGAGGGTGTTTAGCGTGTCGGTATCAACAATGACGCATTGCGGTTGGTGAAACGCGCCAATCATGTTTTTACCTAATGCATGATTAACCCCTGTTTTTCCACCAACAGAAGAATCAACTTGAGCCAATAATGTCGTTGGGATTTGAATAAACTCAACACCGCGTTGATAGCAGGCGGCAGCAAAGCCTGTCATATCGCCAACCACGCCACCACCAAGCGCGACCAGTGTCGCTTGACGGTCAAATTTCGCGCCCAGTAAGCCATCAAAGATTTGATTTAAAACCTCTAAGGTTTTGTATTGTTCACCATCAGGTAATATCACTGCTTCAATATTCAGCCCTTGAAAGGCAGGGAGAATTTTTTCTAGGTATAACGGTGAGACAGTTTCATTGCTGACTATCATCACTTGTTTACCTTGAATATAAGGCTGAACAAATTCAGGATTGCCTAATAAACCTTGTCCAATAAAAATCGGGTAGCTGCGCTCACCTAAATTAACGGTTACTGTTTTCATAAGTCTTTGCTGGGGTCTACACGCTTTAAAATGTATTTAACAACTTGTTTTACCGTATGATGTTCGGTATCAACAACTAAATCTGCAATAGATTTGTAAAAAGGATGACGTTCATTAAAGAGCGTTTCTAGCCGTTCACGGGGGTTTGCCGTTTCTAGTAAGGGACGGTTGCGACTGTGGGAGGTACGGCGAAAGAGTTCGTCAACAGAGGCGTGTAAATAGACAACTAAGCCACGGTCTTGTAAACATTTACGATTTTCTTCGCTCAAAATCGCCCCGCCACCTGTTGCCAGTACAATGCCTTTTTGAGCGGTTAATTCTGCAATCATGGCAGTTTCACGCTTGCGAAAACCTGCTTCGCCTTCGACTTCAAATATCAGAGAGACTGACGCGCCTGTGCGTTCTTCGATTTCTTTATCACTGTCTTTAAAAGGCACGTCTAAAGCGGTCGCAAGTTGTCGTCCAATCGTTGTTTTTCCGACCCCCATTAGACCGACTAAAAAAATATTATTATGTTGTTTGAATTCGGCAGACACTTTGAAATTACCTTAAATCGTTCATTTTAATGTGATAATAGAATTATTGTGACTTGATTCATGTGGTACAGCATATTATTGTATCCCTTTATTTTATCCTGTGTTTTCTATCCACTTTGTCGCGCAAATGGGCACTGTGGCAGGGATTAATGGGCTAACAACGTAATGCAATATAACCGCTTAATCAAGGTTTCCTCATCTGAGGATGTTTAATCATACCGCGTGAGTCTTGGACTAGACAGGGACTTTATAAGGTGCGCCCGCAATTTCTTGGACTAATTTCGGCACTAAATAACCTGATAATTGACGGCGCAACCCTTCTAAAAGATGTTGGGCAGTGCTTAAGTTTACTTCAAAATGTGCTGTGCCTTGTGTGCGGTCTAATAAGTTTAAATAGTAAGGCATGACACGCGCCTGAAATAACGCTTCGCTTAATTGGACAAGGGTTGCAATGTTATCATTAACCCCTTTTAATAAAACCGCTTGGTTTAATAAGCTGATACCTGCATCCGCGAGTTGTTTTAACGCAGTAACGACGGTTGTATCTAATTCATTTGGATGATTGCTGTGGATGACTAACACAGGTTGTAAGCGGCTTTGTGTCAGTAGTTGCAATAACTCAGGGGTAATACGTTCAGGCAAGACAACTGGTAAACGGCTATGGATGCGGAGGCGTTGAATATGGGACAAGCTGGCTAACCGTTGAATACAGTCTGTTAAACGTTTATCACTGAGGGTAAGCGGGTCTCCACCGCTTAAAATGACTTCTTTAATATCCGTATGGCGTTGTAAATAATCCCAAACGGCGGGCGATTGTAAAGGGTGAGCATCCCCATAGGCAAAGTGTTGGCGAAAGCAATAACGGCAGTGTATCGCACATGCGCCTGTCGTGACGAGTAAGACACGCCCTTGATATTTATGCAATAGCCCTGCATGTTTTTCGGCAATGTGGTCGCCAACTGGGTCTAGTAC
This sequence comes from Beggiatoa alba B18LD, assembly GCF_000245015.1. Lineage (NCBI taxonomy): Bacteria > Pseudomonadati > Pseudomonadota > Gammaproteobacteria > Thiotrichales > Thiotrichaceae > Beggiatoa > Beggiatoa alba. The sequence goes on along the minus strand of NZ_JH600070.1, from coordinate 4,023,181 downwards.
AAACCCTGCAATATTTTCTTGTTCTGCGACTAATGGTAAGACTTGGCGCAATAAAGGGTCATGCGGGTCAGCCTTGCGCATTCTGGCAACGTAGCCTTGTGGAACACGTAAAGCAAAACGGGCAGGGTTATAAACTTGATTTAACAGGCTAAGGGGTAAATCGAGTTGTTTTAGTAAAATCGCAGGGTCACGAATCGCTTGCTGTAGCGCAGTTTGCCAAGTATTTTGGGGAAAATCATGTACAAGCGTTAAAGGAGTCATCATAAAAACAGCTCTATCACCCAACTAACAAAACTACGCAAATTTATCATAATAACCATGGGTTAAAAGCGAAATTCTTTATTCATCGCCCCTAAGGTCATCGCCATAATTGCCATACGCACCGCAATCCCATTACTCACTTGTTGCAAAATCACGGAGCGTCCACCATCTGCAACCGATGAGGCAATTTCAACCCCGCGATTAATCGGTCCGGGGTGCATGACAATCGCATCAGGATGGGCAACGTCGACATCTTCTTCTGTTAAACCGTAATATTGAAAGTATTCATGTTCACTGGGCAGTAACGCGCTTTGCATCCGCTCTTTTTGCAGACGTAACATGATGATGACATCGACATCTTTTAGCCCTTCGCGCAAATTGTGAAACACTTTCACGCCTAATGGCTGAATATTTTTCGGGATTAAGGTTTTAGGGCCTACGACACGCACTTCAGCAACGCCTAAAGTATTTAACGCATGAATTTCTGAGCGGGCAACCCGTGAATGTAAAATATCGCCAACAATCGCCACCCGTAATTGCGTGAAATCGCCTTTATGTTTACGAATGGTAAACATGTCTAACATCGCTTGGGTTGGGTGTTCGTGCCGTCCATCCCCAGCATTGACAATACTGATATGTGGGGAAACATGCTGGGCAATAAAATGCGCTGCCCCTGCTTGGTCGTGACGTACCACAAACATATCGCAGTGCATGGCTTCTAAATTGTGCAACATATCAATCAGGGTCTCGCCCTTACTGGTTGACGAAGCACTGATATTAAAATTTAAAATATCAGCGGATAAACGTTTTGCCGCTAATTCAAAGGTCGTGCGCGTGCGCGTACTGGGTTCAAAAAATAAGTTAATAATGGTTTTACCATTTAACAACGGAATTTTTTTAATAATTTGCTCGCCTAAGCCTGCAAAAAAAGCGGCGTTATCTAAAATCTCGAGCAATAACTCCCGTTTTAACCCTTCAATACCTAAGAAGTGTTTTAAACGCCCATTTTTATCTAATTGTATTGCATTCATTCACAATGATTCCGTGTTAGCGTATTCTGCAAACCATGTTTCTAAAATCACCTGTGCGGCAACCGCATCAAGTGCAGGCTTGGCTTTACTTTTACTCTTTGCAGAAAAGCGTTCACTAATAGCTTGTTCAGCAGCGATAGAAGAAAGGGTTTCATCAATCAAATCGACTGGCAGATTATACCGCGCTTGTAAGGCTTCGCTAAAGTGACGAGCAGCCAATGTTGTTTCTGTTTCTGCACCATTTAAGGTATAGGGCACACCAACAACCAAGCGTTGCGGTGACCATTCTTGAATCACTGCATGAATACTTGCCCAATCAGGCGCGTTAAATTTATCGCAAGCAATGACTTTTAACGGACGTGCGGAAGCAGTGAAGGTTTGCCCCACAGCAATCCCAATCCGTCGCGAGCCATAATCAAACCCTAATACCGTTAAATAACGATTTGTACTCATGACCTTGCCGATTTAGTTTAGCCGTGACCTGCTTCACTGGATAAGAGATTTAAATCAATCCCTAATTTACTCGCTGCTGCTTTCCAACGTTTTTCAGGGGGAGTATTAAAAATAATATTGTTATCAGCGGGAATAATGAGCCACGCATTAGATAACAACTCTTTTTCCAACTGCCCAGCAGCCCAGCCTGCATAACCTAACGCAATTAACACCTGTTTAGGGCCATCCCCTTTAGCAATAGCGGTTAAAATATCTCGAGAAGTTGTAATCCCTAACTCTCCAACGGTCAACATAGAATCCCAACTACCAACAGGACTGTGTAAAACAAAACCGCGTTCACGCTGCACAGGCCCCCCTTCAAAAACAGGTAAAAACACAGAAGAGTGGTCGGTTACAGTAATCGTCATATGGCGTAAAACATCACCTAAATCCACATCTAAAATCGGACGATTGATAATGATGCCCATTGCACCGTCTGCAGTATGATTACAAATATAGGTAACGGTCTGATAAAAATTAGGGTCTGCTAGGTTAGGCATCGCAATCAAAAAATGATTGGTCAGATTAATAGTTTCTAGCATTGTGTCGCATCCATTACAGGTAAAAGTCAATAGATTTTAATCTAAAAACAAGCACACAGCATAAGCAAGAGTATTTATTGATTTACGATAATGACGCAAACAAATACCCAAGACATCCATTGTCTATGCTGTTTACATTATTCTCTCATTTTTAGCCGTTTAATGTGTGTTTAATCCATTATTTAAAAATTCCCAAGTACGTGTAATATATAAAATATCTGTATCCTTGCGAATTTCTTCAGGCAATGGTGCAAAGGGAGACGATAAATGTACGATTCTTAAGGCAGCATCATCTAACACCACATGACCTGAAGATTTACGAATCTTGACATCATTAATTGTGCCGTCTTTATTAATCGCAACCTCTAAAATCAGACTTCCTGACACTCCCTGCACCTTCGCCTCTAATGGATAATTATCCTTGCCAATTCGTTCAACTCGTAACCGCCACGTATCCATATAACTCGCATACTTATACTCACGAGTGCTTGCACCAATAAACGTTTTACGCGGGTTTTTCGCATAATTCTCGATTTTCTTATCTAACTCCGCCTGTAAACTGGCTAAAGAAGCACGGACATTCATAATTAACAGAGTATTTGGCACATCAGGCGATAAAACAGTCGTTTCTAGCGCGTCTCCATTTAATTCTGAAGCCTCTTCAGGCGGGTTAATCCGTTGCGTATCGGGCACACTGAATGCGGAAGGTACATGACCTGTTAAAACTTTTAAATCAGGTTCAGGCACTGCACTGGCTGCAATTTGCTGCTCTGGTGGCGTAACAACTAAACGCGCTATCTCATCAGGAAATGGGGCGACCGTTGGCGTAGAAGGTCGGTGCTGCGCATCCTCTTCCGCGCCCCCCCCCTGCTGATTCGCTTGCGCTAAAAATTTAGCATCAGCGGGAGCTTTTTCCATACTTTTCTGCACTAAAACCACATCCATAATGTGATTACGCAAAGTCGACTGACTTTTAGGCACAGAAAAACTCACCGCATAGAGCAGGAATAAATGAAAAAGCATTGCCACAAATGACATGACAATTAAACGTTCAGTTGATGGCTCAATGACAATCGGTGGTAAAGAACTCATAATCTTACAACATCTTATAGGACAAATAGAAATTTGTTTATCTTAACAAATCTAAACAGTAGAAGGTACTTTTTTAAGTAAAAGGTGAGCTTTGATAACTAATTCATTATTTTTATGATAAATTTATCGCATGTACTCATAAAAAAGAAATTACTTAATGAGTTTCAATTTCCTGCCAAAATGCGCTGATATTCTCAATGCTGTAGAATTTGACCAGTAAAGCTATTAATTTCTCATCGCTGAGTTGAAACAGGCGTTCTTTTTCTTCCGTCATCAAGGGCGAGAAACGGTTTTCTAACAACACGATTAAGGCTTCGGCTTTGCCTTCCGCTTTACCTTCTGCTTTACCTTCTGCTTTACCTTCCACTCTCCCCTTGAAAATCCCTTCTTCCAGTCCTTCAGCTTTACCTTCGGCTCTGCCTACAGCTCTTTCCTGTTGCCGTATTTGTTGAATCGCATTATCTAACATGGCTTTTGCCTCATATTTATCGTGATAGACCTGTTCTAAACTTTGGTAGTCTTCTGCTGAACGTCGTCCGTGTAGCATTAATTGTGCAAACCAATTGGCTAATAACGAAACGCCTTCTTGTTGTTCAGTTTCAAATAAGTTTAGTACTTGTGTAATGAGTAGTTCTATATCGTTGGGGTAGGTTTCTGCGAGGAATAGCGTTGAAACCAGATTTTTAATTTGTAACAGTTGTTCTTGACTGTATTCATTTTCAGCGATTTTGAAAAAGCGAAAGTCAGGGGTGTAGCCTTTTAATAAGTCGGGTTCTTCTAAAATCTCTCGTAATCGGGTGGGTTTCGTCCATTTTTCTTCACCGTTATATAAAACAACAGGAAAAATCGGTGGGAGTTTTTTTACTTTAGGACGGGTTTCCGCATAGTCTAACCAGAAGCTACAGAGGTAGTGTAGAACGCGCAACGCCATGAACCATACAACGGATGATTGAAATTCTAGTAGCACATAAATATAGGCTTCTTGTTCTTTAAATTTAACTTTGTAAATTAAATCGCTTTCGGTTTCTTTGTAGTGTTCAGAGATGAAAGATTTATCGAGACGTTCAGCGGTTTCAAAGTCAATTTCTTGAACCCAAGGTTCTGGGACGAAGGTTTGTAGGAGTTGGCGGAAAAAGGTTTTATTGGAAAAGAGCTTTTTGTAGCCTCGGTCATGAAGGGTTTGCATCTTGGTTTCTCGACTCTTTAGTGCGCTTCGTCCCAATTGTTACCAACACCGACATCGACTATTAATGGCACTCGTAAATCAGCAACGGAAGTCATTAACTGCTGAATTTTTTCACGCGCTATGTCGATAAAATCATCAGCTACTTCAAAGACTAATTCGTCATGAACTTGCATAATCATTTTAATTTTTGACGTATTTTCTTGCGTCCATTGATGCAAGACTATCATCGCTTTTTTAATAATATCGGCGGCAGTGCCTTGCATCGGCGCATTAATCGCGGTTCGTTCGGCATATTGGCGGCGTTGATGGTTACGTGCATTGATTTCAGGTAGATATAAACGTCGACCAAATACTGTTTCTACATAGCCTAACTCATGCGCTTGTTGTTGAATATCATTCATATAGCGTTTAACGTCAGGATAGCGGGTAAAATAGGCATCGATGTAGCCTTGTGCTTCGGTGCGTCCAATATCTAACTGTTTGCCTAAGCCAAAGGCTGACATGCCGTAAATCAGTCCGAAATTAATCGCTTTTGCATTGCGCCGTTGTGTCGCACTGACTTCCGTTAACGGTACGCCAAACACTTCGGATGCTGTAGCGCGGTGAATATCTTCGCCCAAACTAAAGGCTTTTAATAAGCCTGCATCTTGTGATAAATGCGCCATGATGCGTAATTCAATTTGAGAATAATCCGCTGCAATGATTTTAAAGCCTTTGGGGGCGATAAATGCTTGACGAATCCGTCGACCTTCAGGGGTGCGAATCGGAATATTTTGTAAATTGGGTTCTGTGGATGACAAGCGACCCGTTGTCGTTACGGCTTGCTGATAAGAGGTATGCACGCGCCCCGTTTTCGCTTTAATCTGTTGCGGTAATGCATCGGTATAGGTTGATTTAAGTTTGCTCAAAGTGCGATGCGACATAATCAGCGCAGGTAAAGGGTAATTATTTGCTAACTCTTGCAAGACAGATTCCGCCGTCGAGGGTTGACCTTTTGGCGTTTTTTCTAATACGGGCAAATTGAATTTTTCAAATAAAATTGTCTGTAACTGTTTGGGCGAATTTAAATTAAACACCATGCCCGCCTGTTCATGGGCTTGTAATTCTAATGCTTGTAACTGACTGGCTAACTCATTGCTTTGATTATAGAGTTTATCTGCATCAATCATTACGCCATTTCGTTCCATCGTCAACAAAACGGGAATTAATGGCATTTCAATCTCAGTAAAAATCGTTTGTAAACTTGGCGTTGTTTGCAAGTCTGCCCACAATTTGCGGTGTAATTGCCATGTTACGTCTGCATCTTCTGCCGCATAATCCGTTGCTACGTCTAAAGCCACTTGGCTAAACAACAATTGTTTTGCCCCTTTCCCCGCAACTTCTTCAAAAGTCGTAGTTTTAATCTGTAAATGAGCAAGGGCTAACGAATCCATATCATGCGGGCGGGTACTGTCTAAAATATAAGATTCCAGCAAACTATCGTAGGCAATCCCTTGTAACTGAATCCCATGATTTGCCAAGATATGTGCGTCGAATTTAATATTTTGCCCAATTTTTCCAATCTTTGGATTTTCTAAAATCGGCTTACACAATTGCAACACACGTTCACGGCTTAATTGTGCAGGTGCGCCCATATAATCATGGGCAACAGGAATATAAATCGCCTCATCTGCTTGCAAGGCAAACGACAAGCCGACTAATTGTGATTGTAAATAATCTAAGCCATCCGTTTCTGTATCAAAAGCGATTAATGTCGCTTCGGCTAAACGGCTTAACCACGCTTGCAAGGCATCTTCCGTTAAAATGCACGTATATTGTGGATTTCGCTCAATCGCTTGTATTGGTTCTGCAGGTTCTGGCGTAACAGTTTTATAAGTCTTTTTGCTAGTTGTTGTTAATTCTGTCGCGGTCGACAAATCGCGCAACCATGATTTAAATTCTAAAGTTTGATACAGCTCATGCAAGCGAGCATCGTTGCGGGTTGCGAGGGTTAAACTTAACGGCGTTTCACTTAAGGGCACATCACAGCAAATCGTGACTAACTCCCGTGTTAAGGGTAAATAACTTAACGCTGCCCGCAAATTTTCCCCAACTTTCCCCTTAATTTCCGAAGCATTAGCGACAATACTATCTAAAGAGTGATATTGCGCTAACCACTTCGCGGCGGTTTTTTCCCCAACCTTATCCACCCCCCGCACATTATCAACCTTATCCCCTACCAAACTTAAAAAATCGACAATCTGTGTCGGTGTCACCCCAAATTTATCCTTAACGCCCTGTGGGTCTAAACGGGAATTATTCATTGTATTAACAAGTGTAATTTGTGCATTGACTAACTGCGCTAAATCTTTATCGCCTGTAAAGATAATAACCGACATCCCTGCTTGTTCCGCTTGTCGCGCTAACGTACCAATCACATCATCCGCCTCTACCCCAGAAACGGATAACAAAGGAAAGCCCATTGCTTGCACAATCTCGTGAATCACGGGGATTTGCTCTGCTAACTCGGGTGGCATTGGTGGGCGAGTTGCTTTGTAATCCGCTGATAATTGATGGCGAAAAGTTTCCCCTTTTGCGTCAAAAATCACGGCGGCATGAGTCGGTTGATACTCTTTCAACAAATTCCGCAACATATTCGTGACCCCGTAAACTGCCCCTGTTGGCGTTCCCTCTGCGTTACTTAAAGAAGGCATTGCATGGAAAGCACGGTATAAATAAGAAGAACCATCAACAAGGTAGAGTGTATTTGCGGTTGTCATCGTTATCACAAGCGGTAGATTTTTTAAAAGGTGTTCTAAAGTATAAGGGAGAAGTAAAAACAGTGATATTTCTGTTAAAAAATACTATCTCTTGAAATGATAAATTTACTTTACATTTTTACAGAAAAATCATTTAATGATAAGTAAATTTATCATTTAGAGCATATTTGATGAAAGACATAAAAGTGAAAGTGGATAATGAAGAAGTAGGAAAACTTTTTTTTGAGTCTAAGAAAAATCAATATGGTTTTAACTATACCGTTGAAGGGAAGCCTATATCATTAATCATGCCTTATAAAAATTCCTCATATATCAGGGATTATAAATTACATCCAATTTTTGATATGAATATGCCAGAAGGGTATTTATTTGAAATATTTAAAAAATATTTGGCAAAAAAATATGGATATATTGACGAATTCTTGATTTTTTCTCACATTTGTTCAAACATTCAAGGAAGACTATCCTACGAAAGTGAAGTATTAAAAAAATCTTTTATTTCATTTGATTTAGATGAAATATTAAAAAATGATACTCACGATACTTTTATAAAAATTATCACTACTTTTTTAGATAAAAATGCTATTTCTGGTGTTCAACCAAAATCACTGGCTCTTTTAAAAGAAAAAGAGAGTATTGCCTCAAAAGAGTACATTATAAAAGCTTGGGGAGAAGAATATCCACAACTTGCACTTAATGAGTACTTTTGCTTAAAAGCCATAGAAAAAACAGGGGTGAAAATACCAAATATTAAATTATCTGAAAATAATAAATTTTTATTAGTTGAACGGTTTAATTATGATAAAGAAACAGATACTTTTTGGGGATTTGAAGAAGTTTTAACACTACTTGGCAAAAATAAAGATGAAAAATATAGTGGTAGTTATGAATTGGTTGCAAAAACGATATATGCAATATCAACAAATAAATTAAAAGATATGGAATATTTTTATAAAGTTATCATTATGAATTTTTTACTTAAAAATGGAGATGCGCATCTTAAAAATTTTGGGGTACTATATAATACAGATTTCTCAAAAATATGGTTTTCACCTGCTTATGACGTAGTTAATACAGTTGCTTATTTTCATAGTGATAAACCCGCTTTAACGATGTTTGGCAAAAAAATCTGGTTTGGTAAAAAAGAGCTAATCAAATTTGGATTACAAAGCTGTTATTTAAAAGAAAGTGAGGCATTAAGTATTTATGAAGAATGTATTAATGCTGTAAAAAATAGTATCGCTATGCTGCAAACATATATTTTAAAAAATAAGGATTTTGAAAAAATAGGACGAATAATGCTTGATAGTTGGGTGTTATCTTTAGATGAAAAAAGTTACAAGGATATTCCAAATGAAATTATACGAAATTGGAAATAAAATTAAAAAATTAAGAAAGGATAAACGCTTAACCCAAGAACAATTATCGACGCGCTGTGGTATCAGTAGGGTTACTTTAGGAAAAGTAGAAAGAGGAGAGTTAGGCAATACTTCTATTAAAACGTTAGATTTAATACTTTTTAATTTGGGTTATGAAATTGAATTTACATCAAATCAGGGGTTTGGTTTACCAACGTTGGATGAGCTATAAAGGGGCTGGTGAAATGAATAAAGCGTAAAATACGATGAAGACTTATAATTTAACCCATATGGATTGAATTGTTTTTAAAGTACGTAAGTGTTTGTCCGTTGAAATAAAAGCTTGACAATGATGATGCCGAGCTAATGCAACATGTACCGCATCTAGTGCATTTAATTGCTCTAATTGAACAATTAATAAAGCATCGGTAAATATATCTGTAGGAGTTTTTAAGTGCTTAGTATGGCTAAATATTTTATGATAAATACTAATTAATTCTGTTTGATTTTGTTTATAAGGCTTTGCTAAGACTTCTAACATAACAACGTCTGAAATACAAAGTTGCCAACCACTCTGTAATAATTGCAGTAATGTATCATCCAAAGTGTTGCGATACGTTGATAAACCTTCTACACGTGTTATCCAAACAGACGAATCTACATAAGCTAACTTCATTATTATTGCCCTTTAATCATTTGTAATGATTCTAAAATCTCCGTTTGTGTATAGCGAGGGATATCTAATTTATCTGCCTCTGTAAAGACATCTAAAATAGTTATCACATTCGATTCTGTTTCTAATAATGGTCTTACAGAAAGCAATATCTTTTTACCCTTTAGATAGGGGGGTAAATGCGCAATTAATACGCCTTGTTCATCAACAACGGCTTCTATCATCATGATATCAATCCTTAGTTTATTTGCTTTTCATTAATTCAATGATATTTTTTAAATAATCAATTTCTTTGGTTTGTTGTTTAACTATTAGTTCTAAACTTTCTATTTTATGTGCTAACTCTTTTTCAGATTCTGTTATGTTACAAGTATCAATGTATGAGTAATTTAATCCGTGAATCTCACCTAAGTTAATTAATACTTTTCCACTTTGGCTAAATAAATCTTGTAATTGAACGCCTAAGACTTCTGAAATACTTTTAAGTCTTGACATTGTAATATCTGTTGCCCCTCTTTCTATTTTTGCATACCCACTGACTGACATAGATAATTTTTCAGCCATTTCCTCTTGTGACCATCCTTTGAGTGTGCGCATCAGTTGAATTTTTTCATGGAGTAGCATTTTTATTCTCATAGTGTTGGTAAATAGACTTTAAGTCGCTTCATAAACATAGACTTATTCTTTATCGTTACACAAGCTTTGTTCCCACATGATAAAGCGGGCAAATGCTTTCAATATTAATTTCGATAGAGGAGAATATTTATATGTACTTATATAAACCATTCAAAAGTCTTCTTTTACTCATAATTATGATTACTCTGTTGGGGGGATGTAATAGAGACAAGTGGATTTATATCATGTTCTCAAGTTACTTCTCAAGTGACCGCTCAATCTCAATCAACGACGGAGTTGAAATTGCATCAGCTAAACCAAGATACGGAACTTCTTTCTGCATTTAAACAAGCTTCTTCATTAGAAGATGCCCGTTATAATTGTGCAAATAAACATAAAGTAGTTAGAGACAGAATTACGGGGGTAATAGACTTCCTCGGAGATTTAGCTGGTGCATTCTCAAAAACACTACCGCTATCTGTTTTTGTAGTTATCACTCAAAATGCATTGAAGTCCCTAGTTAATTTTATAGATAACGATCAAGGAATAGAAGCTACGTGTCAAGAACAATATATTGACTGTAATATTTCTAAAAATGGGGGTAGAGGCTACTCTACCTATAATGTTTTTGTTGGAAATAAAGCCATAACAGGGATAGGATACAACTTTTATGATGTGCCAGATGCTTTGAGTATTAAAGCTGGCTCTTATCAACTTTATAATACAGGTTGTACTTCTGGTGCTAGAAGTCAACCTCTTGGCTTTAGCTCAGCAACTGGACTAGTTACTATTACTGTTAATGGTGCATGTCGTGGAGATAATAGTACAGGTTGGGATTTTCAACTTACTTGTCAATGAGTTTATAAATCAAACCTAGCAGGTTTCTAAAAAACTGCTAGGTTCAGTTTTAGCTCAAAAAAATTGCAACATCCAGATTAATTATTCAACGCCCCCATCATTTCCGCTGTGTAGCGAGTGCCTTGGACTTTTTCAGGACGGATTAAGGTTTCTAAGGCTTGAATCACATCGTTTGTTAACGTCACTTTTGTACTGTTGATATTATCCATTAAATACTTTTGTCGTTTAGTCCCTGGAATCGGGACGATGTCTTGACCTTTGGCTAACACCCACGCTAAGGCAAGTTGAGCGGTTGTGCAGCCAAGTTGTTTAGCAATCTCTGTCACGCCGTCGAGCATTTGCTTGTTTTTATCAAAATTATCGCCTTCAAAACGGGGGTTATAACGGCGGTAATCATCTGGGGCGAGTGTTTCGAGTGTATTAATTGCGCCTGTTAAAAAGCCTCTGCCTAAGGGGCTGTAAGCGACTAAAGCAATTTTAAGTTCTCGTAAAGTCGGTAAAATTTCGGCTTCTATGTCGCGTGTCCATAAAGAGTATTCCGTTTGTAATGCGGTTAGCGGATGCACGCGATGGGCGCGACGAATGGTTTCCGCTTTGGCTTCAGATAAGCCGATATAGCGCACTTTGCCCGCTTGTACTAATTCTGCCATCGCGCCGATGGTTTCTTCTATGGGAACGGTCGTATCGATACGGTGTTGATAGTATAAATCAATGGTTTCTATGCCTAAGCGTTTTAAACTCGCGTCGCAGGCTTGTTTGACATAGTCAGGACTACCACAAATTCCCCGCGCTCGTTGGTTGTCTTTTTCTCGAACAATGCCGAATTTCGTCGCAATTGTAACTCCCGCGCGTCGACCTTTAATGGCTTTGCCGACCAGTTCTTCATTGTGTCCAAAGCCGTACATGTCGGCAGTATCTAGTAAGGTGATGCCGTTATCTAACGCGGCTTGAATGACTTGTATCGATTCTGTGTCGTTGGTCGCGCCGTAAAATTCGCTCATTCCCATGCAACCTAATCCCAATGCACTGACGGTAAGCCCTTGATTGCCTAGTTTTCTGTGTTCCATGATTGACGCTCATTTGAAAATGTAAACTGTACGGTGTAGTTTATGCGCTTTGACGTAAAAGTCAAGTTGAATTCTTGTTACAATATTTGGTTTATCTTTATCACGACAATTGCAGAGGTTAATCAGGTGGAATCAGCAACGCTCACACAGAAAAAGAAACAAGCCATTGTTGACGCGGCGGCGGCGTTGTTTTTGGATAATGGATATGGCAGTGTCAGTATGGATAAAATTGCAGAAGTGGCGGGGGTGTCTAAACGCACGGTTTATAATCATTTTCCGTCTAAGGAGGCGTTGTTTTCGGAAATTGTGCGTAATACGTGGTCTTTATTTGATATTCCTTGCATGGTTTATCAAGAGGGTTCTGATATTCGTCAGGATTTAATCACGTTTTCGAATAAGTTTTTAGTTATGTTGCGTTCGGAGCAGTTTTCTAAGTTGTTGCGTTTGGTGATGGGGGAATCGGGGCGTTTTCCTGAGTTGACTGCGTTGTATTCTGAAAGTGGGATTCGTTCACTGGTGCGAACGTTAGCGGATTATTTGCAGTCGACGGGGAAAGATATTGAGGATATTCAGTTAGCGTCAATGCATTATTTAGGCATGGTGAAAGAGGCGTTATTTTGGCCGGTGATGTTGGGTATTATTCCGATGCCTAGCCCTGAAAGGGAAAAGGAAGTGATTGAAAAATCTACGGATATGTTTTTAAAGTTGTATCAGTTGGTTTAGTTTTAAAGCGTTGTTGTTTAATTAAATGTGTTTAATACAAATCTAGTGGGTCAACATCAATGCCCCAACGAATATCTTTGGTGGCGAGGCTTGGTAAAACGTTTTGTAGTTGTTCAACGAGATAGTGTAAGGTGCTGCGTTGTTGGGCTTGTAGCAGGAGATGGGCGCGGTAATAGTTGGCGCGTTTTTCCATCGGGGCAGGAGCAGGCCCCCAGAGTTCTACGCCTGTGATGTTTAATTGTTGGGCGTAGTCTTTGACTGTGCGTAAAAAGTCTAAGGCAAGCCTTGTGGTTTTTGAGTCTGCTCGGAGTAAAATCAAACGGGTATAAGGTGGGTAATCAGTTTGTTGCCGTTCTTTTAAAACAATATCGGCGAAAGCATGGTAGCCTTTGCTGATAAGACAATTGAGTAGTTCATGTGTTGGTTGATAGGTTTGTATGACAACTTCGCCCGCATTTTCTGCCCGTCCTGCACGTCCTGCGACTTGGATAAACAGTTGTGCCATGCGTTCCGTCCCGCGAAAGTCCACGCTAAATAATCCGCCGTCAATATTGATAATGCCGACAAGGGTCACATTGGGGAAATGGTGTCCTTTGGCGAGCATTTGCGTCCCTACCAAAATATCTACTTCACCGCGATGAATTTGTTCGAGCATGTCGAACATGGCTTGTTTGCGCCGTGTGCTGTCGCTGTCTATGCGTAAAATACGCGCTTCTGGGAAGAGTTGTTGCAGTTGTTCTTCAACTCGTTCTGTACCTTGTCCGAGTAGTTGTAAGTTATTGCTTTGGCAATCTGGGCATTGTTTGGGCGCGGCTTGTATTATCCCGCAATGGTGACAGCGTAAGTATCGGCTGGCTTCGTGATAGGTTAGGCGGGCATCGCAGTGTTGACAGTGGGCTGTCCATTGGCAATTTAAGCATAGTAGGGTTGGCGCGTAACCGCGTCGGTTGATGAATAATAGAATTTGTTGTTGTTTGGCGAGATGAGCGCGGATGTAGTGTTGTAAGGCGGTAGAAAGGATTTGTTGACGTGGTTGTGTGCGCATGTCCACAAGGTGAATGCTGGGATGGACGGCAATCCCTGCGCGTTCTGGCAAAATAAGGTGTTGATAGCGTTGTTGTTGTGCGTTATAGAGGCTATCAAGCGAAGGGGTTGCACTGCCGAGTAATATTGGCACTTTGGCGTATTGTGCACGCATCATGGCGACATCGCGGGCGGAGTAGCAAAAGCCTTCTTGTTGTTTATAAGAGGGGTCGTGTTCTTCGTCGACAATGACGATGCCAAGTTGGGGTAGGGGTGTCCAAACAGCTGAGCGTGTGCCGATGACGATTGGGGCTGTGCCTGCACGGGCTTGTAGCCATGAATATAGGCGTTCTTTAGGGCTTAAACGGGAGTGTAAAACGGCAATAGGAACATTAAAGCGTTGTTCGAAACGTCCTAGCATTTGGGGGGTTAGGTTGATTTCTGGAACAAGGACTAGGGCTTGTTTTCCCTGTTGTATGACTTGTTGAATCAGTTGCAAATAGACTTCGGTTTTTCCGCTTCCTGTTACGCCATCGAGTAGGCAGGGATAAAATTGGTCTAAGTGTTGGCTGATTTGGGTAACTGCGTGTGCTTGTGCGGGATTGAGTGGGAGCGGGGGGCTTAGGCTGTCCGCATCGCGCATAACGGTTTGTTGATTTACCCAACCGCGTTTTTGTAGGGCTTGTAAGGTTTTGCGGGGATTGGGGAAATCTAGGGCTAAAGTCGTTTCGCTGAGACCTTGCGGATTTTCTTGTAATAAACTGAGTAAGTAGGCTTGTCGATGAGATTGGCGGGGTAAATCGGTGGGGTCTATAAATTGACCTTTTGGGGTAATGCACCAGTATTCACTGGGTGGACTGTCTAAGCGGGTTGGATGTCCTGCATTGAGTAAAGTCGGTAGCACGCTTGCAATCACTTGTCCTAAAGGGTAGTGATAATAACGGCTTGCCCAGTGTATCAGTTGTAAATCGGCAGGGTTTAAAACAGGGGTATTGTCGAGAAGATTTAAGGCAGTTTTTAATTTTTGTGCAGGAATATTGGAGCTTTCTGCAACTTCTAGCAAAATGCCCATTAAGACTTGTTTTCTAAAAGGGACTTGAATCCGCGTACCGATGTGCTGTTCTGTGATATGCCAATCAGCGGGGGCGAGGTAGTCAAACAGACTTTGTAAGGGCGTAGGTAAGGCAAGCCGTAAAATAGGAGGATTAGACATTTTTTATAAATCTTTAAGTGTTATCCTCTATTACTTGCTGGATTTCTACTTGTAGCTGTGCAAATTCTGCTTTTAAACGGTCTAAATAAACGGCAGCTGTTTGTACAACCCCTTCCATCATATCCGTTTCCATATATGCGGCAACTTCACCTAATCGATTTGCGCCGATACTGCGTGCTCCCCCTTTAATCGAGTGTGAGGCACGGATTAACAGTTCTTGATTTTGATTAACCGTTGCGAAGGCAATACTATTGAGTTGGTTACTCGTTTCAGTAATAAATTTTTTTAATAGTAAAACCATTAACTTTGGATTATTTAGGGTTACTTTTTGTAAAAACGGTCGGTCTAAAATCGTGAAACTACTAAAATCGTGTTGTAACAACTCAGGTTGATTAGGTTTTGTGGTAGTTAAATATTTATCTAAAATATTTCTAAGTGTTTCTATTGTTAATGGTTTTGGTAAGCACTCATTCATTCCCACTTGTTTATACAAAATTAAGTCTGTTGCTGACGTATTTGCAGTAACCGCGATAATGGGCGTGTCTGCATAATTGGGATATTCGCGGATTAATTGAGTTGCCTCTGTCCCGTCCATGGTTGGCATTCGAATATCCATGAGTAATAAATCATATTGTTTATTGGCGCAGGCAGTGACTGCTTCACAGCCGTTATAAACGACATCAGTTTGATAGCCTAGTGCATTCAACATATTAGTGGCAACAATGCAATTTACTTGATTGTCTTCAACTAGCAAAATATTGTAATGCGATTTATCAACGCTTGTGCTTGCAACCCGTGCAGTAGCTGATGCAGGCGCAAGCATTGCGTTTGTGTGGATAGCTTTTTGAAAACTGGGAAAATGTTTTTGTAACAACGTGGTTAAATTATCTACGGTAACAGGCTTAGGCAAAATGTCATCAAATCCAACATTATTTAACTGTTGACGTTCAGCATCGCTTGCGGTGAGAGCAACAACGGTGGTGTGACTATCACTACTTTCAACCGTGCGAATGACATGAATGGCTTCTAAACCACTCATGACAGGCATATTAATATCCATAAGTACAAGGTCATAATCTGTGTCAGAAATAACTGCCTCCACCGCCTCTTTACCATTAGTAGCCTCAGCAACCTGACACCCTAATTCTTTTAGGATACTACCCGCTACTAACCGATTAACTGCTGTATCATCAACAAGCAATACTGAAAGTGATGTCGTAGAATGGTAATTTTGCACGATATTCTCTAGGTATCCTGTAGTAGCTAGTCGTAGCCGTTATTAAGTCCGCGCGATTTTTAACTAATAAGACAAGCAGTTAAATCGTTAACAGTCGTTTACCCTTGTACAGTTAACGCTTCAATTTCTTGAATCCCTTGATGAGTTGGGTAATTATGCTTTAACACTTCTAACGCACTATCTGATAAATCTTGCATCCCCATTGCCTTGTAAATCTTCGCCATTAACACTAATGCATCGGGTACAGCAGGCGTGCCCTGATAATTTTCAACAACGCGCTTCGCCCGATTAACCGCTGCAACATACGCGCCCCGCACAATATAATATTTCGCAATATACAATTCATGACTGGCTAAATTATTGCGTAAATAAATCATCCGTTGCTGTGCATCTTTTGCATAAGGACTATCAGGAAAACGGGTAATTAACTCTGAAAAGTTTTGAAAAGATTCTGTTGTTGCATGTTGATCACGTTGCGCTTTATCAATAGGTAAAAACCGATCAAAAAAACCTCTATCGCGTTCAAAGTTTACTAAACCTTTGAGATAATAAGCATAATCAACACTTGGATGACGTGGATATAAGCGTATAAACCTATCTGCGGCGATAATAGCGGCATCTGCTTGATCGTCTTTATAATACGCATAAATTACATCTAACTGCGCTTGTTGCGCATACACGCCAAAAGGGAATCTTGCCTCTAATTTTTCATAATACTCGATAGACGTGGGATAATTACCCTCAGCTAATTCTTTCTTTGCATTGTTGTACAATTGCTCAACCGTCCAATCCTCTGTTGGATCTTTCGTAGAACCAAAAGAACTACACCCAGAAACCACAACAAGCAAAACCCACACTAATAAATAATGTTTCATGACAGATCGCATAAAAAAAGTTGATGAATCAACGATGGTGAATGCCCATTTTAGCACGAAAATCCCCGAAGAAATGTCTGGCTGGCGGTTAGACAAAGCCCTTGCCGAACTCTTTCCCGATTATTCCCGCGCCCGTTTACAAAAATGGATTAAAGACGGTTTCGTCCGTGTCAATGCTATGCCGTTACGCGGTAAAGATAAAGTACAAGGCGGAGAAGACATCGAGATTATTGCCCAAGCCGAGGAAGAAGTCACTTGGGAAGGTCAAGACTTACCCATCTTAAAAATTTTATATGAAGATAAAGACATCATCGTCGTCAATAAAGATGCGGGAGTTGTTGTACATCCTGGTGCAGGCAACCCCGATAAAACGCTGGTGAATGCCCTGCTAAACCACGCGCCAGAACTGGCACAACTCCCCCGTGCAGGCATTATCCACCGTATTGATAAAGATACCAGCGGTATTTTAGTCGTGGCTCGCAGTTTACCTGCCCACACATCACTAGTGGAACAACTTCAAGCCCGCGAGTTTAAACGCGAATATCAAGCCATTGTCACAGGCATGATGGTTGCGGGCGGTACAGTAGATGCGCCGATGGACAGACACCCCGTGCATAGAACCAAAATGGCAGTTGTCGCCCATGGAAAACCTGCAGTCACACACTACCGCGTTATGCAACGCTTTCGCGTCCACACCCTTATCCGTGCCATTTTAGAAACAGGACGCACCCATCAAATCCGTGTCCACCTTTCCCACGTCCACTACCCACTTGTCGGCGACCCTGTTTATGGCGGACGGCTACATATTCCCCCCGCTTCTAGCCCCGAATTACAAGAAGCACTCCGCCAATTTAAACGCCAAGCCTTACACGCGGAAAAACTAGGGCTAATACATCCCACGCAAGATGAATATATGGAGTGGCAAGTGCCTATCCCTGCGGATATGCAACACTTGATAAATTTATTAAGCCAAGATGTAAAAGAACATACTTAAAGTCGAGTGAATAAATGGATTAATCTATTAATGCGTTAAAAGGAAAGGTATTAACCTGAGTTTGGCGAGTTTTATAAAATAAAACAGAGACCTGCTAGGTTTTCAAAACCTAGCAGGTCTGTCGGAACACGCGAAAAGGTTTGATGGATTGGCAGAGATTATTTTCTTGTTTTTCATCGGGATTCACCAGACAAGATTAAAACATTGTCTGAATCAGGATTTTCAGGATTAACAGGATTTAAAACCCTCAAACCAAAAAGTCAGGTGAATCACGCTTTTTAATCCTGAAAATCCTGTGAATCCTGATTCAGACAAATGCTTGTCTTTTTAAAAGAATCTCGCGGAACTCAGGTTATTAACAAACAGCTTAATGCCTTCTCTTACAAAAAGTTAATTCAACACCCCTTTCACAAAATCAGCCACCGCGTCCGCGACATCCTCCGCATACAAATCACGGAAAAAATGATCAGCCCCGTCAACCCGCACCAATTGCACCGCATGACTCGTGACTAATGGCATCACATCGCTTTCTATTCCAGTAGTCACCTTATCCGCCGAACCAATGATTAACAACTGCGGTTTTTTTAACACCTGCATCAAATTAGGTGTATGAAAACGTGGCTCATCCTCATAATAAGCTAAAAAACTTTCCCCACTAATTTTTACCTTTGGACACTGCAAAAAGCCAACATCTGACAACATTTTTTCCTGCTTCGCCCGCGCTAACACCTCCGCTAAAGCGATTTTATAAACGGATTGATAACGAGTTGCCCTATCTTCTTCACGCCACAACATCGGCGCAACTAAAACAACGCCTTTAATAACATCCGCATCATGCTCTACCGCATACCACGCGCTTTGATTCGCACCCCGAGAATGTCCCAATAACACAACCTTATCAACACCCTGCCCGATAAGCCACTGCATCCACGCGCCTATCTCGCCGACAGCATCCTGATGTTTATGCTGATGTTCAACTTGGCAACTTAATAATTCTGCTGAACGGTCATCAATCTGATAACTCAAATTAATCGCCAGACTATTCAAGCCTTTTTCTACTAATAACGCCTGTAAGGTCTGAATAATCTCCATCTGCCGACTACCTAACGTACCATGCGTTATCAACACCACCCCATCTTTTAACGACTTTTGTGGCGCGAGTGCTAACGACGCATTTAAGGTCATTTGCTGATAAGGAATTTTCACCACTTCCGCCGACACCGTCAACGACAGCCAACACAAACACAACATAAGATAAAATCGCATCATAACCCCACTTAAATCACTTTACGAAAAGCCCATAATACCCAGAACAACATCACAATGACGAATAAATAAAATCGCTCATGCCATACTTTCTGCGTTGCCTGTTGCTCCGTAAAATCCTGCATTCGTTGGCGTACAACATTTAAAATTGTCTGCGTGTCTGCGGTTTGATACGTTCCTACTTGATAAATCCCCCGCCCTACTTGCACCAACTGCCGTAAAATTTCTTCATGTAAGCGCGAAATCACCACATTCCCCTGCGCATCAGTCACCCATTTATCCTGAGTCTCTTGCGGAATATGCCCACCGCTAACCGTTCCCACCGCCAAACTATGCAAAAAAGCGCGACTGTTTTGTAATAACTTGATACTTTGCGCGACATCCTGTGGCTCAAATTCCCCATCGGAAATCAATAAAATATGCTGTACAGCTTCCTCACTATTTGCCGTCGTTTTCAATAAAAATAAAGCCTGTTCCAATGCTGGGGCAAAACGACTGCCCTGAATCGGTAATAACGACGGCTTTAATTCATATAATAAATGCTTAATTGTTTGATAATCATCGGTTAAAGGCGTGATAATATGCGGAATACCTGCAAACGCCAATAACCCGATAGACATATCTGCTTGTGTCTCCAACAACTCTGTAATTTCTTGTATTGCCTGCTCAAGCCGTGCGTGAGGCAAATCGCGGACATGCATAGAATCGGATAAATCCAAGACGATTAATAATTGCGTTTGTGGTTTGAATAAAGTTTGCAATTCATAATCCCAGCGCGGTTGTGCTAAAGCAATGACACCACACAGCCAAACCACTGACCAAACCAAAAAATAATTACCTTTCCAGCCGTTGAGTGGCGTATTTTCCCCAACTAATAGATGCGGTAATAAATGCTCGTCTGCATACAAATGCAAACGTCGATATAAAGGATGGCGATAACGCAAGCTGATAAACACCAAAACAGGCACAAACAAGGCGAATAACCAATAAGGTTGAGCAAATTCGAAGTTTGTGAAATCCATGATTATCTCTCGTAGTATTCGCTAACCTGTTGGGGCGTGTGTCGCCATTTTATCCAACGGCGATAAAGGGGAACGACAAAGCCATAGGTTAATTCTGTCCGTTGCAAGATTTCTTCATCGGTCAAACTATAATTTAATCCCAGTTTGCGAGATTTATAAAATAAAACAGAAACCTGATAGGTTTTAAAAACCTAGCAGGTTTCTGTTTTGTCTGAATCAGAATTCACAGAATTAGCAGAATTAAAAAGCGTGATTCGCATTAATTTTTTGGTTTAAGGGGTTTAAATCCTGTTAATTCTGAAAATCCTGATTCAGACAAATGCTTGTCTTTTTTTAAAATCTCGCCGAACTCAAGTTAATTTCTAAACATGCAATTTTTTCTAGTAATAAACGCTTATTTTCTTCATTCATCATACTTCCCCCTTGTTTTTAATGCTGAAATTATAAGGAAGTATTATTCATGAGGAAATAGACTGTACGGGTTATTTTTTCCCCAATAATCCGATGGCGATTTGATATAACGCTTGAGTCGCGTTTTTATCGTCTGCGATGAGGGGTTGAATGATGCTTGCGAGTTCGTCGGCGCGTTCTTGGGAAAAGGTTTGCGCTCGTTCGGCAAAATTGATAATGGCTTGTTGTTCTTCTAGGGTGAGGGGGTAGGATAAATGATAAGCTGGCATATTAGGCAAGGCATTATGTTTAATCGGTTTATCTTGATAAATGACGATAGTTTGTGCAGCTATATCGCCTAGTCGTTGAAAATTTTTTGTACATATCATGCTGATAAGTCCAAGAGCATTAAGAAACGGTAGGAAATCAGCAACTCGTAATAAGTTACGGGTCATCGATGCCGACCAAGTAACGGGCGCGCCTGAAGCTAGTATGACTTTGATACCCAGTAAGCGTTTTCCCAGCGTTTTCCCGCCTGCATAAACTTCGAATAGTACGTAATAGAACCATTCACCGAGAAAAAGCATGAGTAATAGCAAACCCACACCAATATTCCCAAATTTCAACAGCATATTGCCCAGCAGAATGTAAATAAGAAGGCGAATGCATAAGTCAATAAACCATGCAATCGCTCGTACTACTGGCCCCGCAATGTGTAGGGTTAGTTCTACGCCTTCGGGGGTTTCAATGATGTAGGTTGTGTCAATCAGTGGGGGGGTGTTCATAGTCGCCAGAGTTGGATATTGGGCGGGATTGTTTCTCTTGGGAGAACACCTTTAACATCAACAACAAGACTGCGTTTATCCTCTAGTAAACTGCTTAACCATGCCCAGCCTTGTTTTAGGAAATCTTGGTGGGCAACAGCGAGAATAACGCAGGCTGATTTTTTTAAATCTTCTGCTTTGCATAGGGTTATGCCAAGTTCGTGTTGTGCTTCGGTCGCGTCAACAAAGGGGTCATAGACTTGGACGATAACGCCGTGTTGTTGTAGGGTGTGGATAATGTCGATAACGCGGGTATTGCGTAGGTCGGGGACGTTTTCTTTAAAGGATATACCGAGTACGGTGACGATGCTGGCTTGTACGATACTGCCTAAGCGTTCTAGGTGTTGTAGGGCTTGTTCGGCAATGAATACGCCCATGCTGTCGTTCAGTAAGCGGCTAGCGGGAATAATTTGCGGTTTATAGCCCACTTGGCGGGCTTTGTGGTCTAAGTAGTAGGGGTCAACGCCAATGCAGTGTCCGCCGACTAGTCCAGGGGTGAAGGGGAGAAAGTTCCATTTTGTGCCCGCTGCTTTGAGTACGTCGTGCGTGTCTATGCCTAATCGGTTGAATATCATGGAGAGTTCGTTAATTAGGGCAATATTAACGTCGCGTTGTGTATTTTCAACGACTTTGGCTGCTTCGGCAATTTTGATGCTGGCAGCACGATATACGCCTGCGGTGACGACTGAGCCGTAAACTTGGGCGACAATTTCTAAGGTGTCTGTATCAAAGCCTGAGACAACTTTCATAATGTTGGTGAAGGTGTGAACTTTATCTCCGGGGTTTATGCGTTCAGGTGAGTAGCCGACACTGAAATCAACGCCACAGCGTAGCCCTGATTCGCGTTCTAGGACAGGCACACAAGTTTCTTCTGTCGCACCAGGGTAAACAGTTGATTCATAAACGACGATATCGCCACGTTTGAGTTGTTGCCCAACGGTTTTGGAGGCCTTTAATACGGGGAGTAAATCGGGGTGTTTTTGTTCATCGACGGGGGTAGGGACGGCGATGATGTGAAAGTCGGCTTGTTTTAGTTGGGTGGGGTCGGTGGTAAACAGGACATCTGCTTGTTGTAATGCGATGTTATCAACTTCGTGGGTGTGGTCGTGTCCTGCTTGTAGGGCTTGAATGCGTTGTTGATTGATGTCGAAGCCGATAACGCGCCCGTATTTAGCAAAGGCAACCGCAGCAGGTAAACCTACGTAACCTAAACCAATTATAGAAACTTTGCGATTGTGTGACATAGGATTTTTTCTAGTTTATAACGTTAAGTAAATAGGCATTTAGCCTTGTTGTTGTAAGAATGAATCTGTCGCTTGTACGAGTGCATTAAACATTGCGGGGTCACTGGAGAGGTGTCCGCTGTTGGGTAAAACCATTAATTGGCTGTGGGGCAAGGCTTGATGCAGTTGGTAGGCACTTTCTAAAGGACAGATTAGGTCTTGTTGACCGTGTATTAATTGGGTTGGTATGTGGGCAAGGCGAGCGGTGGCTTGTTGTAAGATGATGTTATCTTCAATAAAGCAGTTGTTGCTGATGTAGTGACAGGCAACGCGGGCAGCATGGAGTAGTTCAAGCGTTGGTTCTGTTAAGCGGGGAAATTGCGCCATGCTAATAACAGTACCTTCCCAATTCGACCATGCTAACGCGGCTTGGTGTGCTTGGGGGGTGTCGTCACGTAATAAGTAGTTGTAAGTTGACAGTAAATCGGCTACTTCTCCTTTTTTCACAGGCGGGTAAGCACATTTTTCAGTTAAAAATTTAAAGTTTGTAAAGGCTTCCCAATATTGGGGAAAGAGGCGAGCAACGCCGTTATGGTGATAGAACCATGTTAAATCGTGTTGGCGGGCGAGAAATGTACCGCGCAGTATCAGCCCTAATACTCGTTCGGGGTAAGTTAATGCGTAGAGTAATCCTAAGGTTGCTCCCCAAGAACCACCAAAGACTAGCCAGTTATCAATTCCTAAATACTGGCGGATGGTTTCCATATCGGTAAGTAAATGTTGTGTTGTATTGTGCTGAATGTTGCCTGCTGGGGTGGAACGTCCTGCGCCGCGTTGGTCAAATAAAATAATGCGATAGTGGCGTGGGTTAAAAAAACAGCGGTGTTGTGGTTTGCAGTAAGAACCGGGCCCCCCATGCAGGAAAATCACGGGAATTCCTTGTAAATGTCCACTTTCTTCCAAATACAGTGTATGACCGTCGCCAACGGCTAGCATATGAGTTGCAAAGGGTTCTATGGCTGGATAAGACTTCGGGGTATCCATATTTTCCATGACATTGAATATCCTTAATGATTTGGAGAAAGTAATTATTTTTATGTGTTGTGTTAGAAGCGATAGGCTAGTCCAAGCCGTAACGATAAAATTTGCTCTGAAATATCCGATTCAATTTTATCGAAATCGGTATAACGGTAGTCGTGACGAATTAAGGATAAGTCATAAAAAAGGTTTTCCGTAATAGGGGCTTTCCATTTCACGCTTAAACTTGTTCCTGTTGCATCGCCTTTAACAGTATCAACCGTTAAATCTCGATAAGTGCTATCTAATTGGGCATAGGCTGCACTGAAGGAAATAAATCCCCAATCTCGTACAGACCAAACACCACCCGCCCCAATAAACACGCCATCCCCCGTTAAACTGATTTCTTCACCCGCAAAAGGAGAATCAGGACGGGCAGTAATAGTCGATTTACCATATTTGTAGCCAATAAATGTGCTAATTGCTTCGTTAATGGCATAGCCAAAAGAGAGCGTTAAATCACGGCGGTCAAAATCAACAGTATTGGTGAATAATAAGTTATTAGTTTCTTCTTCACTGGCACGCGGGTTTTCTTCCCCTGCAATATCCAGATAGAACTGTTGATAAATAACCGTAACACCCGCGCCCAGTGAGTTAATTGCGCCTTGCACACCGCCCGCCCCACCAACAGAATATTCAAAATCTCGATAGGAATAAAATGCAGTTGGCACAATAGAAATCGTCTCCATTTCTGCATAGCTATTGAGAGAGAATATTAACCCTACGCTTAGACAAAAAATCTTAAGAGAATTGATACTTAGCATGTTTTATTATGTATTAAAAGGGAAAGACCACGATTAATGCTAATCTAAGCCAATAGGTTGCAAATTTTGCCAAAATGTTTGGCTTGCACTAGAACCAAAGCGTTCTGCAAATCGCTCAAATAAGTTTGGATTAGGTGTAAAATCAACAATTTTTTCTGCCTTTATCACGTCACGAGCAACATAACTGCTACTGCCTAAAGCATCGACTAACCCTAATTCTATCGCTTGCTCGCCTGTCCAAATTAAGCCTGAGAACAATTCAGGATGTGTTTGATATTTCAAACGTTCACCGCGTCCTTGCTTGACTATATTAATAAATTGCTCATGAACTTGGGTCAGTGTTTTCTTTATATGCGCGACTTCGTCAGGGTTTTCAGGCGAAAAGGGGTCTAAAAAGCCTTTATGTTCCCCCGCAGTATATAAGCGACGTTCAACGCCTAATTTATCCATCGTATTAACAAAACCAAAACCGTTTAATATCACACCAATAGAACCCACTAAACTGGCTTTATCCGCATAAATTTGGTCGGCGGCGGCGGCAATGTAATATCCACCTGATGCACATAAATCTACGATAACCGCATACAAGGGAATATTGGGGTATTTTTTCCGCAACCGTTTAATTTCATCGTAAATATAACCCGCCTGTACAGGACTACCACCAGGGCTATTAATGCGAACAATCACCCCTGCTGTATTACTGTCTTTAAAGGCATTGCGTAGCCCTGTAATAATCACATCCGCATTCGTTTTACTACCTGAACTAATTGCGCCATTAATTTCAATCAATGCCGTATGTTTATCGCCACCAATTAAAGGCTCTTCGGTTTCTGTACCGAACCAGCTTTTCACTGTTTCCAAAAAGTTAGGATTGACTAAAAACGTCACTGCAAAGGCATAGATAAAAAATAAACAAGTGAAAAAAATCCGCCAGCGACGAGCGCGACGTTGTTCATTAATCGCGGCAAAGGCTAAACGGGTGAGTGCATCGCGTTCCCAACTGCTTGGACTGGCAGGGGTAATATTTTTATCATCAGTTGTCATCATTTCACATCCTTTAATCAATCTGCCTAATCTGTTGTTGTTCGTAATCGCTGGCACAAGACACGAATAATGCCACGAGCAACTTCAGTTCGCTCTGTAATTAGCTCATATAACATACTTTCATTGACACGAAATAGCGTTGTATCTTCAATGGCGGTGACGGCCGCTGAACGGGGTTCAGGGTCTAATGCGGCTAATTCACCAAATACTTCACGGTCGCCTAAGACGGCAATTTCTTTATCTCCGTCATGAATGCGGACTTTGCCGACGACGATAATATACATAGACGAGCCTAAATCCCCTTTTTTAAAAATAATTTCTCCTGCTTTTACCCGAATTTGTTCAACGCTAGAGGCAAGCTCGACTAAATATTCTTCGGGAATTTCTGAAAAAATATTAACAGTTTTTAGAATAATGACTTTTTCTAAGGTTAATAACATGGGCGTTTCCATCACCTTTAAGAAATATTAACGACTGTTTTACACGTTGGAAATTGAGAACATCCCCAAAATGGTTTCCCCTGTGATTTTCCTTGTTGTGTGACGCGCAAAACCATCGGCTGTTGACAACATGGGCAAGTCATCGTTAAGGCTTTTTCTGCATTGATTGTCGCAAGTTGTTTAACATGGGCTTTATGCGTTTTCAACGACGGTGTTAAACGCAATGTCGCTATTTTATCTAATAAAGTAGTTACCTCTGCGGGTGAAAAACAAAGCGTTTGCTCTTGCTGAATCAAGGAAATTAATTGTTTTTTCTGAATAACATGCCTAGGCATTGGGGCTGCAAATTTACTTTTTCCACTAAAAACAACGATAGAATGTAACTGATTCAAGCGCACATTTAACAATATTTCTAATGCTTTTAAGTGTTTATAATTTTGATGTAAAGGATTTTGAAAAGGATAATATTGCTGATGAATTTTTTGCATCCACTGTTTATCATCACGTGCACCAATGATGACACCTTGCATGTTTTTTGTTTCAATGACAAAAATTCCAAAAGGCGAAATCACAAGGTGATCTATTTGCGTGGTATGCTGTTTGTCAATCGCTAATGTAACATTTTTAAGCAAGTGATAAACCTTTTTATCTAATGACTTACTAATAAGTTTATTAATACATGCTTCTCCCCGCATCCCTTTAAAAGAGGATGATTTTAAAAAAGTAGTGACTGTAATCAGTAGAAAAATAGGACTAAGTATTAAAATTAAAAAAATAAATTCTTTCATCTACATCTCCATTAACTAAAAGATTTTTATAAAAAAATAATATTTACCAATCAATCTAAAATAGATATTTAGCGATGAATAAACAAATATTATACACAGATATGTAAAAGTGCATTCATTCTCATAAAGAAGCACAATATTGTTTTATCAAAGTCCGCTAAAAATACCCAAAATAATATTGCTCCTTTATACTATCGGTTATTCGCATGTTTACTAAGTTTTAGGAATTTAATATGACATCACAAACCATCTTAGTTGTGGACGACAGCCGTGTTTCCAGAATGCTTATTCGTGCAATCATTAATCAAGCAAATCCACAAGCGGAAATTATTGAAGCCAGCAATGGCGATGAAGCATTAAGTAAAACTGCATCATGTCAAGTTGATATTGCGACTTTAGACTTAAACATGCCTGGTATGGATGGATTATTATTAGCGTCAAAATTACTAGAAAAATATCCCCGCGCTAAAATTGGTTTATTAACGGCAAATATCCAAGAAATGGTTAAGCAGAAAGCAAGTTTAATGGGTATTCAATTTATCTCGAAACCCATTACGGAAGAAAAAATCTTAAATTTCTTACAAAATTGAAATGATTCAACTAACTGAGTTAGAAATTGATGTTATTACCGAATTGCTTAATATAGGAATGGGACAAGCCGCTGCCGCATTGAGTACGATGGTTAATGCAGAGGTAAAATTATCCATTCCCAATATTGAGTTCGTTTCGCGTCAATCTGCTGCGTGTAGCATTAATAAGACACCCGATAAACCCATTACAGCTATTCGCCAACGATTTCATGGCTCGTTTTGGGGGGAAGCAATCTTATTGTTTCCAGAGGATAAAAGTCTGGAGTTAACCCGTGCAATTATTAAAACAGAATTATCCACTGCTGAATTACGCGAGTTAGAACAAGATGCCATGATAGAGGTTGGAAATATCATTCTTAACTCTTGTTTAGCCAGCTTTGCCGATATTTTGGGACACGAGTTAATTAATGAATTACCGACATTTACAGTCGGTTCTGCAATTGAGGTCTTAAGTAATACGATTCCAATAGAACAAGACATTATTATGCTGTTAAAAATCGATTTTACCTTACAAACCAAAGATATTATTGGATATGTCGCGTTTGTTTTAGATATTTCATCCTTAGAAGAATTAAAAGTTAAGGTTGCTAATTACCTAAACCAATTTATGATTCAGTAAACTAACCTGAGTTCGGCGAGTTTCTGTTAAAGAAACAACGGCTTGTCTGAATCAGAATTCACAAAATTTTCAGAATTAGCAGAATTAAAAAGCATGATTCATCTTACTTTTTGGTTTAAGGATTTTAAATTCCGCTAATTCTGTTAATTCTGAAAATCCTGATTCAGACAATGTTGTAATCTTGTCTGGTTAATCTTGATGAAAAACAAGAGAATAATCTCTGCCAGTCCGTCAAACCTTTTCGCGTGTTCCAACAGACCTGCTAGGTTTTCAAAACCTAGCAGGTCTTTTTTTGTCTGAATCAGAATTCACAGAATTTTCAGAACTATAGTAAACGTACCACAAAGTGATTAAATTTAGGACTGGCAGTCCTCACAGGACTGCCAGTCCTTCGCATCGTTTTATAGTGCGTTTACTATATTTTATAAAACTCGCCGAACTCAGGTTATTATCATTGTCCAATAAAAAACGCCCGATTACTTTTTTGAGTAAATCGGGCGTTTTTCTTTAACATCTTGCTGAAGCGATATGCTTATGCGGCTATTGCTAAAGTACTTTTCACTTTATCAGCAATGGCTTTAAAGGCTTCTTTATTGAAAACAGCTAATTCAGCCAACATTTTACGGTCGACCTCAATACCTGCTTTATGTAAGCCATTAATGAAACGGCTGTAGGATAAACCTAACTCACGAGCAGCGGCATTAATCCGCGCAATCCATAAGGCACGGAATTGACGTTTACGTTGCCGACGGTCACGATATGCATATTGCCCCGCTTTGGTAACAGCCTGTTTTGCAACGCGATAAACGTTTTTACGAAAACCGCGATACCCTTTAGCGGCGTTTAAAACCTTTCTATGTCTTGCGCGGGCAGTAACACCACGTTTAACTCTTGCCATGTTGTACTACTCCTTACGCGAAAGGCAATAAACGATTTAACATTGGCACATCAGACTCATGCACCATCGTAGGATGACGTAATTGACGCTTACGTTTGGTGGTTTTCTTGGTCAAAATATGACGGCGATAACTTTGACCATGTTTAAATCCACCTGAAGCTGTGCGCTTGAATCGCTTCGCGGCACCGCTATGAGATTTTAATTTAGGCATATTCTACTACTCCGCATTTATGAGGAAGTTTGTTGTGATTTTTTCGGCGCGACTATCATCACCATCTGCTTACCTTCCATTTTCGCGTATTGTTCAACAATCCCATGTTCTATCAGGTCTTGTTCCACACGTTTTAGCAGTTTCATTCCCAATTCCTGATGGGAAAGTTCACGCCCACGAAACCGTAAGGTTACTTTGGCTTTGTCGCCATCTTCTAGGAAACGTATCAGGTTGCGTAGTTTTACCTGATAATCCCCTTCGTCAGTGCCTGGACGGAATTTAATTTCCTTAATTTGCACCTGTTTTTGTTTTTTCTTCGCACTATGACGCTTTTTATTTTGTTCAAATAAAAACTTGCCATAATCCATAACGCGACAAACGGGTGGTTTGGCGTTAGGGACGATTTCTACCAAATCTAATTCTGCGTCAGTCGCGAGTTGCTGCGCATCCCGAATCGAGACGATTCCGACTTGATTACCTTCTGCGTCAATTAAACGCACTTTTGGCGCAGTAATCTGCTCATTTAAGCGCGTCTGTTTATCCTTTTCCGTTGCGATGAAACAGCCCTCCAAAGTCATTAAACGTACTATTTCCTGTTTAACTACTACTCAGTTCACTTGGAACTAAGGAGTTAAAGACTCTATAGTCTAGCGTAAAATTACTTTACACACGAGATATAAAGTAAAAAAATTTACTTTCTTTTATATGTATAGAAGAAAGCAGTAAAAAATCAGATTTATCGATTATTGGTAAGGTGCTAATTCAGTATTCAGGGATTGGATAAACGCCTCTAATGACATTGTGCCCTTATCTTCACCTTTTAGCGTCCGTAAAGCGATTTGTTGGTTTTCCATTTCACGATTACCCACAACCACCAAATAAGGAACTCGGTTTAAAGTATTCTCACGAATCTTTAAGTTAATCTTTTCATTGCGTAAATCACTGATAGCGCGGAAACCTTGTTGATTGAGTTGCTCTGTAATTTGGCGGGCATATTCAGCTTGTTGGTCGGTAATGTTCATGACAGCAACTTGTACAGGCGCAAGCCATAAAGGGAATATCCCCGCGTGTTCTTCAATCAGAATCCCGATAAAGCGTTCAAATGAGCCTAAAATAGCTCGGTGCAACATAACAGGCACTTGACGGCTACCATCAGCGGCGACGTATTCAGCACTTAATCGCGCAGGCATGGAGAAGTCAACTTGAATCGTGCCACATTGCCACACACGCCCGATGCAGTCTTTGAGTGAAAACTCAATCTTAGGACCATAAAACGCGCCTTCACCGGGTTGCAAGTCAAAGGCTAATCCTTTGTTTTGTAAGGCGACAGCTAAAGCATTTTCTGCTTTATCCCAGTCTGTTTCGCTACCTACCCGTTTTTCAGGACGGGTTGATAATTTGATGATAATTTCTTTAAAGCCAAAATCGGCATAAACTTTATAAACTAAATCAATGAAGTTTGAAACTTCGCTTTGAATTTGCTCATCCGTGCAGAAAATATGCGCGTCGTCTTGGACAAAATTGCGAATTCGCATTAGTCCGTGTAATGTGCCTGATGGTTCATTACGATGACAAGAGCCAAACTCAGCTAATCGCAAGGGTAAATCGCGGTAGCTCTTTAAGCCTTGGTTAAAAATCTGAATATGACATGGGCAATTCATGGGCTTAATGGCATAGTCCCGATTTTCGGAATGGGTCGTAAACATCCCTTCACGGAATTTGTCCCAATGTCCTGAGCGTTCCCATAAAGAACGGTCAACAATTTGGGGAGTATGAACTTCTTGGTAGCCATTTTTGCGCAGAATGCGACGGATATATTGTTGAATCGCAAGATATAATGTCCAGCCTTTATCGTGCCAGAAAATCATGCCAGGGGCTTCTTCTTGAATATGGAATAAATTCAATTGCTTGCCCAATTTGCGATGGTCGCGTTTTTCTGCTTCTTCTAAACGGTGTAAATAATCGTCTAACTCTTTCTTTTTCGCCCAAGCCGTCCCATAAACCCGCTGGAGCATTTCATTATTGGAGTCACCCCGCCAATAAGCACCCGCCAATTTCATGAGTTTAAAGGCTTTTAACTTGCCTGTGCTGGGCACGTGAGGGCCGCGACATAAGTCAATAAAATCACCTTGTTGATATAAGGAAATGGGTTCATTGCTGGGAATAGAAGCGATAATTTCCGCCTTATATTCTTCTCCCATTTCACGGAAGAAGTTAACGGCTTCGTCACGAGGCATTAAGGAACGAGTAACGGGGTAATCTTTTTCGACTAACTCTTCCATTTTCGCTTGAATCTTTTCTAAGTCTTCAGGCGTAAAACGTTTTTCTCTGGCAAAGTCGTAATAAAAACCATCATCAACCACAGGTCCAATGGTTACTTGTGTATCGGGATAAAGTTGTTTAACCGCTTGTGCCATGAGATGCGAACAAGAATGGCGGATGATTTCTAAGCCTTCGGGGTCTTTATCCGTGATAATAGCGACATCTGCATCAGTGTCCACGGTAGTTGTTGTATCCACTAAACGTCCGTTCACTTTGCCAGCTAATGCGGCTTTCGCGAGTCCTGCACCAATGTTGGCAGCAATTTCTGCTACCGTAACGGGGTGGTCAAACTGACGTTGACTACCATCAGGTAAGGTAATGTTTAGCATGATAATTTTATTTGATTTGAATGAAGTGGACAACGATTAAAAATCAACAATAACGCTACTTAAAATAAAGTAAGATGCGTGTTATGTTATAGATTTTAGGGATTTAATACTAATGGTAGTATAGGACATAACTTAATATTTTATCCCAAACTACATTTTAAGGAAGGAGTTAAAAATTTGGTAGGCACGAGTGGGATCGAACCACCGACCACCACCATGTCAAGGTGATGCTCTACCACTGAGCTACGCGCCTACTGCTTGACTTGAAGACAACATAATAGTTTATAGATAACGTTATGTCAAATAAATTTTATACTTTGCGTTAAATTTCTTTCTGCAATTTTCATATATTAGTATATACTAATATTGTTAGTATAAAATCGTAGGAGATAACTTTATGAAAAAAATGTTAATTATATTTAGTCTGATGGCAATACTTCCCTGTCAAGCAACGGAGCTAGCGGGGTTAAATGCGGCAGAACAGCAAGCGTTAGAAAGTCAAGTCGTTGCGCATTATCGTCATATGACTAAGCAACTCGGCGGCACTTTATTAAAGACTTTGCAGACAACGATGCAAACAGAAGGCGCGGTAAATGCAATTGCGGTTTGTCGTGAACAAGCTCCTGTGATTGCAAAAGGTATTGCTGAAGAAAATCATTTGAGTATCAAACGAGTAAGTTTAAAAAATCGCAATCCACATAATGGTTTAAGTGCAGATACACAGGAAGCAAGCGTGTTACAAAATTTTGCGGAACGTCAAGCAAAAGGTGAAGATTTAACACAGGTAGATAAACTAACCGTGATTGATGTCAATGGTCAGCCTTATTACCAATTTATGAAAGCGATTCCAACAGGCACAGTTTGTTTAACCTGTCATGGCGCGAATGTGGATGCTGCGTTATATAGCAAAATTAAAGAATATTATCCTGATGATAAAGCCATTGGATTTAAAGAAGGGGAATTACGGGGCGCATTTGTCATCACTCAGGCGGTTAGCGAAGCCGCTGCTTTATATAAAGCAGGTAAATTACAACCTGTTACACCGACTGAAACACAGAAGTAGAAAAGACAGATAGGCATAAAAAAACCTGATAAGCTCATCACTACCAGGTTTTTTTATTGATAAAAACATAAGACTCAATGAAATATAGTAACCGTACCATAAAGTGATTTAAATCTAGGACTGCTAGTCTTCCATGTCGTTTTATAATACGTTTGCTATATTGTGCTTATTCCATTGGCATAATTAGAATTTCAACCCGACGATTTTGTTTACGCCCTGTGGCTGTCGCGTTGTCTGCAATCGGATGTTCTTTACCTAAGCCTTGACTATTCATTAAGGATTCATCAACACCTCTATTGATTAAACCCTGTTTTACGCTATCCGCACGTTGTTGAGACAGCATTAAATTTGTATCCGCGTTGCCACTAGCATCGGTATGTCCTTCAATTAAAATCTTGCGTTGTGGCAATGCTTTCAGTAAATCTGCAACTTTATTTAACAGCGCAACATCTTCAGGCAATGTAGCTTTACCACTGGCAAAAGGTAAATCACGTAAAATTAAGCGAATTCCACGCTCTGTATATTCTCCACCTAAAGCAACAACTTGTCCGGCAGTTTGCCGTAATTGTGCTTGTGCGAGTTCGGCAGTTTCTGCACGTTTTTCAGCAAGGATGGCTTTTTCTTCTGCTTGAGTAACAACTGTTTGTAATTTTTCTAATTCTGCTTTTAATGTGTCGTTTTGAATGTGGGCTTGTTTTGCTTCTTCTGTGCTGGCTTCAAGCGCGGTTTCTAACTGCTTAATTTTCGTGTGAGCCTCATGTAATGTGGCTTGTGTACTGCTAATTTTTTCTGTTAACTCCGTGTTGAGTGCTTGCATTTTAGTTTCTACTTCGCTCAACGTTTCATGTGCAATAGCTGTTTTAGTTTCCGCTTGTTGAAGTTTGAGCGTTAAGACATCTACTGTTTCCGTTGCTTCAAGCAATTTTTTATCGGCAAGGCTTAATTGTTCGCTTTGTTCAGCCGTTAAATTTTCAATAGTTTGACGTAGTTGTAAAACCGATTCTGCTGATTTTTCTTGGGATTGTTTGGCTGTTTCAACTTCTTGCGCTAGGGTTGTGATTTGTTGACGTTGACTGTCTTCTGTATCACGTGCGGTTCGCATGGCATTGACAAACTCTGCTTGTGCGCTATAAGTCTGTTTTTTAAACGTTTCTAGCGTGGTTTCTGTCTCTTGTAATGCAGTTTGTTTTTGTTGCAATTCTGCTTGATAGTCTTGCTTCATTTTATCTAACGTTTCCGTTAGTTTTTTAACCGCTTCTTGGTTTAATGTTTCAATTTGCTTTTCATAATCGGCTTTTAGGGTTTTAATGGTTTCTTCGGCGGTTTTTAAAGCGGTTTCTTTATCAGCGATGATAGATTTTAATTCGGTTTCTTGGGTGCTCAGTTTTTGCTGAGTGTCGCTTAACATAGTTTCTGTTGTTTGCAACGCTGTTTTAGCTGTTTCTAAGGCTTGCGCTTGTTCATTCGCTTTTTGTTCAGCTTGTTGGCGAGTATCAGTTAATACGGTTTCTGCTTGAGTGAGGGCTTGTTCTAATTCAGCAAGTTTTGTGGTTAATGCTTGTTTTTCTGTCTCTAATTGCGTCAGTGCTGTTTGTGCTTGTGTGTGTAATGCCGTTTGTTCAGATAATTCCGTCGTTAATTTATCTTTTTCTGCTTGTAATGCATTTTGTTGGGTTTGTATCTTTTCTAATTCAGCTTTCAAAGTTGCTTGTGTTGCTTGTAGCTGTTTCAAATTCGCTTCACTATCTGCCAGTGTTTTTTCAACGGTTTGTTTTTCTGTATTAAGCTGTACTATTTGTTTGGCATGTGCTTCTTTTTCTTGATTGTTTGTCTTTTGTAAATCGGCAATGATAGCTTCTGCTTTGGTTTGGAGGTGTGATAATTCCGCTTCGGTTTTTGCTAGTGCTTGTTTGGTGGCATCTACCGTGTGACGTGCTTCGACCAGTTCAGATTCATATTGAATCCGTAAGTCTTCTATTGCACGTTGTAGCATGAACACATTTTGTTGTGTCGCTTGGGCTTCTGTTTGAGATTGTTGTAAGCGGTTTAATAGTCCATCGGCTTCCGTTGCAGAACTTGTTATTGTGGTGGTGAGTGTTTGCTCTGTGCTGGTGCTTGGGGTTGCTGTTTCGTCAAGTGTGATACCTGCAAAACTGAGGTTATAAAAAGCCAATAAACCGAGAGAGATAACGAATAGGGTTCGACTTATCCATATTAGATTGACAGGTTTAACTATCTGCATTTTGTCTTCTCCTAATAGCATTTGATTAAAGGTGGTTTCTGTATGCAAGTGCGATATATTAGACTTGCAAGATGTTGAGGATAGAGAAGTTATTTATTATTTTTGTAAAAATAGCTTAATGTTATGGGTTATAGCAATTTCATATTGGGACAACATGACATCATGAATTTTGTCTGTTCGCTTCCTGAAAATCCTGATTCAGACAAAAGCGTTAAGATTATAATTTTATCATGAATGAATGCGGTACGTTTTTGAACGGTTTTCGATACAATAACACTTTTTTGACTACCATACGCCTAAACTATGACACAAGATACTTGGCAAGCACGGTTGCAACTTTATTTTACCCGTACACCAACCCGCACCGTTTTAAGCCAACGTCATCATCAAGGACCGTTGCAGGTACAACGCCCGTTTTATCCTGAAAGTAATGATACTTGTCATGTGTATTTATTACATCCACCCGCTGGCATTGTTGGCGGTGACCAGTTACAGATACAAGTTCATGTTGCGACGGCGGCAAATGTTTTGTTGACCACACCTGCTGCAACAAAGTTATATACCCATCCTGATGTATTTTCTCAACAAACGATACAGCTTTCTGTCGCAGATAATGCCGTATTGGAATGGTTTCCACAGGAGACTATCGCTTTTGAAAATAGTCGTAGTCGTAGTGAAATTGAGGTGATGTTACATACTGATAGCATATTTATGGGGTGGGATATTGTTTGTTTAGGACGGTCAGCCAGTCATGCGCCTTTTACACAAGGTGAGTTTCAACAAAGATTGAAGATTCAGCGTGTCAAACAACGCTTGTGGATTGAACGCGCTCATTATCAGGGGGGAAGCCCTTTGTTGCATCAGATGTGGGGGTTGGCTAATCAACCTGTCATTGGTAGTTTTTTTACAGTTGCGCCCTTTAATAGTGAGATGCAAGATACTGTACGGCAGGCATTAATACCGTGGTTGCAACAGTCGCGCTGTTTATGTGCCATAACGATTATGGAAGATTTATTAGTTGCA
This sequence comes from Beggiatoa alba B18LD, assembly GCF_000245015.1. NCBI lineage: Bacteria > Pseudomonadati > Pseudomonadota > Gammaproteobacteria > Thiotrichales > Thiotrichaceae > Beggiatoa > Beggiatoa alba. Next base: position 3,987,047 of record NZ_JH600070.1, on the reverse strand, counting down.
CGCTATTTGGGGCAACATGCCGAAGAGGCAAAAGCCTTTTTTATTGATTTGTGGCGGGTGATTCGTCCAATGGTTGCAAACCGTGTTGCTTGTCCGCCACGTATTTGGGCAACTTAACATAACCTGAGTACGGCGAGATTCTTTTAAAAAGACAAGCATTTATCTGAATCAGGATTTTCAGAATTAACAGAATTTAAAACCCTTAAAACCAAGAAATGAATGCGAATCACGCTTTTTAATTCTGTGAATTCTGATTCAGACAAAAAAAGACCTGCTAAGTTTTAAAAAACCTAGCAAGTCACTGTTTATTTATTACAAATATCGCCTAACTCAGGTTAAAATAACGATTCCATAAAATCTTCACAATTTCCTCAAAAAACTTCCGCATTTCCCTCGCATACTTACCACCATCCAAAACGCAATTAACGAAATTAACGATACCCACTGTATGAACAAGCATTCATGCAACCAATTCGCTAATTGCCTCCTTAAACAACCATATGTAGAGGGAAGTATCATGTTACAAAGAACGACAATTTATGCCGCTTTAGTATTTGCTTTATCAACCAGTACGGTCGCTTTTGCAAGAGGCGGAAATCCTCCTCCCCCTCCAATTCCTGATGAAATTGTTGCGCAATACGATACCGACCAAGATGGCGTATTAAGCGAAACAGAAATGCAAACCTTACGGACTGCTGAGTTTACCAGTGCAGATACAAATAGTGATGGCAGTTTAAGCCTGAGTGAACTTCAAGGTGCTGAAAGTAGTAAAAAAAGTACGCGGATTAGTCAAGCATTCACCAGTTTAGATACAGATGGTAATGGTGTGCTTAGTGCCTCAGAATTTGTTGCAAATCAACCTGATGAAGCAAGCGCTACGTTAGCAACCTTATTCGCATTAGCAGATACTAATGGCGATGCAGGGTTAAGCCTCACTGAATTTACCGTATTGAGAAGTGAAGAGGGTCGTTTATGGCAACATTTTGCACATTTAGACCTAGATGGTAACGGTGTTATTTCTCAAGAAGAATTTACGACAATGCCACCAGCTCCCCAAGGCGGTGAAGGACGTGGCAGACATCCTTAAAGCAGTAGGATGCGATGATAACATTATGATGAAAATGTAACGGACATTAATTGTGAATAATAAAGAAGTTGCTTTTTAGTCATTAACGGGTTCTTAAGGGAAAGTGTTTGACCACTGGGGTGTATAATCTCAGTGGTCTTTTTTATCGACCCAAGAAACTATAGTAAACGCACTATAAAACGACATGAAGGACTGGCAGTCCTCACAGGACTGCCAGTCCTAGATTTAAATCACTTTATGGTACGGTTACTATAAAGTGACTGAGGGTAGAAAAAATGAAATTTGGGTTGCTAGCTAAGTTCTTTCTCGCATTACTTTTCAGCAGTACATTAGTCGCCATTGCCATGGCGATTTCTGCGCACTGGAGTTTTCGTGCGGGTTTTATGGAATATTTACAGAATGTCGATGCTGAAAAATTAGCAAAAGTACGATTAGCATTAGAAAATGAATATGCCATCAAAAAAAACTGGTCGTTTTTATCGCCCAAAAAATGGCATGAGTTTTTAGATAAACAGTTAGGCGAAGAATTTCACCCCCTACAGCCAAATGAGATGTTTCCCCACCCCAAACCGCCCGATGATAGGTTTATGCGGGATGACAACCCATTTTTTGAGAGGGGAGCACCACCGCCATTGATGCGTGCACCGCCACCTAATCAAAATGCAGAACGGCATGAACCCCGCGACCCAAATAATGCGCCATTGCCCAATTTTCCACGCGAACCGCCACCCCACGAAGGGCGAGAAAAATTTTTGCCCAAATTATTACCCCTGTCTTTACGTCCTCGCTTGCGATTATTGTCGGCAGATAAAAAATTTATTGTTGGTACGCCAATCATTTATTCTAGCGAGGAATTAAAAGCGAATAAGATGAGAGAGATTTCTGTCCCAATTAACGACAGAGCGCAACGAACTATTGGCTGGTTAGTGTTAGGACAAGGTGAGTTAGAAACAGATGAATTAGCCACCAGTTTTTTAAAACAGCAAACACAAACATATTATTTAATTGCAGCCCTAGTCGTACTCATTACAACACTGACTTCTTTATTTTTAGCACGACAATTATTAATCCCCGTTCAACGTATCACAACAGCCGCTCGTCATTTAAGCGCGGGACAATATCAAACACGGGTAATGGTAAACAGTCGGGACGAATTAGGACAATTAGCCAATGATTTTAATTTGCTTGCCTACACGTTAGAACGGAATGAAACCGCTCGTCGACAATGGATTGCCGATATTTCGCACGAATTGCGCACGCCATTAGCGATATTACGGGGGGAAGTTGAAGCCATTCAGGATGGTATCCGACAATTTAATATGGATACGTTAAAATCGCTACATGTTGAAGTCTTGGGACTAGGAAAATTAGTTGATGATTTATATGAGCTTGCACTCTCCGATATTGGCGCATTGGATTATCGACGTGAAAAAATAGACATTCTAGCCTTAATCGAAGATATCTTTAGCATTTTTCAAATTCGCTTACAACAACATCAATTACAACTACAGAATCAAACCGAACTAACTAGCCCTGTCTATTGCCAATTAGATGCACGTCGCTTTATGCAACTACTCCATAATCTGTTAGAAAATAGTTTGCGTTATACCGATGCAGGGGGAAAAGTTGTGATTAGTACGGCATTATCTTCAACGCAAGAAACTATTATCATCACCCTCGAAGATACGCCGCCCAGTGTCCCCACAGAAGCCCTCCCAAATTTATTTGAACGCTTATATCGTGTGGATAAATCAAGAAGTCGCGCGTTAGGCGGGGCGGGGCTTGGTTTAGCCATTTGTAAAAATATTGTTGAAGCACATAACGGCACGATTCAAGCGTTTCATGCCTCATTAGGTGGATTAGGCATCCGTATTGAACTGCCCTTATTAAAACAGAGCTAAAACAACATGGAAAATACACAACGCACGATTTTAATCGTAGAAGACGAGCCAAAACTTGCACATTTATTAGAAGATTACTTACATCAAGCGGGCTTTATCACACATTGGCTAGCAGATGGGGCACTGGTTCTACCATGGTGTGAGCAAAACAGCGTTGACCTTATTATTTTAGATTTAATGCTACCCAATAAAGATGGCATTGAAATTTGCCGCGAATTACGCAGAACATCCCATATTCCCATTATGATGGCGACGGCACGAGTTGAAGAAATTGACCGCTTACTAGGATTAGAACTAGGGGCTGATGATTACATTTGCAAACCTTACAGCCTGCGCGAAGTGATAGCCAGAGTCAGAGCAATTTTGCGTCGGGTCACACAAGTACAAGCTACCTTAGAAGACCCACAAACAGGCTTTGTCATTGATGAAGAACGCTACACGATTCATTATCAAGGACACGCATTAGACCTAACCCCAGCCGAGTTTCGCCTACTCAGCACCCTACTGAGTGCATCAGGACGTGTTTATTCACGCTCACAACTATTAGACCGACTATATGAAGACAACCGCATTGTCACTGACCGCACGGTTGACAGCCATATTAAAAATTTACGTAAAAAGCTCGCCGAATTAGCCCCAGATACAGAGATGATTCGCTCGATTTATGGGGTAGGGTACAAAATTGAGTTATAAAACAAGCTAAAGATTGTCTGAATCAGGATTTTCAGAATTAACAGAATTTAAAACTCTGAAACAAAAAGAAATAAAAAAACTAACGTGAATCACGCTTTTTAATCCTAACCCGAGTACGGCGAGATAATAGATATAAAATAGAGGATTAATGATAAAAGCTGAATAAAAGCGGACTAGAAGAAATAAAAAGTTGTACCTAAAGGAAAAGTAAGAATAATGGAACATCACCAAACGCCCATCACGACTTTCCAAAGGTACAACTAAAAAATGTAGGGTGGAATAGCGAAGCGTATTCCACCATACGATTTATAATCTGTTTTTACTCAGTTTTTGCAGAATTTCAAGGTGGAATACGCTTCGCTATTCCACCCTACAACATTCAACCTGTTGTCTTTTTAAAAGAAACTCGCAGAATTCAGGTTAAGTGAAGCGTGTCCTTAACGCCTTCTCTAAAAATAGAGAAAATCTACACGATAGATTGCTGTTTTATGATGACCTTGATACTCTTTAAATAAATCTGCCTGTACTTTTCCAAAACAGCCCATAAACAGAACCAAAGCTATGAAAAAGCTGATACTTTCCTCATTACTCCTACTCTGTTCCTCCACAAGCTATGCAACTATTTTACTGCTTAGCCCTGAAACAAAATTCGTTGCTAGCCCACCGAATAGATATGTCGTCAACGCTGGCGAAAGTTTAGCGAATGTTGCTGCACAATTCGTTACTAATCCTGATATTGTTCTACAATATTGGCAAGAATCTATTTATCTGCCTGATGACCAACTCCCCCAAGTCCGTGCTGGCGATATTGTCAGCCTTATCAAACAAGGGGAAGATTTTGCCCTTCAAATCAAAGAAGGACGCGACGTAAAGCTATTACCTGCGGAACGCGCTTCTTCTAATAAAAACACTGCTCCCCCTGTTTTACCCACAGAAGTTATTCAACAATTCCTTAATCGCCCGCGCATAGTCACTGATGATGAATTAGAAAAAGCTGGCTATATCGTTGGAAATGCGGATAAATCTTTATTAGCGAGTATGGGTTCTAAACTTTACGTTCGCGGTTTAGACGAAATGGAAGACAACGAAAAAGGGGCAGAATACGCAATTATTCGTCTTGGTCAAGTTTTACAAAATCCACTGGATGGCGAGATATTAGCACATGAAGCCATTTTTTTAGGCGATGCCAAACTCACCGTAGAAGGCGACCCTGCCACATTACTGGTTACTCATTCTCAACGAGAAATCCGCGATGGCGATATCATTATGCCCATAGTGAATAATGAGTATAATCAAGATTTTGTTTTATCATCACCTGACGAACTAGAAGACGGGCAAATTATCGCTTTAGTTGATGGCGTTTCTCAAATTGGACAATATCAAATTGTTGTTATTAATAAAGGCGAAGACGACGGCATTGAAATTGGTCATGTGTTACAAGTTCTCCATGCAGGTGGTATAAAAGAAGACCGAGGAGAAGCCATTAAAATGCCCAGTGAAAGTGCTGGAACGATGATGATTTTTAAAACCTTTGACCGAGTAAGCTACGGCGTTATTACCAACGCAACGCTTGCAATTCAACTGCATGATGAAGTGGCAATTCCTTGATTGCATCGACTATCAATGTGACCGATATTGAATACTGGTTATTACTTGCTCGTGCGCCAACTGTTGGTCCTGTTACCTTCTTACGTTTTCTCAAACATTTCGGTTCGCCCCGCAACACGATGACCGCAGGGCGTGCCGAATGGGCAGCCTTAGGTATTAAAGGCGAACTTTTACACTATTTAGAAAACCCTGACAAAAGCGCGATAGAAAAAGATTTACACTGGTTATCCTTAGATAATAACTACATAATCACCTTTGCAGACGCACACTATCCCCACCGTTTGAGCGAAATTCATGACCCCCCCCCGATTCTTTTTGTTCATGGGGATTACACCTTACTAAATAGTCAACAAGTTGCAATGGTCGGCACGCGCAATCCTAGCCATTTAGGAAAAGAAATTGCCTACGATTTTGCAAAAAACTTAGCACAAGCGGGGTTTACGATTACCAGCGGTCTTGCTTTAGGTATCGATGCCTACAGCCATCAAGGTGCATTAGCCGCGACAGGACGCACCATTGCCGTAGCGGGAACAGGATTAGACCGCGTTTATCCCGCACAAAATCGTGAACTCGCGCACCAAATCGCTCAAACAGGGGTATTAATTTCAGAATTACCCCTAGGCACACCTGCAAAAACCCAACATTTCCCCCGTCGTAATCGCATTATCAGTGGGTTAAGCATTGGCACACTCGTTGTAGAAGCCTCATTGCGTAGCGGCTCACTCATCACGGCACGTCAAGCCGTAGAACAAGGACGTGATGTTTTTGCAATTCCAGGCTCTATTCATAATCCCTTAGCAAAAGGTTGTCATGCACTGATAAAAGAAGGCGCGAAATTAGTAGAAACGGCTGCCGATGTTATAGAAGAACTCTTTCTCCATTTACCCAAACAACCTGAAACCCCCGCATATCCATCAGCTACACTTCCTCCTTCTGAAAAACGCTACACCCAGCACACTGAGTTAGATAGCGATTACCAGCGTTTATTAGAATATTTATATACAGAAGCGCAATCGATTGATAATCTAGTCGAGCTGAGTGGATTGACCGCTGAGGCGGTTTCCTCCATGCTGTTAATTTTAGAATTGCAAGGGCTTGTTGCCTCACAAGCAGGCGGGCTTTATGTACGGCTTTCCTAAGCTGACGGAGATAAATTGAGTGGAAGATAATATTTTAGATATTTTGATGTATCTGTTTGAAAATTACATGGATGAAGATAACCGTATCAGTACAGAACACGATGTGCTTTATGTAGAACTGACAGAAGCTGGTTTTTCTGGTACAGCAGTTCAAAAAGCCTTGACATGGCTTGTCGGGCTAGTTTCACGTCCAGACTCACAAGATACTAAAAAACAAAATATTGCTTCTATTCGAATTTATATAGAAGAAGAAATAGCTAAATTAGACCTAGAATGCCGTGGTTTCCTGCTTTTTCTGGAACAAATTGGCGTTTTAGACCCCCTAAACCGCGAATTAGTCTTAGACCGTGTAATGGCACTAGAAACTGACGAACTTTCTTTAGAAGACCTAAAATGGGTCATTCTCATGGTGCTCTTTAACCAACCAGATCATGAAACCGCATTTTCATGGATTGAAGAACTTGTCTATGAAGAAATGGCGGGACAACTACACTAAACAACGTGAATAGTGTGACTAACAACCGTATTACAGTCGTTAAAAACAAATTATTGTTTGAAAAAACAGGGATATCACCTTATGTTATGACCCTGTTCATCATTTCCTTTCACCAGAGTTAAATTTGTTGTGGCTAAGAATCTTGTTATTGTTGAGTCTCCCGCAAAAGCGAAGACGATAGAAAAATACTTAGGTAAAGACTTTACCGTTACGGCATCGTATGGACACGTGCGCGACCTACTACCCAAATCAGGCGCGGTTGACCCTGATAATGCGTTTGCCATGAATTATCAATTGATAGAAAAAAATAGCAAACACGTTGAAACAATAAAAAAAGCAATCAAGCAAGCGGATACACTCTATTTAGCAACTGACCCTGACCGTGAAGGTGAGGCGATTTCATGGCATTTGTACGAAATTCTTAAAGAAAATAATCTGATTGGCAAAAAGCCAGTTCATCGCGTTGCTTTTTACGAAATTACGCAACAAGCAGTACAAGATGCTATTGCACATCCGCGTAGTCTTTCCTCTGAATTAATTAATGCACAACAAGCACGGCGTGCATTAGATTACCTTGTCGGTTTTAACCTCTCCCCTTTACTTTGGAAAAAAATTCGGCGCGGACTTTCAGCTGGGCGAGTACAAAGTCCCGCTTTACGGCTGATTGCAGAACGTGAACAAGAAATTGAAGCGTTTAAACCCCTTGAATATTGGACAATAGAAGCGGATAACGAAAAAGAAAAACAAAAATTTGTCGCAAAATTAAATCAATACAAGGGCGAAAAACTCACACAATTCAGCATTAATAATACTGAACAAGCCCATCATGCCCGTGATGAATTAATAACCCTTGCTGATGGTAAGCTCATTGTCAGCAAAGTTGAGAAAAAGCAACGTAAACGCCAACCGACTGCCCCTTTTACAACCTCAACGCTACAACAAGAAGCCGCCCGCAAATTGGGATTTGCCTCGAAAAAAACCATGCAAGTAGCGCAACAACTCTATGAAGGGATTGATATTGGTGATGGTGCTGTGGGTTTAATTACCTATATGCGGACTGACTCAGTAAATCTAGCTGATGAAGCCATTGCCGATATTCGTGACGTTATCGAAAAACGTTACGGAAAAGATAATTTACCGAAAAACCCTGTCCAGTATAAAACCAAAGCAAAAAATGCGCAGGAAGCCCACGAAGCTATCCGCCCGACCAGTGCACACCGTTACCCAGATACGCTCGCAAAAGTCTTAACCATAGACCAACTTAAACTTTATACCCTCATTTGGCAACGGACCATTGCCTGTCAAATGACCCCCGCGATTTTAGACACCGTTGCAGTCGACCTTGCCTGTGGAGAAGGTAATAATTTTCGTGCGAATGGCTCTACATTAGTACATGCTGGTTTTATGGCGGTATATCAAGAGGGCGTTGATGATAGCAAACAAGGGGATGAAGATGAAAAAATGCTCCCCCCCCTAGAAGTTGGTGAACAAGTTAAAGTCGCAAATATTCGCGCAGAACAACACTTTACAGAACCCCCACCCCGCTACTCAGAAGCAAGCTTAGTAAAAGCCTTAGAAGAGTTTGGCATTGGTCGCCCTTCCACCTACGCAACGATTATTTCAACCTTACTACAACGTGAATATGCCATTTTAGATAAAAAACGCTTTTATCCAACTGATGTTGGTAGAATCGTTAATAAATTTCTAACCGAGCATTTTCAACGCTATGTCGATTACAACTTTACTGCTCAATTAGAAGACGAATTAGATGCAATCTCTCGCGGGGAAAAAGAATGGATACCCGTGATGGACAAATTCTGGAAAAAGTTTAAAAAACTCGTCGACGAAAAAACGGAAACCGTACAACGTAAAGATGTCACACAAGAAGTATTAGATGAAGCTTGCCCAAAATGTGGGAAACCACTCACAAAACGGTTAGGCAAGCGCGGTTCATTTATAGGTTGTTCTGCTTATCCTGATTGTGATTACACCCGCAATATTGATGGCGATAACAGCAACCCAGCACCCGCAGTAGAAGCCGTTGTTGTTGAAGGACGCGCTTGCCCCTTATGCAATTCCGCGTTACATGTCAAACAAGCACGCAATGGCAGCAAATTTATTGGCTGTAGCAATTATCCCACCTGTAAACATACAGAACCGATGCCAGAAGATAATACGGGTGTTACATGTCCTGCCTGCAAAACAGGAACGCTAGTGCGACGCAAATCGCGGTTTGGGACGTTTTTCTATTCATGCTCAACCTATCCGACATGCAATTACGCCGTTTCGCACCAACCTATCGCCGAACCCTGCCCACAATGTGGCTCACCCATTTTGACGTTAAAAGTCACAAAACGATGGGGAACTCAAAAAGTATGCCCAAACAAGAGCTGTGGTTTTGTAGAGAATGTGGCAACAGTAACAGAACCAACAACAGCGGAATAAGATAAGACTTTTTACCGACAGACCTGCTAGGTTTTCAAAACCTAGCAGGTTTTTTTGTCTGAATCAGAATTCACAGAATTAGCAGAATTAACAGAATTTAAACCCCTTAAACCAAAAAATTAAGGTGAATCATGCTTTTTAATTCTGCTTACCGACAGACCTGCTAGGTTTTCAAAACCTAGCAGGTTTTTTTTTGTCTGAATCAGAATTCACAGAATTAGCAGAATTAACAGAATTTAAACCCCTTAAACCAAAAAGTTAAAGTGAATCATGCTTTTTAATTCTGCTAATTCTGAAAATTCTGTGAATTCTGATTCAGACAACTTGTTGTCTTCTTAAAAGAAATTCGCCAAACTCAGGTTAATGATAAAACTGAAAAAAGCAGAAGGGCTGAAATAAAAAAGTTGTACCTAAAGAAAAACAAGCATAATGGAACATCATCAAATGCTCCCCACTGTTTTAAATACTTTTTCGCAATATTGGGGTTGTCATCGCTTTACTGTTTTTTTAATGAAGTTGTATCAATATCAAGTTATCTCTATCGTAGGGATAAACGGGAATAATAGAATAATCCTTTAAAATCAAGAAGAGAGTTCTACTTTTCGAGGGTCGTAAAATGGGCGGTTTTTTTGAAAAACGATATTTATATTTTATTGATTTAATTATATATTTTATTATGCAAGAAATATGCAAAAGAGTTCTACTTTTTTGGGTGATTTTTCATGAAAATTTTGGCTTGCAAGCAAGTGAAAAATATGCGATTATTTTGACCGTCGGGGTTACAGCTAGTTCGCCAAAGCAGGCGGTTGAAACTTAGAATCTCCTCGCTAATATTCGAATAACTCACGTTACAGCTAGTTCGCCAAAGCAGGCGGTTGAAACGCGCACTATCGATCTCG
>NZ_JH600070.1:3945904-3976679 GCF_000245015.1 Beggiatoa alba B18LD | reverse complement strand
ACCAGCCAGAAGTTACAGCTAGTTCGCCAAAGCAGGCGGTTGAAACAATATTGGGATATTCTCATACATTTCCCGCACATCGTTACAGCTAGTTCGCCAAAGCAGGCGGTTTATTGAAGAGGATAGAAATAAAAGAGCTTCAGTGTCCACATCATGAGGCTTTTTTATTTGCTCGTTACCCAGTGAAACTTGGTAACGAACCTGAGTACGGCGAGATTCTTTTAAAAAGACAACAGCTTATCTGAATCAGAATTTTCAGAATTAACAGAATTTAAACCCCTTAAACCAAGAAATGAATGCGAATCACGTTTTTTAATTCTGCTAATTCTGAAAATTCTGTGAATTCTGATTCAGACAAAAAAAGACCTGCTTATGGTACGTTTGCTATATCAGGGATTAACAACACAATAAAAAAAACAGATAACACCGTTTAAAACAGCGTTATCTGTCATTTATATCTTAATCAGTTGAAAAAATTAATTTTTCGGAATATACGTTAAGTTGTAACTGCTCGGCGAGCTGATTGTGCCGACTTCTTTCATGTAATTAACAAAAGATTCAGCATAATCAAAGAAGGTATCGACGCGACGTTCTGCAATCACATTTTTCAAGGTTGTATAACCATCACCACCGCTTGCCATGAAGGAGTTAACCCCGACATGGTATAAAGTCTCGTTGTTAATGGGGCTGTATGTGCCATCGGTTTTACTCATCACTGCTAATTGCGTGACTCGTTGCCCTTTGGCTTGATTCATATCAATGGTGTAACGAATCCCATAGGCATAAGGGAATGAACCACTAGAACCGCCGTTGTCAAAGTGGTTTGTTAAACCGTCTTCTATCGCTTGTTTTACTTCTGCGCCCGTTAAATCTACAACATAAATCGTATTGCCAAAGGGTAACAAGGTGTAAGCGGTATCAATGGTGATATTGCCTTGTGGAACGTCAATCCGCACACCGCCCGCATTTTGTAACACTAAATCAGGGTTATAGTTACGGGTTTTCAGTTGTTGATAGAAACCTTCAGCGACTAAGGGCGCGACCATACTGCCGTGTGTCAGTTCTACGCCTGAGCTGTGTTTGCTGGGAATGCGAACATGTAACAGATTATCCGTTGATTTACCGATAACGGTTTGTTTTAAAACGCTGACTTGCTCGCTAAATAGAGATAAAACACTATTCATTGCGTCACTTTGTGGCACGATTTCCGATGTGTGTTCATTCGCAATGGTTTGGCTTAATTGCTGTTTGGTAGCCTCAGAAACCGCGACAAAAGTACCCGCTGTATTGGCTTGTTGGAAGTTATCACCCAGTAATAAAGTCGGTTGACCATCGCAATATAAAACATTACCCGCTTCGTCAAAATCTACGGTCATAAAACCAACGACATAAGCGTATTGCCATGCTTGCCCGATACATACTTTTTCCCCTGCGGGAGTGCGGGCAATGGTGGGATACGCACCTTCGGAACTTAAGCCGATATTGTTGAAATTGCCTAATAAAGTATGTGAATCACCGCCTAAAATTACGTCAATACCTGATACTTGTTTGGCTAATTCAATATCTTGTGTATAGCCGTAGTGGGTCATGAAGATGATTTTATTGATGCCCATGCCTTCCAATTCCGCCACGACTTTTTTCGCGGCTTCGATTTCGTTGGTAAAGGTGATGTCATCATCAGGGGAAGAACTGACGAGGGTTTTTAAGGTGGTAATCCCAACTAAAGCGACTTTTTGCCCGTCAATTTCTTTAATCAGATAAGGTTTAACTAATGCTTTTAAGTCAGCACTTTGTGAAACGTCGATATTCGTCGCTAAAGCGGGAATATTATCGAGTTGCTTAAGGAATTGCGCTAGATTGGCGTTGCCATCGTCAAATTCATGATTGCCTAGGGTAAATGCATCAAATTTGATGGTATTCATCGCCGCTGCATCCGCCGCGCCTTTGAAGAGTGAATAATACAGCGTTCCTACAATTGCATCGCCGATATGTAACACTAAAGGATTGGTTGCTGTTGCCCGCAAGGCATTCACTTTACTGGCAACACGGGCATAACCGCCCATATTAACCCGTGTCGTTGTGCCATTGAGTTTTAAATCAATAGTTTCTTCAGTGACATGTGAATGGCTATCGTTGATATGAATCAGGCTCGTACGTAAGGCAATAACAGGCGTGTCGTTAATGGTGACTTTAATCGGCGTGTCATTCACGACCAGCGTGCCATCGCTTAAACGGTAGCCGAAACTTAATTCTAAATAACCTGCTGTAAGCCATGTTGCATCGTAAAGTAACACATCTTGTTGTGCGCCAAGGGTGACATTGGTTTGATACGCGACTAAGGTGCTAGGTTTTCCATCCCACATTAAAATCTGGTTATGGGTGTTCAGCATGAAATATGTCGCGGGAACATTTGGCGAGTTTGCGGCTAAAATAGGTTTATATGCCGCATATACGACTAATTCCGCAGATTTGCCCACATCGGCAGGGTCAACATAAATCCGACCGCGTACCGTCGCTTTTTCTGCTAATTTATGCCCTAAGCTAGGATTAAAGGCATTATCTTGAACAGAAACACCACCCGCAAAGCTGGCTTGTTTATTCACACTTTCCCCGCTCGCGCTGGTCGCTGTACTTGCGCCTAAGTTGGGCAGGGTGACATTGGTCGCGCTATCAATCAGTTGGTATAAAGTCGTTGAACCACTGATTTCATTACCAATCACGAGTAATGCGTTACCTGTTGGGCTTTGTGAAGCGTGAACAAAGGAAAAGCCTTCCGGCCCTAAATCTCCTGTATCTGCATTTTCCGCAGGTGCGACAGCAAAGTGCCGATTATTCACATAGTTCACGAATTGTGGCGCGTGGGGATTGCTCAGATTATAAATCGCAACCCCGCCTAAACGTTCAAAACCGACGAACACATAAGGCTGTCCATTGACTTCACCCACCGCGATAGCTTCAGGTTCTACGCCTTTATCGTCGCTACGGTCATCAAACTTGTTATTGTCGTGACTGGTGTTAAAAAACTCAGGCAATAATTGCGCGGTAAAGCGTTCAAAGTGGTCGCCACTGTCATACACTAAATTGCCACGATTATCCCAAACGGAGAAGGAACGCGCCCCAAAGGCATAAAGCTCGTCATAATCACCATCGCCGTCGATATCGCCTTGAGTATTGGTGATTTTTAAGCGTCCCAGTTGCGCATCCTGTTTTAACTCTGCCGCATTAGGGAAGATAATCGGGTCTAACACAACTTTACTGCTACCAATCCGCACCTCTTCGCTAAAGCCTGCATAGTCGCGGGAGTCGCCTTCATTGGCGGTGACAATATAAGTGTTGCCATTAATAGACACGTTTGCCAAAGAATCAGGCATATAACTGCCTAAAACGGGCCAGTTATGAATATTGATAATCTCGTCTTTATCGCTGGCATCCAACCCGTAATTTGTGCCAAAGCTGATAATGCCTAATTGAATTTGTGCCGTCGCAGGATTCGCCGCAAAATCGTTATCACTGATAACCGCTAATTTGCCATCAGGTAAAACCGTTAAGCCTTCCGCTTTGTCGCTGGGTAAATAACCGATAGAGGGTAAATTTAAAACTTTGCGTTTATGTACTGCTTGAATGCCGACACTGGCTAATTGGTCGGGCGTGTGTTGCTCTAAGGTTAAATCAGGTAATAAACTGATATTACTGCTTAATAAATTAGTCGCGCCTTTTAAATCAATTTTAAAAATAGGCTTAATACTATTCGCGGTTAAATCAGAATCGCGCTCGATAACATAAAATTGACCATTACCCGCATAAACCGCGTCGCCGATTTTATCGACCACACTGCCACGCACGGCAGGTTTTTCTAATAAATACACATATTCCGCAACAGGTTCACCCGTCGCAGGGTTAATGCCTAACATCCGAATGACTTTAGACGCACTAGACGCGGCAGCAGTAGGATTGGCTAATGGCGTTTGAATAAATGCATATAAAATATTTTGTTCGGTATCTAAAGCAACCGCTTCAAAACCGCGATTATTCACCCGCGATTTATACACAGCGGGCAAACTTTCCACCCCATAACGCCCCAAACCTTCAGGGTCTGTGCCTTGCGGTACAAAACGATTCGCTAACTTGCCATCTGCTAAAAAATGATAAATCGCAGGGCGTTGCTCATCCACCATCCAAAAAGAATTATCAACAGGATTAATCACGATACCTTCTAAATCCGCGCCAAAGATATCGTAGTCTAATTTATTGTACTGCTTACCTTCAACGGTAAACGCGCCACCGCTAGGCACTTGCTCGGCAGGAGATTCATCCGCCCCTGCAATATTGGGCAAGCCTGTAATCGGCGTGATGCCATCTTGACGAGTTAAAGGCGTTTGCTGGGTTAAAGTCACAACCCCAGTTTGAGGATTCACTTCAAAACGCACGACACGCACTTGATAAGTTGGAATCGTGAAAATACGCTCCTCCACCCCATCGCCATCGACATCGACTAAACCCGCATCAGGGCCTCTATCGGGAATCGTGACAAATTTATAATTGCCTGTCGTGCTATCAATCCCCTCAAAATGCAAGCCTGAAAAACCGCCCAACTTCACCGTTTCACCCATTGCATTAGTATGCAAATCAGGCATAACAGGGAAATTAAACGTTTGCAAACTCGGCGCGCCTTGGCTATGGTCTTTATAACCTAACGGCACGACATCCAACACTTTTGCCGTTGCAATATCGACAACCGCTAAGGCATTCGCCTCCTGCAAACTCACATAAGCGGTTTTACTATCAGCAGTCACCGTAATATATTCAGGCTCTAAATCCTGCGCGACATTGGCATTTTTACCAAAAATCCGCACACCCTTATTTAATAAAGCCGTTTTCTGACTATTAAACGCTGAAAAACTCGCCACTTTCGCAACGGCGTTTTCAACCCCATTACTGATATCAATCACACTAATAGAGCCTTCAGGGTCAACCGTATAATCCGCGTTTGGCTCGCCTTCGTTTGCCACTAATACCGTTTTACCGTCAGGACTAAACGTCACCATATCAGGCAACGCGCCCACCGCCACTGTTTTTAATAACGCTAACGTCCGACTATCATAAAAAGCCACTAAACCATTAGCTTGCTTATCTACATTCTCAATGGCAACCGCGACAATGCCATTTTTCACCGCGACACTATTCGCCCCTGCGCCTAATGATTTCGCATCAATCGTGCTCACCTTTTGCGGGTTAGCAATATCGCTTAAGCTCAACACATCCACCTGTGCCGCGCTCGCATTCACCACAAAAACCTGCTTTGTCAAAGGGTCAAACGCCACAATCTCCGCGCCACCCTGCGCAAATAAATGGCTTTGATAACGCCCTACTTCCGTGATGCTTAACTCTGCAAAACTAACAGGCGCGACCGCCCACAAACTGCTAGCAATGGCGAACGCCAAACCACGCTTTTTTAGAAAACATTGTGTCATTGTCGAATCCTACTTTATTTAGAAAAGTACAGAACTGTAAAAAAGTGTTTTATCAAGTTCACATGACAGACAAATGACTAAAAGTTAATCTTCTATGCAAGCAATTGTTTTAAGAATGAGAATGTTTGTAAATTTCTCTATGGGAAAATGCAGATTGAAAACCGCACGGTGGAATACGGCTTGCGCCTATTGCACCCAACAAATGCGTTTAATTTAATGGTGGTGAGGGAGTAGGGTGGAATAGCGTAGCGTATTCCACCATGAAACTAAAATATCAATATCACCCTCTTTTGTTTGTTCTTGATGCGCATACGGGCCAAAAAGTGCTAGTCGTTCAATACCATATTTGCTTTTTAATTCGGGTTGATAGTTTCGTAAAATTTGTTGAATTTCAGCAAGTGTTCGCATTTGAATTCACTTATGATATTTATCACCGATTACTAATAAATAAACGCATCATTATTTAAATGGATTCACAATTTTCAAACAGTTTTCAATTGTTTGACCGTTTTGCATATCTTCAGAATACAATATATTACAGTCTGACTCTAAAGCACTGGCTAATACTAAACTATCAAAATAGCTGTAGCTATACTTTTCACCAATTGACCAAGCCTGTTGAATCGTAGCAATACTCACATTAATCACAGTCGCTATTGTTAAGACAAACTCAAAAGTTTCTCTGATTTCATAATAAGTCCAATTAAATTTACGCCTTAATACATTGGAGCATTCATTAATAATTTGAGTTGATAAAATAGGACTTTGACTCAATAAATCTATTGCTATTTGTTTTTTATGAAAAGCATCACTCTCCCGTGCAAGTGCGTAAATTAAAATATTAGTATCAATAAAAAAATGCTTATCTTGCATTCGCCTCTTCCCTATCAAATTTATAGCCTTGCAAATTTAATTGTTTAGAAGCAAAAAAAGCTTGTATTTCTTCTTTAGAAGGGGATTTTTTAACAGTATTTTTTAAAGTCTGTGTTAATAAAATTACTTTTAAAGATTGGTTATACCATTCTTGATATTCATCAGGAATTTTTAAAACACCATTTTCCGCAACCGTTTCAAATTCTATTGCATTCATCTTATTCTCTCCTTTTAGAGAATTAACAACTATCACAATAAATTAAAGCCCGTAATCACTTAAAAATAAATGATTACAGGCTTTTAAAAGTATAGTTCTTTAAATCTTACAGCACAAACAAGTCTGTAAACTTATTCACTAGGGTATTTTTAAGGCATGGCAGCATGATTGGCAATAATTCATGCTAGTCCTCAACACTCACATTTAGGAATGAAAAAAGTGCGGTATATTGTTGCGTTATCTAAGGGGGTTTTCCCAAATTATCAAGCAGAGCTTGATATGCAGGCATTTCTAAATGGTGTTTGGGAATGAGGGAAGTATTTTAAGATAATAATGCAGCTATCTGCTGTTTTAACTCAGGTAAATTATATTGTGTAATTTCCCAAACTAATTGCAAATCAACCCCAAAATATTTATGAACGAGTACATTACGAAAATCTGCCATTCTGCGCCATTGAATATGTGGATTTTGCTCACAAAACAGCTCTGGCAGTTGATTTGCAGCTTCGCCAATCACTTCAAAGTTACGAATCACCGCATCTGTAGTCTTATCATCCTGAATGAATATATCAAACGACATATCGCGCGTATAAGTTTCAATTTTTTGAATGCTATTAAAAATATCGTGTAGTAATAGCATCGCGTCTCGTTTAGACATAAGTTAAATCTTGCTCAATTGCTTGAAAATATTGAGGCTTAATCGCACGCCGTGAAACTAAATCAACTTTATGTTGTAAAATTGTTTCCAATTCTGCGGCAAATTCTAAATAGCGCATTCCTAAAGGCTGTTGTCCTAACTCTACTAAAATATCAATGTCACTCTCATCTGTTTGTTCTTGACGCGCATACGAGCCAAAAAGTGCTAGTCGTTCAATACCATATTTGCTTTTTAATTCAGGTTGATAGTTTCGTAAAATTTGTTGGATTTCAGCAAGTGTTCGCATTTGAATTCACCTATCATGCTCATAAAAAAAGACCCCGATAATTAATATTATTGGAGTCTTTTAATTGTAAGCAACTAAATCTTACAGCGCAAACAAGTCCGTAAACTCATTCATTGGCGTATTTTCTAAGGTTGCTTGGTTGGCGCAGATTTCCAGAATCTTGGCGGACTATTTTTTATGGAAAAACTCTGGTTGTAATTAACTCTTTATGGTTTGGAAGAACATTACCAAGTGCGCGAGGCATGGCGGTGCAATGGATGGGCAGCAATTCATAATCTATCGAGGATGCTTTCCCGAATTATCAAGCAGAGCTTGATATGGCAGGCATTCCCAAACAGCGTTTGGGAACGAGGAAAAATGCGCTCGTCAAGTTATAGGGCGACTTCCAAAAGAAATACATGAACCATCGTTAAAAATATGATTTCGCCTTTTGAATGTGAACATTGCATCTTTGTCATGAAAAAACGCGAGGTCTATTGAGAATATTTTTCCCGAATTATCAAGCAGCGCTTGATATGCAGGCATTCCCAAACGGCGTTTGGGAACGAGAAAAGGAGTTTTAGAAAAGGATTTAGCTGTTTTTTAGATGGCAAGGTGTATGGCGCGATGCTTATACACCCTACGCTTGCCGTTAAGTTTTTGTATTCATTATTTTTTTATCCGAGACATTATAATATTCACCTTTATATGAAATATTATTTAAAAAATAAATATCTAACAAATAACACATATATAACCATAGATCAATGCAATCGTTATTACACTTATCAATAATGCATGTCATACTATTTTCTGACTTATATTCCTCATAAATATTCTCAGCAATAACACCTTGATGCATAATCACATTTCGTACTTTTGCTAAAGCACGTGAAAGAGCTTTATCAAAAGAAAATGAAATAGTTGTTTTGTTTTGATCATAACTTTTTGGATTTTTTAAGTTAAACAACTTAAGTATTTTGTGTTCTAGCGGAGTTTCTTGATCACCATCAAATAATGATTCAATACAAATAAAAAATAATGATAATCTTGAATTCATATAAATTGGCGCAGTTTTGCCAGAAAGATATAAAAATAAAGAATTTTCATATCTTTCAAATTGTTGCTCAGTGAAATGAATAGTATGTTCAAGAAAACATTTTAAAGCATTTAGTTTTCCTTCTAAGCTATTAAGTGGTGTCAAACCATTATTTATAATATGAGTTTTTAAGTTGATTATTAGTTTTTCGCCATTAACATAATATAAAACATGAGTTTCAGATCCAAAAACAAATGAAAGCCCTACTCGAATTTTATTTATCTCACTCTCTGTTAATAATCGATGACTTCTAACAACTAAATATTCCTTATCTGAACTTAAAACGAATTTTTTATTAAATACATTTAGTTGACCTATAAGAGTACTATTTTCTTTTGATGTTTTAAACCATATTTCAAATGAGTCAATCTTCTTATCACTAAGAATATTAAATTCAATTTTTGAGGAAAAAGGTACTACTTTAAATGAATCATAATTATAGTTCGGATTTATATGAAAAAGCCGTGCCAATATGCTATCGGTATATAAATTCAAACCTTTTCTACTTATTTGGCTAATGAATAATTTTTCTAACTCTCCAGTAATAGGAAAGTAGTTATTTTCTATTTCAATTTCAGAAATAAATATTCTTTTGCTATTCAAATACTCAAATGTACATTCCCTATTATCCAATACATCCTTGAAATTTCCATGTATATGAATTGTTCCAGCAAGCAAATCAACTTTAATAAAGCAAGGGTAAACGCTCTCTCCAATATGAAGACTTGATTTACCATATAGTTTTGAAGCTTCAATCAATTTATTTATTTCCTTAGTAAGTTTAGATAATGCTATTAAACCCAAAATTCAGATTGTACTAATTATCTCATTCTCAAACGCCGTTTGGGAATACCTGTCGGTCAAGCTCCACTTGACAATACACTACAGTTACCTCGCCCCCACATTCTGAAATGAACAATTACGAATGCTGAGTGTGTTATTGCGTAATATATTCAAAGGTATTTCAAGTTTTCCGAATCGTCAAGCAGCACTTGATGTGCAGGCATTTCCAAACAGTGTTTGGGAACGAGAAACGCTGCCAACGTGGTGGAATACGCTACGCTATTCCACCCTACGCAAAATTGTCGACAACCTCTCCACTTTCCCATTGACACCCCCCCTAAAACCGCCTATATTGTCGACAATTTACCAATAGAGACACACATCATGGTATCGCTGATACTCCCCACAGATCAGCCTGTCACCACTGCCGATAAAACTTTTATTCAATTACGACAAGATATTGTCGAAGGTGTCATCCGTCCTAGCAGCAAACTCAGCGAGACGGAGTTGTCGACAAGATACGCGGTGAGTCGTGCTGTGATTCGTGAAGCCATTAACCGTTTAGAATCTTGCCATTTGGTTGAACGTAAAGCCAATGTCGGGGCGCGGGTCGTCGCCTTAACGCAAGATGGTTTAGAAGAACTGTACCAAGTGCGCGAAGCCTTGGAAGGGATGGCAGCGCGGTTGGCAGCCGTTCACATGACAGAAGAAGAAATCAGCAATTTAAACAGCTTATTAAGTAGCCATTTTAAAACCGTGCAAAGTGGCGAAACTTACTACCAAGAAGCAGGCGATTTAGATTTTCATTATCGGATTATCTTAGGCAGTAAAAATACACAGTTAATCTCGATGCTGGTGGACAGCTTGTATCATTTAATCCGCATGTATCGCGTGCAGTTAGGAATGGCAGGGCCTAGAGTGACCACCGCTTTTGATGAACATCGCCATATTGTGCAAGCCATTTCTAATCGTGACGCAGAATTAGCCGAAATGTTAATGCGTCGTCATATCTTATATACCAAGCAGAATTCACAAAAGACTTTGCTGAGTCACATTAATAGTCAAACGAGGATGTAGCATGAATACAAATTACCGCAAGCCTTTAGCTGGTACTAATTTAGATTTCTTTGATACCCGCGCCGCCGTGGAAGAAATCCAAGCAGGTGCGTATGAAAAATTGCCTTACACCTCTCGCGTGTTAGCCGAGCAATTAGTGCGTCGTTGCGACCCTGCGATGTTGACGGATTCTTTAAAACAGTTAATTGAGCGCAAACGCGATTTAGATTTTCCTTGGTATCCTGCGCGTGTGGTGTGCCATGACATTTTAGGTCAAACCGCATTAGTGGATTTAGCAGGCTTACGCGATGCCATCGCTGACCAAGGCGGCGACCCCGCAAAAGTCAATCCTGTTGTTCCAACGCAATTAATCGTTGACCACTCTTTAGCCGTTGAATTCGGTGGCTTTGACCCTGACGCTTTCCGTAAAAACCGTGAAGTGGAAGACCGCCGTAATGAAGACCGTTTCCATTTTATCGAGTGGACTAAAACCGCGTTCAAAAACGTGGACGTGATTCCTGCGGGCAATGGCATCATGCACCAAATTAACTTGGAAAAAATGTCGCCCGTGATTCAAGTGCGTGACGGCGTGGCTTTCCCTGATACCTGCGTCGGGACTGACAGCCACACGCCACACGTAGATGCCTTAGGCGTAATTGCGATTGGTGTCGGTGGTTTAGAAGCTGAAACGGTGATGTTAGGTCGCGCTTCTATGATGCGTTTGCCCGACATCATCGGCGTGAAATTAACGGGCAAACGTAAAGCGGGCATCACTGCAACTGACGTGGTATTAGCTTTAACCGAATTTTTGCGTAAAGAGCGCGTCGTCTCTGCTTATTTAGAATTCTTCGGTGATGGCGCAGTGGATTTAACCATTGGTGACCGTGCCACGATTTCCAATATGACCCCAGAATTTGGCGCGTCTGCGGGCATGTTCTACATTGATTCACAAACGATTGATTACTTAAAATTAACAGGGCGTGACGCTGAACAAGTCGCTTTAGTCGAAAACTATGCTAAAACCACTGGTTTATGGGCAGATAGCTTAGTCAATGCGGAATATGAGCGCGTATTAGAGTTTGATTTATCGACTGTTGTTCGCAACATGGCAGGCCCTTCTAACCCACACCGTCGTTTGCCGACTTCTGCTTTAGCTGAACGTGGCATTGCTGTGAATTTAGACAAAGCCCAAGCGGAAGAAAAAGAAGGCAAAATGCCTGATGGTGCAGTGATTATCGCCGCAATTACTTCTTGCACGAACACATCTAATCCTCGCAATGTCGTCGCCGCTGGTTTATTAGCGAAAAAAGCCAACGAGTTGGGCTTAGTGCGTAAACCTTGGGTGAAATCCTCTTTTGCACCCGGTTCTAAAGTCGCAGAATTGTATTTAACGGAATCAGGTTTATTACCTGAATTAGAAAAATTAGGTTTCGGCATTGTGGCTTTTGCTTGCACCACCTGTAACGGCATGAGCGGCGCGTTAGACCCTAAAATTCAGCAAGAAATCATCGACCGTGATTTATATGCAACGGCTGTATTGTCTGGCAATCGTAACTTTGATGGTCGTATTCACCCTTATGCTAAACAAGCATTTTTAGCTTCTCCGCCCTTAGTTATTGCTTATGCCATCGCAGGGACAGTACGTTTTGACATTGAGAAAGATGTTTTAGGCACTGACAAAAACGGCAAAGCGATTACCTTAAATGACATTTGGCCGTCTGATGAAGAAATCGACGCAATTGTTAAACAATTCGTGAAACCTGAACAATTTAATAAAGTTTACATTCCGATGTTTGACTTAGGCGCGGTAGAAGAAGCGAAAAGTCCCTTGTACGATTGGCGACCCATGAGTACTTACATCCGCCGTCCGCCTTATTGGGAAGGTGCATTAGCGGGTGCGCGTGCCTTAAAAGGAATGCGTCCATTAGCGGTATTAGGCGATAACATCACCACTGACCACTTGTCACCCTCTAACGCAATTCTGGCGAGCAGTGCCGCAGGCGAATACTTAGCCAAGATGGGCTTACCTGAAGAAGATTTTAACTCTTATGCAACCCATCGCGGTGACCATTTAACCGCACAACGTGCCACTTTTGCTAATCCGCAATTGTTAAACGAAATGTGCCGCGACGAAAACGGCAATGTAAAAAAAGGTTCTTTAGCGCGTATCGAGCCAGAAGGTAAAGTAACGCGTATGTGGGAAGCGATTGAAACTTACATGGAACGCAAACAGCCTTTAATCATCGTAGCAGGCGCGGATTATGGTCAAGGTTCTTCTCGTGACTGGGCAGCAAAAGGCGTGCGTTTAGCAGGTGTTGAAGCCATTGTTGCAGAAGGTTTTGAGCGTATTCACCGCACGAACTTAGTAGGTATGGGCGTGTTACCGCTGGAATTCAAAGCGGGCGAAACTCGTCACACCTACAACATCGACGGCACTGAGACCTTTGATGTCATCGGCGAATTAACCCCCCGCGCTGAGTTAACCGTTGTGATTCATCGCAAAAATGGTGAAACCGTGAACGTCCCTGTGACCTGTCGTTTAGACACCGCCGAAGAAGTTTCCGTATATGAAGCAGGCGGCGTGTTACAACGCTTTGCCAAGGACTTTTTAGAAGCGAAAGCGGCTTAAACGATGTAGATGTAGGGTGGAATAGCGTAGCGTATTCCACCATACCCAAGCCAATATGCTGATTTTGGTGGAATACAGCTTATACCTATTCCACCATGCTCGGGCTAATATGCTGATTCTGGTGGAATACGGCTTGCGCCTATTCCACCCTACATATTCAACATGTTCAATATTTTGGATTGAAATATGTCTAATTATCGTCGTGCTTACGTTAATGGCGGTACATATTTCTTCACCTTAACGACATGGCAACGCAGACCTATCTTAATTGAATGTATTGACGCGTTACGCGAAGCCTTTCGTAAGGAAAAGAAAAAGCGACCTTTTGACATTCATGCGATTGTCATTTTACCTGACCATTTACATTGCGTTATGAGCTTGCCTGTAGGCGATATAGATTACTCAACACGTTGGAAATGTATTAAACAACATTTTTCTAAACAGATTGAAACTATCGTTAATCATCGGCAAGAAAAACAAGTGTGGCAAAGACGATTTTGGGAACATGTCATTCGTGATGAGCGTGATTTAAACAATCATCTGGCATACATTTTTTACAACCCTGTTAAACATGGTTATGTAGAAAAGCCATTAGATTGGCAATATAGCTCATTTACACATAATGCAAAAACCGACTATCCAAATACATCAATCATCCCTGATATTGTTCAAGAAATGACAAAGCAAATGGCGATGGAATAAATTCACATCCCATGTAGGGTGGAATAGCGCAGCGTATTCCACCTTTGTCAGCCCAGTGATTAATTTTAATTTCAACGGATTTGGTGGAATACGGCTTACGCCTATTCCACCCTACATAAGGAAACCATCAACATGTCTCAAGTTCCTCAAATTAAAATCCCAGCCACTTACATGCGCGGCGGCACGAGCAAAGGCGTATTTTTCAACTTAACCGACTTACCCGCAGCCGCTCAAGTTGCAGGCGAAGCACGCGACAAATTATTACTGCGCGTTATCGGCAGCCCTGACCCTTATGGCAAACACACCGACGGTATGGGTGGCGCGACTTCCAGCACCAGCAAAACCGTTATTCTGTCTAAAAGCACACAACCTGATCACGATGTAGATTACTTATTCGGTCAAGTTGCGATTGATAAACCGTTTATCGATTGGAGCGGTAACTGCGGCAATTTAACCGCAGCGGTCGGCTCATTCGCGATTTTCAGCGGTTTAATTGACCCTGCGCGTGTCCCCGAAAACGGCACAGCAGTCGTGCGTATTTGGCAAGCCAACATTAAAAAAACCATTATTGCACATGTGCCAGTCACCAACGGCGAAGTACAAGAAACAGGTGATTTTGAATTAGATGGCGTAACTTTTCCCGCCGCAGAAGTACAAGTTGAATTTATGGACCCCGCCGATGGCGAAGGCGCAATGTTCCCGACGGGCAACTTAGTCGATGATTTAGAAGTGCCAAACATCGGTACTTTCAAAGTCACCATGATTAACTCAGGTATTCCCACTGTATTTTTAAACGCGGAAGATATTGGCTACACGGGCACAGAATTACAAGAAGCCATCAACGGCGACCCTGCTGCGTTAGCCCGCTTTGAAACCATTCGCGCCCACGCTGCCTTACGCATGGGGTTAATCAGTAAACTTGAAGAAGCCGCAAGCCGTCAACACACGCCTAAAATCGCATTTGTTGCTAAACCAAAAGCTTATGTCTCATCTAGCGGTAAACAAGTCACTTTAGACGATATTGATGTGAATGTCCGCGCCTTATCCATGGGCAAATTACACCATGCCATGATGGGCACTGCTGCGGTAGCTATCGGCACAGCCGCTGCCATCCCTGGCACATTGGTCAATTTAGCCGCAGGGGGTGGAGAACGTAACGCCGTCCGTTTTGGTCATCCCTCAGGTACATTACGCGTTGGCGCAGAAGCTAAATTAGTCAATGGCGAATGGATTGCGACTAAAGCCGTGATGGGTCGTAGCGCACGGGTGTTAATGGAAGGTTATGTGCGTATTCCGGGGGATACGTTTTAAAGTTTGTATTTGAGCCTATTAAAGCTATTAGGCAAGCTCGTTGAGAATTATAAAACGTAGAAATTTTATATTTTTTCAGGTTTCATCGGGCTTGCCTTCCCTAGTAAGGGAGGCAGATTAACTGAATGGCTTTGAAAATATCTATTGAGGATACTGTTCTCGAGTTATCAAGCAAATGACTATTTTATTCTTTTAATTCACTTTTTGCTCTTTGCATAGCTTGGAAATTAAAAGAAGGTAACATTATTGGATTAAATCCACTGTTAAGTGTAAAGTTTGCAATGTATGCCCTAACGAAAGGGAATGCTATAGCAGGCGCATTTACAGTTGCAAAAGAAGAACCCAGAAATTGCTCATCAACAATTTCTGTTGTAGAGAAAATTGCGATAGCCTCAATAGAAATACTTAATGAATCATCCTGACGTTTTAAATCAATCAAAAATGACACAATAAAAGATCTTTTGTTTGTATCATCATATTTATTTTGAGTGACAGACAACTGCATCGATACGGACATCTCTTGAGTTATGCTGCTATCAATAGACAAACTCTTGAAATTTAAATTTAGAACCTGAACAGATTCCAACTTAATTTTCATTTGTATTTCTTGCGATTCTGTATTCATGCAGCCTCGCTAAAAAATAGATCGTCATTAGCACCAAATTCAATATCAGTGGTACTAATCATAGACACTTCACTTGAGGAAGTCACTACAATCGCTTTTCCTAAGCAAAAATCTTCAAATTGTTCTTCCTCAATACGAGCGCGGTTATAGCGAAACCACTCTTCTATTGATTCCTTTGTTTCTGCATGAATCAAGGCAAAACCAAGTTTTAGCAGGTTTTCATATTCTTCATCTACTATTTCTATAAAATCATTCATTTTCTTTGACCTCTTGGTTATCTTGATAAATTTCAAATTTTTCAAGAATATCTAAATCAAACAATACAAGTTGAATTCTTTTTTTGTAATACAACGGTTTTATTTCGGAGTAAATTCTTTCACCTGAACGGGAGTTCTTTGGTAAATCATCATAAATGATCCCTTTTATATTCAATCCATGCCATATCTTATCTGCGAGATAAGCATGAACTTCTGCCAGTGAAGGAGAACGACCATAAGTTCTTTTAATATGCTCAATAGCTTTATCAATATGTTGTACAAATAAAAAATAACCCTTACTTGAAAAAGTAGCATCTAATATATTTTTATCAAGAAGATAGCCTTTATAAATGCAATATATCGGTTTTTTAGAATCAGAACCCCAATAATGGGCAAATTCTTCTTCTAGCCAAAAATAAAAGCCTTCTCCTAACCAAGCATCAGACCTTCTACATTTTAGGGGCATTGATAGCTTTTCGTCACGTGCTTCTTGTGTGTGAAAAACTACTAAATATCTTTGAGTGGGATCACTTTTTTTAGTAACATATTTAATCATGAATTGAAATATAACCTCCAAATTTTCAATGTGTTGTAGCAATACAATAAGTTACAGTTACAAACACTCCTAAAATAGTGTTTTTTCCTCGTTCCCATGCTCCAGCGTGGGAATGCAGATTGCGTCGCTCCAGCGGCGCGTGTTTTAGATAATCTCTCTCTAACACTGCTGGTGATTAATAATTAACCTGAGTTCGGTCTAAGGAAGGCAAGCCCGATAGAGTCTGAGAAAATATAAAATCTCTACATTCCCTATTTCTCCATGAATTTAACACGATTGTTTTGTGAAGTGGATGATTTCTGCAACGCATTTATTCCTGAATGGGAAAAAACTCAACTCAACGATGGCTGCAAAAAAAGACGTAGAACTCGAAGTTTAAGCCCTTCTGAAATCATCACCCTTATTGTCTTCTACCACTCCTCAGGCTACAGAACTTTCATCGGTAAAGTCTTTGGAGACCGTGGCTATCTCTCTAAAAAGCTAGCTGAGTTATTGGCTTTAGATGACGTAGAACTGATTACCACCTTGAAGAAAAACATGAAACCCCGAGTATTCGCCGCTTTTGATAAGATTTTGTTACGTAAGCATTGTATCATCGAAACGATTAATGACCAGCTGAAAAATATCTTTGATTTAGAACACTCGCGGCATCGTTCATTAACCCATTATATGATTAACGTTGTCGCAAGTTTGGTCACTTATTCTTATCAGGATAAACTGCCTTCTTTGAATATTGCCAGAAACGATTTGACTCCTTTGCTCTAATCGCTTATCCCGAACTCAGGTTAAATATAGTTTTACAGAGTGAAAAACCATTATGTACACATTTCAAGTGAATTCACAGATTAACGAAAATGCTTTGCTTTCAATTAAATTGCCTCAAGAATGGGCGAATCAACAGGTCAATGTTTTGTTAGTATTAGAGACATTGCAGAACAGTTTAAAACATCCCGAGCCAGCTAACCTAACGCAGGCATTTGAGTTATTAACGCAGTTGCCAGACGATTTTATGAATGAACGTATGAGCGATGTACCCCAATCTCAGGAAGAGTGGTTGTGAAATTGCGTTATTTGTTAGACACCAATATTTGCATTTATATCGCAAAGAAAAAGCCGTTAGAAGTTTATCAACGACTGAGTACATTGAATGAATGGGGATAATGGGAGATTGTCGACAATTTCGCGTAGGGTGGAATAGCGTAGCGTATTCCACAGTGAGTGTTTGTATGTTGTTAGTGTTGTGGGTTGGTAGGGATATTGTTTGGGTAGTGAATTTTGTTATGTGCTAACGTATTATTGATAGGTGTTTTTTGAAATAATATATTGATTTATTCCCTTTACGCAGATGAAAAATTCATTAGAAAATGGAGATTTTTATGGAAAAATGTCTTTGGGTAATGGTAATAACCTAGAGTTTGATATTTACAGCTTTAATGAAGAATGGAATAAATTTTCTGACCTTTATATTTTTGCATATTGAGAGGACAGAACTGGAATAGATTGCTCTATATGTCGGTAAAACAAATGATTTTTCAGAGCGTCTCCCATATCATGAACGACGAGATGAATTTAACCAAATCATGACTGATTACGATTTTAAAACGCTAAATGATAAAGAGTTTGAAGTTCTATGTACGGACTTACTCAGCTCTGAATACGGTGTGCGCTACGAACGTTTTAAAGCAGGACGAGATGGAGGTGTTGATGGTCGATTTTTTTCATCGGACGGAAAAGAAACCATTCTGCAATGTAAGCATTGGATTTCTACACCATTAAACACGCTCATTTCACGTCTGGAATCTGAGGAAAAACCGAAAGTAGAAAAGCTTAAGCCTGCTCGTTACATCCTCATGCTATCTCACCCGTTATCACGCGAAGATAAAACAAAAATAGTTAAAATTTTTGCACCGTATCTAAAAGATAGCGACATTTTCGGTAAAGAAGACTTAAATGATTTACTTGCCCGTCATGCAGAGGTAGAACGGAGACATTACAAACTTTGGTTGTCAAGCACTAATGTACTCCAATACATGCTTAATAAGCCTATTTATGATCGCAGTAATGATGAATTCAAGTCTATTCGAGAGAGTGCTCATTTATATATAAAAACAGAAAATCATGATCGTGCTATCAAAAAATTAGAAGCGCGAAGAACGGTTATTATTACGGGTTCTGCGGGAATTGGAAAAACAACGCTCGCAAGGCATTTACTCTTACATTATGTGCTGGAAGACTTTAAATTATTTGTTATTAGTGAAGATATTCAGGAGGCAGAGGAGGTTTTTCAGAACAGTGAAAAACAACTCTTCTATTTTGATGACTTTTTGGGAAGAAATTATTTAGAGGCATTGACAGGACATGAAGGCAGTAAAATAGTGCATTTTATAGGGCGTGTCCGAAAATCTCCAAATACACGATTACTTCTTACATCACGCACAACGATTTTAAATCAGGGAAAAATTTTTCATGACGAGTTTCAGCACAATAAGCTCGACCAAAATGAATATGAGTTAACGCTAGACTCTCTATCAAACTTAGATAAGGCTAAAATCCTCTATAATCATTTGTGGCACTCGAATCTTGCTAAAGACTTTATTGAGCAAATCTATCTCAATAAACGTTACAGAGATGTTATTAAACACCAAAATTTTAATCCTCGATTAATCAATTATATTACTGATCCTGATAGAGTGAGTTCAGATGATACTCCTATAGCAGAGTATTGGAATTATATATCCAAGACATTGGATAATCCTATCGATGTCTGGGAACATTCTTTTACAGTACAACTTGATGATTTCGGCAGGGCACTGGTTCTACTGGTTACGCTAAATATGCGTAGTATTGATGAATCTCTGTTATCCGAAGCATATCAACGGTATGTTTCAATTCCTGAACATAATAATTTGCACGGCAAAAGAGATTTTTCTCTCAATATCAAACATCTTACAGGTTCTTTTTTGAAGAGAGTTATCTATGGAAAGAATGAACCATTTTTTAATCTATTCAATCCATCCGTTGGCGATTATATCTTGCGACGCTATGCGAATGACACTGTTTCTTTAAAAGCAGGTTTTCTCAGTTTACGAACAATCAATTCGCTAAACACCCTTTCCGATCTTTCAAAAAACGAGATTATTAATTCTACCATCGCAAAAAATATTGCGGAGGGATTATTAGATAAAGCCGTTCTAGTTTCTTTTAAAGATTATCTTCCTGATTACATTGCAAAATTAATCTTAATTGTAAGAACTCACAATTCATCACTTGTTCCTAGTGAGCCAAATATTGCTAAGGCAATCGATTTTTTAGTGAACTTAAGTTCAGACATCACTTCTGAAATCGATGCAAACAATATTGCGGAGGGATTAGCGGAGGGATTATTAGATAAAGCCGTTCTAGTTTCTTTTAAAGATTATCTTCCTGATTACATTGCAAAATTAATCTTAATTGTAAGAGCTTATAATTCATCACTTGTACCTAGTGAGCCAAATATTGCTAAGGCAATCGATTTTTTAGTGAACTCAAGTTCAGGCATCACTTCTGGCAATGGTCTTGACGTTATCGATTGGGCATTTACTCACAAGGTAATTGCACAAGAATGGGTATTTAATTTTATGCAAGAGAAAATACCTAAATTTGGAGAATGGGATGATTTGATAACTATCTCGTTAATAATAAGTAAGTTTGATGGTGAAACTCAAAAATTAGTTATATCATCTTTTATCGAGTCTGTAGTTACTTATTTTGAGTATTACGTTCGTGATGATTTTTCACCGGAAGACGTTTTCGGTTCAATAGAAGAAGGCGATTATTCTGGTGCTGAAGATAAACTTCTGGAATTAATAGAAGAAAAAATTGACGTTCTAGCTCTAGCAGGTGATTTAGGCGTTTTTATAACAAGTAATGATAAAAAGAGAATAGTCAACGCATTTGACATAAAAGAGCAACACGATGAATATTTTTATTCATTAAAATCTAATTATTATGAAGATTATCTACATAATACAACTACGGATGAAATTGATGATTTATTTGAACGTGCTTAATCCTCCAAAAAACAATAATTCAACCCCCCGAGAATTCCCATGAGTGACGCAACCAAAATTATCCAAAGTTTTGAAAGCATGTTAGCCAAAGGGCAAGGAAATGCCTATTTACAGCAAGCAGATTTCCCCAATGCCTTAATTCATTTAGCGCAATGTGTGGCATTAAATCCAAAATATTCAGTACAGTTTTTCCTCGTTCCCACGCTCCAGCGTGGGAACGAGAGGAATGGATATATACTATTATCGTTAATAATTGCTAAATTTAGTTTTACAGAGTGAAAAATCATTATGTACACATTTCAAGTGAATTCACAGATTAACGAAAATGGTTTGCTTTAGCTTGTAACACAGGAATCCCTTAACGGAGTTCCCAAAATCAGTTTATGGAGTACTTTAAATTACCCCTTATTTTGGTGCTACTGTAACATGAGCAGTAATTTTTCTGTTGCAGTCGGTTTTATTTACATGATAATGAATGAAACTGACATATACCAGATAAGGAGAATCTAAATCATGTATAGCATTTCTCAATCGGAACTGAGTCCACAGTTACAGCAATTAATACAACAAACCTTGACGACACATGACCCCCTAAAACTTTCGCTAGGTCATGGACAATCTGCCATTTTGCTTGCGGAACAAGATTACCAGCAATTACTGAATGTGTTGAACCAAATCAAAGCCATCATCACTCAAACACAACAGCCTGAAATAGGCAAGCAACGTATCTTTGGTAGTTCCAAAGGCTTAATTAAAATGACGGATGATTTTGATTCGCCACTAGATGAGTTTAAGGACTACATGTAATGCGTTTGTTATTAGGGTAGTGCTAAACAAGTAAGGATAAGTTGTAATGATTAATGAAAAAAATGATAGCTCCCACGTGATTTTGCAATTTCTTAGAGAAGGATAACGTTTTGCGAACTAAGCGACTGACTCGCTGTCTCAATGTGTTATTAAATCGTTCTATATAATTAGTTAAACTTGTCTCCCTCCCAGCCGCTCGGTAACGTTTACTGGGTAATATCCCTTTATACGCCTCCCAAAAATCCGTATAACACACTGCATATTGACGATAAACGCTTGGAAAGGATTCCCATAATGTTGACACACCACTTGTTCTTTTTTGCCAAACTTGGGTTATATTGTTAGTGGTGAGGGTGCTTTTATATGTCTTTCCGTATAAACATAATCCGACTAGTTGCATAGAATGTTGGTTTATCTCTTAAGAATGTATTAAAAATAACTTTAAAATTGCTTTAAAAACATAAAATTATTTATTTTTATTTTGGTATATCCCTTGCACTGATAATAGGTAAGTCTCATGAAGTGAGGTGATATACAGTGAAGGAGTATTTATCATGTATCGTTTATTCGTGCTTTTTACTGCTTATCAAGTTTTATTGATTCTTGCATTAGGGGCAATTGTTTGGGTAGGTGGAACTGTTTATGCGTTAGGTTTAGTGTTAACGATGGGTCTTAGTGTGTTGTTTTAATAAGCTTGTTCTGCCTGCGGTTTGGTCTGACCATCCTGACCGCGTGTTAAGTGAATAAAAACTTGTTCCAATGTTTGTTTTTCTGGTATCAGTTCAAATAAGCTCCATCCTTTCGCAACAGCTTGAATAACGAGCGATTCTGCGGGATTACTCTCCATATCATAATAGATTTTAAAATGTTGTGTATCTATCATCTCAACGTGTTTAACGCCTGTTAATTTCTCTAAAACCATTAATGTGGGCGGATTTCGTAAACCAACCTGTAAATAATGGGTTTGAATACGGGCTAATAATCCCTCTATCGTTTCTGTCAGTATTAATTTACCTTGATGAATAATTTGTACATGACTGCATAACGCTTGTACTTCTGAGAGAATATGCGTTGATAAAATCACGCAGTGTTTTTCGCCTAATTGTCGAATAAGGTTTCGAATTTCCTGAATTTGTATCGGGTCAAGTCCAACTGTCGGCTCATCTAAAACAATTAATGCAGGATTGTGTAGAATCGCTTGGGCGATACCAACGCGTTGTTGATAGCCTTTTGATAAGTGTGCAATAACATGATTTTTGACCGTGAGTAAACCACAGTCTATTAATGCAGTTTGTATGGCTTGTGTTCTTTGTGCGGTGGGAACATGGCGTAATTGTGCGCAAAAGTGTAAAAACTCTGATACACGCATGTCTTTATATAGTGGTGGATTTTCAGGAAGATAACCGATTAGTTGTTTTGCTTGTAACGGTTGTTCTATCAAATCATAGCCCCCAATTTGAATAGAACCCGCACTGGGTGCAAGTGTTCCTGTGAGCATTTGCATGGTTGTAGATTTTCCCGCGCCATTCACACCTAAAAAACCTAAAATTTGCCCGCGTTGTGCGGTGAAATTTAAGTTATTCACTGCTTGAACATGTCCGTAATAGCGCGATAGGGCTTTAACCTTTAATAAAGGGATGTCGGGAGAATTTATCATCAAGGTTTAATACTCAAGGCGGGAGATATAAAGAAGGAGATAGTTTATAAAAACGTATCTCCTTATTTCAGTTGCATTATTAATAAAATCACGTTTATGCGCGTAAGCGTCCAATCGCTTCTTTCACTAAATCACTTAAGCCTTCGCCACCTTTTTGATAATGTTCAATAATGGCTTGACGCATGCGTAATTCCCACGATTTTTGAATATGGTCAGTAATGCCATGAACGGCGTGTTCATGGTCAGGCTCGGCTTTAAAAAAGTCGCCGATATTATTCGCCATTTTAATTAAATTATCCGTTTGCATAGTTATTCTCCTCCGTTATGGTATGAATGAGTCGCCGTGCATGGGTATAAATGGTGTGATTCATTCCCCGTGCAAAGCCGATTAATGTCATATTGCTTTCTTCCGCTAAACGCACGGCTAAAGCGGTTGGGGCTGAAATCGCTACGATTAAACTAATCCCTATCGTTGCCGCTTTTTGTATCATTTCGTAACTGGCGCGACTGGTGATTAGTAAAAACCCTTGATTAACCTCTATTTTTTTCTTTAGTATTGTACCGACAAGTTTATCGAGTGCGTTATGTCGTCCTACGTCTTCTCTTAATTCGTTGATTTCTCCTGCAAGGTTTACCCATGCAGCCGCATGAATCGCGCCAGTCACAGCGTTGAGCGGTTGGTAATGTTGTAAGTGTGTGAGTGCTAATTGCAAGCTTTTATCTGTTAAGGTGCAGCCAATGCCAATGGGGGTTGGGTGACGCACGACTTGCAGTAATGTCTTTGTGCCACATAAACCACAGCCCGTATTAGCGGTTAAATTTCGCTGTTTATTCGCTAATTCCGCATAACGTTGTTGTGGAATTTCCAGATGAATTTCAATGCCATCTGCTTGTGGCAATAGGTATAAATCTTTTAATTCATCAGGATGCTGAATAATTTGTTCGCTGATGCTAAAACCTAGCGCAAAATCGTCTAAATCTTGTGGTGTTGCCAACATCACCGCATAGGGTAAACCGTTATAAAAAAAAGCAATCGGCGTTTCTTCGGCTAAAGCATCGCTTAAGGTTTCTTGTTGTTGCGCACGCCAGCGGTCAACGGGATGTTGGGTATAAGGTTGCATTTTGTAAAGCCCTGCCTAAAAACCGTTACCAAATTTATCAAAATAAAACAGAGACCTGCTAGGTTTTGAAAACTTAGCAGGTCTTTTTTGTCTGAATCAAGATTTTCAGAATTAGCGGGATTAGAAACTTTAAAATCCTGCTTATTTGGTCATTTGGTAAAGTGACGCGGACAATATCCCGTCATTAAACCGTCATCCGTTGTTCTAACAATTGTAATTGTGTTTCAGTAAATGACGCATGTTGCTGTTGCCATGCAGAGCGTTCCGCGATGGAAACAGGGCTGACTTGTACCGCCGTTACCTTGTATTCAGGGCAGTTTGTCGCCCAGTCAGAATTATCGGTGGTAATCACATTCGCGCCCGATTGTGGGAAGTGGAACGTGGTATAAACAACACCGGGTTGCATCCGTTCGCTGACTAATGCCCGTAACACGGTTTCACCCGCACGGCTTTGAATGCCAACCCAATCACCGTCTTTAATGCCGCGCAGTTCAGCATCGCTGGGATGAATTTCTAATCTATCCTCGCTATGCCATGCCACATTTTCTGTCCGCCGAGTTTGCGCACCGACATTGTATTGCGACAGAATCCGCCCTGTGGTGAGAATTAACGGATATTTCGCCGTGGTTTGTTCAGGCGTTGGCACATATTCGGTGAGTACGAATAAACCTTGACCGCGCACAAAATGTTTGGTGTGCATTAACGGCGTGCCTTCGGGGGCTTCTTCGTTACAAGGCCATTGAATACTGCCTAATTCGTCTAATTTGGCATAGCTAACCCCTGTAAACGTGGGGGTTAAGCGGGCAATTTCATCCATAATTTCTGATGGATGACTGTAGTTCATCGGATAGCCGAGTGCGTTTGCCAATAATTGGGTAATTTCCCAATCTTCTTTTCCTGCTAAGGGAGGCATGACTTTACGCACGGGAGAAATCCGCCGTTCTGCATTGGTAAATGTGCCGTTTTTCTCTAAGAAAGATGAACCCGGTAAGAATACATGGGCAAATTTAGCCGTCTCGTTTAAGAATAAATCTTGAACAACTAAGCATTCTAAAGAAGACAAGGCGGCATAAACGTGTTGTGTGTCGGGGTCGGATTGGGCAATGTCTTCCCCTTCAACATATAAGCCTTTAAAACTACCGTCTAATGCGGCGGCGAACATGTTTGGAATGCGTAAACCAGGTTCTGCTTCTAATGAAACACCCCACGCTTGTTCGAATAACTCGCGGGTAACATGGTCAGCAACGCTCCGATATCCGGGGAATTCATGCGGAAATGACCCCATATCGCAAGAGCCTTGGACGTTGTTTTGACCGCGCAACGGATTTACACCAACGCCTGAATGTCCGACATTGCCCGTCAACATGGCAAGGTTAGCAATCCCCATTACCATGGTAGAGCCTTGACTGTGTTCCGTCACGCCTAAGCCGTAATAAATCGCCGCATTACCGCCTGTTGCATATAAACGCGCTGCTTCACGAATTTGTTGCGCAGGCACACCAATGGTTTTTTCCATGGCTTCGGGCGCGTGGCGATGATGGCTAATGAAATGCTTCCATTTTTCATAAGCATGTAAATCACAACGTTTTTCGACAAAGGCTTCATTTGCCAAGCCTTCTGTCACAATCACATGCGCCATGGCATTGATTAACGCGACATTCGTACCGGGTTGTAATTGCAAATGATAATTGGCTTGTACATGGGGTGATTTAATTAAATCAATCCGTCGTGGGTCGACAACAATTAATTTTGCCCCTTGGCGCAACCGTTTGCGCATTAAAGAACCAAAGACAGGATGTCCATCCGTTGGATTCGCACCAATCACCATAATAACATCGGAATCCATCACCGAATCAAAATCTTGTGTGCCTGCGGATTCACCCAACGTCCGTTTTAAACCGTAGCCAGTTGGGGAATGACAAACCCGTGCGCAGGTATCCACGTTATTATTGCCAAAACCTGCACGGATTAACTTTTGTACTAAATAGGTTTCTTCATTAGTACAACGTGAGGAAGTAATACCACCCACGGAATAACGCCCGTATTTGCTTTGCAAGGCTTTAAACCGCTCCGCCGCAAACTGTACAGCCTCCTCCCAACTCACCTCGCGCCATGGGTCGGTGATTTTTTCCCGTATCATCGGCTTTTTAATCCGGTCGGGATGCGTAGCATAGCCAAAGGCAAACCGCCCTTTTACGCAAGAATGCCCATGATTCGCCTTACCTGACTTCGTCGGCACCATGCGCACCACTTCATTGCCTTTCATTTCCGCAGTAAATGAACAGCCAACCCCACAATAAGCGCAAGTCGTGACAATCCCATGCTCAGGCTGACCTTTCGCAATTACGGATTTTTCCATCAATGTTGCTGTCGGACAGGCTTGCACACACGCACCACAAGAAACGCACTCAGAATCCAAAAACGCCTGTTGCTCACTTGGCGATACCACCGAATCAAAACCACGTCCCGAAATGGTTAAGGCAAACGTTCCCTGCACTTCCTGACAAGCCCGCACACAGCGCGAGCAGACAATACACTTGCTCGGCTCAAAACTAAAATAAGGATTGCTCACATCCTTTGACGACTGCAAATGATTCTTGCCTGAATACCCATAACGCACTTCACGCAAGCCCACCTTGCCCGCCATATCCTGCAATTCACAATTGCCATTTGCAGAACACGTTAAA
The DNA here is from genome assembly GCF_000245015.1 of Beggiatoa alba B18LD. Taxonomy (NCBI): domain Bacteria; kingdom Pseudomonadati; phylum Pseudomonadota; class Gammaproteobacteria; order Thiotrichales; family Thiotrichaceae; genus Beggiatoa; species Beggiatoa alba. Next base: position 3,949,856 of record NZ_JH600070.1, on the reverse strand, counting down.
CAATCCAGCGGATGGTCAGAGATATACAACTCCATCACATTCCGCCGTAAATTGCCTAATTTCTCATTCTGCGTGACAACCTTCATATCCTGATGCACAGGCGTTGTACAAGAAGCAGGATAACCGCGCCCGCCCTCAATCTGCACAATACACAACCGACAAGAGCCAAACGGCTCTAAACTATCCGTTGCACACAAACGCGGGATTTCAATCCCAATACTTGCAGCGGCACGCATCACCGAAGTGCCTTCAGGCACAGTCACCTTAAAACCATCAATTTCCAAACTCACCAATTTATGCGCAGAACTGGCAGGTGTACCAAAATCTTTTTCATTCAACGTTGACATAACAAATTCTCTTTAAGCAGCGTGTTTGTCGAGTTTAGACATCCCAAAATCTTCAGGAAAATGATTTAACGCACTCAAGACAGGAAACGGAGTCATTCCCCCCAAAGCGCACAACGTCGTACTCAACATCGTGTCGCACAAGTCCCGCAACAAAGCAATTTGCTGTGGATTATCCTCATGAGACATGACCTTATCCATAATCTCTACACCCCGCGTCGACCCAATCCGACACGGCGTACACTTTCCACAAGATTCAATGGCGCAAAACTCCATTGCATAGCGTGCCATCGCTGCCATATTCACTGTGTCATCAAACGCCACCACGCCACCGTGTCCCAAAACGGCTTGAACCGCGCTAAAGGCTTCATAATCTAACGGCGTATCAAACAACGACTCAGGCAAATAAGCCCCCAAAGGTCCCCCCACCTGCACCGCTCGAATCGGACGACCCGACGCAGACCCACCGCCAAACTCATACAAAATCTCACGTAACGTCACCCCAAACGCCTTCTCGACCAATCCCGTTTGCTTCAAATTCCCCGCCAACTGAATCGGCAACGTCCCATGCGAGCGACCCATCCCAAAATCTCGATAAAACGCCCCACCCTTATCCAAAATAATCGGCACAGACGCGAGCGAAATCACATTATTCACAACCGTTGGCTGACCAAACAAACCCTTAATGGCAGGCAAAGGCGGTTTAAAACGCACCATCCCCCGCTTACCCTCGATACTCTCCATTAAAGCCGTCTCTTCCCCACAGATATAAGCCCCTGCGCCAAGACGAACCTCCAAATGAAAAGCCTTACCACTCCCGCGAATATCATCCCCCAAATACCCCGCCTGATAAGCGCGTTGGATAGCCGTTTGCAAAGTCTGATAAGCGTGCGGATATTCCACCCGCAAATAAATATAACCCTTTGTTGCCCCAACAGCTAAACCGACAATCGTCATACCCTCGATAAGTACAAACGGGTCGCCCTCCATAATCATACGGTCAGAAAACGTCCCAGAATCCCCCTCATCCGCATTACAAACAATAAACTTCTGCGCCGACTTCGCCTGCAACACCGTTTTCCACTTAATTCCCGTCGGAAACGCCGCACCACCCCGACCGCGCAACCCCGAATGAATCACTTCCTCGACAATCTCCGCACCCGACATCTGCAAGGCACGCTCTAAGCCACGAAAACCCGCATGTTCAACATAATCCACAACATCCACAGGGTCAGTAATCCCCACCCGCGCAAACGTCAACCGCTCCTGATGCTTTAAAAACGGAATCTCCTTTGTCCGACCTAAAGACAAACGATGAGGCGCGCCATGCAAAAAACCCGCATCAAACAACGACGGCACATCCTTCACCTGCACCGCCCCATAAGCAACCCGCCCAAGCGTCGTCTTCACCTCAACCAACGGCTCCAACCAAAACATCCCCCGCGACCCATTACGGACTAACTGAATATCCTCATTCCGCCGCTGCGCCTCTGCCAAAATCGCCTGTGCAACCTGCTCCGCACCCAACGACAACGCACTAGAATCACACGGCACAAAAACCTTAATCGCCATACCATCCATCCTTTTTTATAATGCTTTTAAAATCTCATCAAACCGCTCAGGGGTTACTCGCCCATAAACCTCATGATCAACCATAATCGCAGGCGAACAAGCACAATTCCCCAAACAATACACAGGCTCAAGACTATACTGCGCATCACTACTGGTTTGATGATAATCGAGATGAAGAGACTGCTTGATATACTGCTCTAAAGCCGTTGAATTCATGGCTTGACAAGACTCCGCCCGACAAACATGAATCGTATGCTTACCTGCGGGCGTATCGCGGAAATAATGATAAAAACTGATAACCCCATGCACATCCGCACGAGACAAATTCAAAGCGTTAGCAATGAGTGGAATAGAATCAGGCGGCACATATCCAAACGTATCTTGAATTTTATGTAAAACAGGTAACAAAGCCCCATCCTGATTTTTTAACGCATTTATTATATTAATAATTTCTTCTTGATTGGTGGTTGTCATACTATCCTCAATTAAGTGTCTTAAAGTCAAAGAAGACACTAACAAATATAGCAAACCACTTATTAAATTTGCAAATACCTGATATAAAATAATTTATATTGAATAATAAGCAAAAATTATGATTTTTAATTTATGCTACCTATCCAGCTTATTGTAAATAAACGCTTATTTTGTAAGCCTCTACAGCTAAGTCAACAAAAAAACACCCTAGCTTTATTGAAAAATACGATAATCTCAGACAAAGCTATCATTAAAATTTATAGTGTTTTGTGAAAAATGGAGGTTAAGTGTAGAAGTCCCATGAAAATTAAGTTTTTTGAAGACTTAAATAAAGAGAAAAATTTAAAAAGCACAAGCTAACTTTGAGTTTCGATATTAACTTAACTTCAAACCGCTTTAACCATGACAATTTGAAAATATTAAATTTTCTCTTTACTTAAGTTCTTTATTCCGTACAATCTGACTAATTACTAGCTTTCAGTTTGTTTCAACTTTTTAACAAAACTAGAAACAGTCAATCTGTGCACACCCAAAATCCGCCCTATCGCACTATAAGAAATTTTTTTCTCCAAATAACTCTGAATCTCATGTTCTTTCCCAGTTAATTTTGTATAAGAAGCCGTTCTACCCTTTGGTCTGCCTAAAATAACCCCTTCCGCTTTTCGCCGTGCTAACGCTTCTTTCGTGCGTTGTGAAATGAGATTGCGCTCAATTTCTGCGGAAAGCCCAAAAGCGAACGCCAATACTTTTGAATTCAGATTATTTCCTAATTCATAACGTTCTTTAATGGTATAAACCATGACATCTTTCTCCATACAGTCATGAAGTATTTTCATGATTTGCATTAGATTTCTGCCTAATCTTGATAATTCCGTTACAACAAGCTGGTCACCTTTCTGCATTTTTTTGAGTAACCGCCCAAATTTGCGCTCTTCCAACTTTTTCGTCGCGCTAATGGTTTCTGTTATCCATTCCCCAATGGGAATATCTCTTTCCTCAGCAAATTTTTGAATTTCATACCTTTGATTTTCAGTAGTTTGCTTATCAGTACTGACTCGAATATATCCGTAGTTCATATCTTTTCATGTCAAAATTAATAGTAAAAATTAATAGTAAACATTTTTTGTTGATAAAAATAGGGGTATTAAAGTTAGCGATTTTTTTCAACAGCACTCAACCCTCAATACCCATTTCAATACCCCAAACAGTTGGATTGTCGTTGATGAAAATAGAAAAAACAAAATCAAAAGAAAAAAATTGAAAAAAATCGGTACTCCACTCCGTGAGTGGGATATACAAATCAATTATGGAATCAAAACGGGATTTAATGAGGCGTTTATCATAACTGCTGAAAAACGGAAGGAATTGATAGATAAATGCTCAGAATCTGAAAATATTATACGACCAATTTTAAGAGGCAGGGATATTAAGCGGTATGGGCATGAATGGCAGGGCTTGTACATAATAGGAACTCTTCCGAGTTTGAGAGTGGATATTGAAAAATATCCTGCGGTAAAAGAGCACCTACTTTCTTTTGGAAGGGAACGACTAGAACAAACTGG